>JANYKU010000168.1 GCA_025358075.1 Ilumatobacteraceae bacterium
AACCCTCGGTGACGCCGCCGACCCGTTGCTGGTCAGCGTGCGCTCGGGCGCCAAGTTCTCGATGCCGGGGATGATGGACACCGTGCTCAACCTCGGTCTCAACGACCGCAGCGTGAAGGGCCTCGCCGCCGTCACCAGCAACGGGTCGGCGGCGTCACCGAGGGTTCGCCCCATCGCCTTCTCGAGCTTGCGGACCTGGGTGCTGATCTCTTCGGTCAGCCCGGCAGGCCACCCGCCCTTCATGTACGCCCTGCATGCATCGGTCGAGATCGTGAACCCCGGCGGTACCGGGAGCTTCAAGACACTGGTCATCTCGGCCAGGTTGGCCCCCTTTCCACCGAGGAGATCCTTGTACTCCATCGGTGATCGGCGGTGTTTGTGATCGAACGAGTAGACGTATGGCACGAGAGACGAGTGTACGCAGTGGTTGTCGGTGGGAGGGACTTTCCAGTCGCGTAGGATCTGACAATGAATTCACAACCGGCGTTCCGGCTGTTCGGGTTCCCCGTGCACGTTCGTTCGGGTTTCTTCTTCTTCATGATCATCGTGGTCATCGCCAACGGCGTGCCGTTGGGCGTGTGGCTCGCCGGGTTCATCGCCGTCCTCACGCTGCTGCACGAGCTCGGCCACGCCCTGGCCGCGCGAGCCACCGGAGCCCGGTCCGAGATCTCCCTCGACTTCCTCGCCGGATATGCCTCGTTCGTTCCGACCAGACCGCTCAAGCGGTGGGAGCGCGCCGGAATCAGCTTTGCCGGTCCGGCGGTGCAGATCAGCGTGGGCGTCCTCGGGCTGTTGGCGCTCGGCGAGAACCCGATGCACCGCGGGGTCGGCGCATCCGATGCTGCCATCGCCTTGTTCTGGGCCGGGCCGGTGATCGGGTTGTTCAACCTCCTGCCCATCCTGCCATTCGATGGCGGCAACATCGTGCTGGCAGGTCTCGAGGGGTTCTTCCCCAAGAAGTCACGGGTCGTCATGCTCTACGCCAGCTTGGCCATCACCATCGGTGGCGGGTTGTGGCTGCTCACCCAGCCGCGGTGGGGCACCTTCGCGATCTACGCGGCGCTCTTCCCGCTCATGGCTCAGCTACAGATGCTGCGTGCTCACCGCGCGCCTCCCAGTGGAGCCGGCGCGGCGACCCTTGCCGAGGCGGCCGCATGGCGTCAGGGCGACCTGTCGCTGATGCTGTCGGAGCAGGTCCCGTCGCCGTGGTTCCAGGCCTATCAGTTCCTTCATCACGGCGACGCCGAAGGCGCACGGGCCACGCTCGTCCGGGCCTTCTCGTACACCGGCACGATCCGGTGGATGCCGCCGGAGGCCGCCGACGAAGGCACGCTCGCAAGCCTGGTTGCCCTGCTCCCCCGCCCGTTGCCGATCGGCAATCCGTATGCCGAGCACGCGCTTGCCGACATCCTTCTGCGCCTCGGCGAGTACGACCAGGCCGCACACTATGCAGCCGACTCGTACCGACGGTCGGCGTCGCCCATGGCCGCACTGGCCGTGGCGCGCAGCGCCGCGGCGCTCGGCGATCGCACCACCGCAACCGGCTGGCTACGAGCCGCAGAAAACCTTGCCACTCCGGCATGGATGAACCAGGCGCTGCAGAACGCCCCTGAGCTCGCTCGCCTCGCCGAGGGGCCCGCGGCCGCCGGCGATCTCGGATCGCGCTAGCCGCTAGTGACCTGGGCGGCGAGCGTCTTCGGCGCGATCAGGCAATACGACGTGTGGATCAGTTCCTCGACCTCCGCCCAGTCGGGCGCCGAGGCGAGCTCCATCACTACCCAACCCCCGCGCGCAAGGTAGGGGGCCGGTCGGAAACGGGGGTCGGCGAGCAGCGCCGGTAACTCGTCGCGATCGGCCTTGACCATCAGGCTGCCACCCTGCCCGGGGAACGCGAAGATCTTCTTGCGCACCCGGAAGTTGACGTCGGTGCCCCAGGTCAGCTCCTCGGTCGCCTCCGGTAACGCCAACGCGATCGAGCGCATCCGCTCGAGGTTCTTGGCCAAGGTCTTCGCGGTCGTAACCATCGCTTCAGTCTCGCGCCGAGCCCTCGTGCCCACGCTTGATGTAGGCCAGAACCTGAGTGGTGCCCACGGAGGTGATCGTGCCGATCACCGCGCCGTCGTACAGCAGCTCCGCGCCTGCCGCATCGGCGGGTCGCCGGGGAACGACTGCGAGGCGGCGCGGGGCGGTCGAGCCGCGGCTGTCCATGCGCTCCACCAGCTCTTGCCCGGGGTAACACCCCTTGGTGAAGCTGACTGCGACATCAGCCAAGCCGGTCTCGGCCGGGATGGTCTCGCCGGGGATGATCTCAGCCCCCATCTTCGGCCAGCATGCTGCGATGCGTGCGTCGTCGTCAGCGGCCAACGAGCCCGCCCGGTCGTCGACCAGCGCGACGGTTGCCTTGATCCGGATCTTGAATCGGTTCAAGCGGTCGATGAGAGCCTGACCGAACCCACGATCGATGTCGAGCAGAAAGGTCGAATCACTGGTCTTCTCCACCCTGGCCAGCGCATCGACCCGACCGGTCGGCTGCAACAGGAACGTCCATCGCGATTCGCCGACGCCCAGTCCGCGTAGGTCCTGTGAAGCCTGCGACTGCAGGAAGGTCGCCGCATCGGGACCATCGATCTCCACCAAATCGCGTTGATCGCCGAGCCAACTGGTATCCATGTCTCCAGTGTCGCAGCGGCGTGAGCGGATGCCACACTGGGGCCACGGCAGATCTCGATCGCGTGGCCATTCGCATCTCCGAAGGCCTTCGCAACGTGCTGAGGCGAGTCGGCACACTCGCCCTCGGCATGACTGCGATCGCGACCGTCGTCGGCATCGCCACGTTCGCCACGGGACTGTGGATCTTCGACCGCCGAGCGCCCACATTCTCCTGCGATCTGGGTGCCACGATTCTCGGCGAGCTGGGGGCGGTGAAGCCAGTCTGGCGCCCAGATCGTGCGGGTTGAGTGGAGCGCGTGTCAGGCGGGGGTGCCAACGGCGTTGCGTTGCGCGGTCATCCGCCGCGCCGCGGGAACCGCGGCGAGCAGCGCTGCTGCCTTGTTGCGGCACTCGAGATCCTCGTCGTCGGGGACCGAGTCGGCGACGATGCCGGCACCGGCCTGGAACGAGGCGCCGTGCGCCCCGACGAACATGGTGCGGATGGCGATCGCCGTGTCGAGGTTGCCACTGAAGTCGACGTAACCGACCACGCCCGCATACGGCCCGCGCTTGACCGGCTCGAGGGCGTCGATGATCTCCATTGCCCGCACCTTCGGCGCGCCGCTGACCGTGCCGGCGGGAAGCGTTGCCCGCAGCACATCGATCGGCGTCTTGCCGTCGACCAGTTCGCCGCTGACCTGTGACGTGAGGTGCATGACGTGGCTGTAGCGCTCGAGTGTCATCAGTTCGTCGACCTGGACCGTGCCGAACTTGGCGATCCGGCCCACGTCGTTGCGCGCCAGGTCGACCAGCATGATGTGCTCGGCGACTTCCTTCGGATTCTCCTTCAGCTCGCCGGCCATACGCCGATCGTGGTCGTCGTCGCGTCCGCGTCGGCGGGTGCCGGCGATCGGTCGGCTGATCACTTTGCGGCCGAGGACCTGGACCATCGGCTCTGGTGAACTGCCGACGATGGTGATGTCGGGATGCTTCAGGAAGTACATGTACGGGCTCGGGTTGATCTGTCGCAGGACTCGGTAGAAGTCGAACGGATCGGCCTCGAGATCGATGTCGTAGCGCTGCGAGAGTACGACCTGAAAGATGTCGCCGGCGACGATCAGCTCCTTGGCGACCTCCACCGCATGCTGATACACACCGTTGGCCATCGAGCTGCGAACGTCGGGCAGCCGGTCTTCGGCCTGCGGCGGCGCCACCGGGACGTAGGCCAACGGTTGAGCGAGATCGGCAACCGCGCGTTCAACTCTGCAAATCGCTGCGTCGTAGGCCAGATCGAGCTCGTCGCTGTCCATGCCGAGCACCGGGACGCTCTCGATCAGATAGACGCGCTGGCGCCAGTGGTCGAAGGCAGCAAGCGATCCGATCACACTCATCGCCGCGTCGGGGAACAGCCGGTCGTCGTGCGGAGCGTTGGGCAGTCGCTCGACCTCGCGCACGATGTCGTACCCGAGGTACCCCATCACGCCACTCTGCAGCGGTGGCAGATCGGGAATGATCGGTGCGCGGAAGATCCGCAGGAGCTCGTCGAGGGCCGCGAGCATTCCACGATCGAGCGGAACCGACGACGGGACGTTGCCAAACGTCGTGATCTGCCCGTCGCGAAGCTCCAAGGTTGCCACGGGATCGCGGCCGACGAAGCTGTACCGGCTCCATCGTTCGCCATGCTCGACCGATTCGAGCAGAAACCCCGAGCCGGCGCCGACGAGCTTGGCGTAAGCCGCCACCGGCGTCTCGAGATCAGCGAGCACTTCTGTCCACACCGGCACCACAGTGTGCTCGGCGGCCAGCGCGCGAAACTCGTCACGGCTCGGCCGCATGCGCAGTTCGCTCATTCGCCGAACCGCCGAAAGAAGCACGAGTAGGCGCCGGTGTGGCACGCCCCGTTGCCCTCTTGCTCGACCAAGAACAGCAGTGCATCGGCATCGCAGTCGTAGTACGCCTCGCGAACGAACTGGCGGTCGCCGCTGGTGTCGCCCTTGCGCCACGTCTCTTGGCGACTACGACTCCAGTACACCATGCGGCCCTCCTCCAACGTCATCTTCAGCGTCTCGGCGTTCATCCACGCGACCATCAAGACGGCTTTGGTTTCAACGTCTTGGGCGATGGCAACGACCAAGCCGGCGGCGTCGTACTTCACCGCGGCGAGCTCTGCTGGGGTGGCGTTGATCTGTGCGCCGGCTGGCATGGGCGACATGCTACGGCTCGTCGGTCGGCCAGACGCTGGAGATACGGGCGGCTAGAGGTACAGCCCGGTGCTGGCCTCGATGCGGCTGGCCGCGACGGCATGCAGATCGCGCTCGCGCAACATGATGTAGTCGTTGCCGCCGACCTCGACCTCGTAGCGGTCCTCGGGACTGAACAACACGCGATCACCGACCTCTGCGGATCGCACGTTCTGCCCGAGCGCAACCACCTCGGCCCACACCAACCGCTTGGAGATCTGCGCGGTCGCGGGGATGAGGATGCCGCCGGAGGTACGACGCTCGCCGTCTTTGTCGGGGATGCGCACCAACAGGCGGTCGTTGAGCATCTTGATCGGCAGCTTCTCGTCGAGCAGGGCCACGGGCCGCAGGGTACCGCCCCATCAGATCGTTATGCCACCGCTTGGTCGATCCTGGCGAGGACTTCTGCGGTGAGCAACGGCAAGACGTCGATCGCCCCGAAGTTCTCGACCACTTGACTGGGCCGGCTGGCACCGGTGATCACGCTCGACACGTTGGGGTTGCTCGCACACCACGCCAGGGACATCTGGGCCAACGAGCAGCCGAGGTCGGCAGCGATCGGACGGAGACGCTCGACCTTCTCGCTGGCGCCACGATCGAGGATCTGCTCGCTGAGCCACTCGTAGCCACTCAACGCGCCACGCGAGTCGGCGGGGATCCCGTCTTTGTACTTGCCAGTGAGCAACCCAGAGGCGAGCGGGCTCCACGTGGTGGTGCCGAGACCGATATCGGTGTACAACCGGGTGTACTCCTTCTCGACGCGGTCACGGTTGAGCAGGTTGTATTGGGGTTGCTCGACCACCGGCTTGTGGAGGTGGTGCCGCTCGGCGATCTCCCATGCAGCGCGGATCTCGTCGGCGGTCCATTCGCTGGTGCCCCAGTACAAGGCTTTGCCGGACGACACGATGTCGCTCATCGCCCACACCGTCTCTTCGATCGGTGTGTTGGGATCTGCGCGGTGGCAGTAGATGAGGTCGAGGAAATCGAGGCCGAAGCGCTCCAGCGACCCGTCAATGGCCTGCATGAGGTACTTGCGATTGAGCGTGTACTTCATGTTCGGCGCGTCGTCGATCCCCCAGAAGAACTTCGAGCTGAGTACGTACGTGTTTCGCCGCCAGCCCAGTTCGTGAAGGGCGCGGCCCATGATGGCCTCGCTCTCGCCACTGGCATAGGCCTCGGCGTTGTCGAAGAAGTTGCAACCGGCGTCGAACGCTGCCTGCATGCATTCCATCGCCAGATCGTCCTTCATCTGCGTGTCGAACGACACCCAGCTACCGAAGGAGAGTGCCGAAACCTGCAGGCCACTGCGCCCGAGGCGTCGATAGACCATCTTGCTGTTGTTCGCCATTCCATGCTCCGTTCGAGATTGGGGATTTCTTCGTTACGTCAGGGATACCGGACGAACGGTGATTCCGGCCATCGCCATCGCCGCTTTGGCATCGGCGATGGCGTGATCACCGAAGTGGAAGATGCTGGCTGCCAGCACTCCGGTTGCGCCACCTTCGATGACCCCCTCGACCAAATGCGCCAGATTGCCGACCCCGCCACTGGCGATGACAGGAACGCCGACGTTCTCGACGACCCCCGAGGTGAGGTCGAGGTCGTACCCGTCGCGAGTGCCATCGCGATCCATCGAGGTCAACAGGATCTCGCCGGCGCCGAGCTTGGCGGCCTTGACCGCCCAGTCCAACGCGTCGATGCCCGTCGGCGTGCGCCCTCCGTGCAGATAGACCTCGAAGCCCAGGCCGCCCGGCCGGCGTTTGGCGTCGATCGCGCACACACAGCACTGCGCGCCGAACTCGGCGGCGATCTCGGCGATCAAGTCGGGCCGCTGCACCGCCGCGGTGTTGACGCTGACCTTGTCGGCACCGGCGCGCAGCATGCGTCGGGCGTCATCGACGGAGCGGATCCCACCGCCGACCGTCAAGGGGATGAACACCTGCTCGGCCGTGCGATAGACCACATCGACCATCGTGTCGCGGCCGTCCGACGACGCGGTGATGTCGAGGAAGACAAGCTCGTCAGCCCCCTCGGCGTCATACCGTGCGGCGAGCTCCACCGGATCGCCGGCGTCGCGTAGACCGACGAAGTTGATGCCCTTCACGACACGACCGCTGGTCACATCGAGGCACGGGATCACCCGTGCAACCCTCATCGCCGTACCGCCTGCAACGCGTCGGCGATGGTGAACAAGCCTTCGTACAGCGCCTTGCCGGTGATGACGCCGGCGATCCCCGAAATCTTGGCAAGTGCCTCGATGTCGGCCAGCGACGACACGCCACCACTGGCGATGACCGGAGCCGTCGATCGAGCCGCCGCAGCCGTGAGGCCTTCGAGGTCGGGACCGTCGAGCATGCCGTCGCGGCTGATGTCGGTGATCACGAACGCGCTCGCCGCCGGATACCAACCCAAGGCCTCGTCGAGCGAGACACCGCCGCCCTCGGTCCAGCCGTGCACAGCAACTTCACCGTTGCGGTGGTCGAGACCGACGGCCACGGCAACCACCTGTGCGGCAGCGTCGACGAGCTCGGGATGCATGACCGCAGCCGACCCCATGACCACTCGATCCACTCCGGCATCGGCCAATTGCCTGGCGTCGTCGACCGTTCGAACACCGCCACCGGTTTGTACCTTCGCCCGACCCGACACTGCTGAAGCGATTGCCTCGACGAGGCGCCGGTTCTGAGGTGACCCCGACTTGGCCGCGTCGAGGTCGACGACGTGGATCCAAGTTGCGCCGGCATCGACGAACGCGCGAGCGACGACGACGGGGTCGTCGCCGTAGACCGTCGCCCTGCCGTAGTCGCCCTGTGTCAGGCGCACGACCCGACCGCCGCAGAGGTCGATCGCCGGGTACAAGTCGACCACCATCAGCCGGCCATGGTCCCGGCCACGAGGCGAACGAAGTTGCCAAGAAGAGCAAGTCCCCACGCTGCCGATTTCTCCGGGTGGAACTGAGTCGCAAAGACGTTGTCGCGACGGAAGGCGGCGTTGACGACGCCGCCATAGGTACAGGTCGCCGCGATCAGCGCAGGATCCTCGGGCACCGCATGCAGCGAATGCACGAAGTACATCCACGGCTCCGACGACAGCCCGACGAACATCCGGTCGTCGGGCAGCGTGAGGTCGAGCACGTTCCACTGCATCTGCGGCCTGGGCAGCTCCGAGGGCAGCCAGCAGATCGACCCGGGAATGATGCCGAGCCCGACCGCGTCGTCGTCCTCGGCGCTGGAATCGAAGAGCATCTGCATTCCGACGCAAATTCCGAGGAACGGTCGACCCGAATCGACCGCGTTCTCGACCTCGATCTCCAGGTCGGCCTCGCGCAACGCAGCCATGCATGCACCGAAGGCACCGACCCCTGGAAGGACGACTGCATGGGCCTCGGCGATCAACCCATGGTCGACCGTGAGCCGGGCATCGGCACCGCATCGCTGCAGGGCCTTCTGCGCAGAACGCAAGTTACCGATCCCATAGTCGAGCACGGCGATCAGCGGCTGCTCGGTCATCGACCTACAACACACCCTTGGTCGAGGGCACCTGAGTGCTCTCGATGCGAACCGCGTCGCGCAAGCAGCGCGCCAGGCCCTTGAAGACCGCCTCGATGATGTGATGCACGTTGCGCCCACGGCGGAGGGTGACGTGCAGCGTGATGTTTGCAGCCGTGGCAAACGAGGCGACAGCGTGCTCGGCCAGCTGTGGGTCGAAGGCCGGACTGCCCAACGGAAGACACTCGGGAAGCTCCACATCCCAGACGACGAACGGTCGGCCGGAGAGATCGAGCGCCACTTCGACGAGGGCTTCGTCGAGCGGGAACAGGCCGCTGGCGAAGCGCCGAACGCCCTTCTTGTCGCCGAGCGCCAACGCGAAGGCCTGGCCGAGGCTGATGGCCACGTCTTCGACCGTGTGGTGCGTGTCGATGTGCAGGTCACCAGTTGCGGCGATGCGCAGGTCGAAACCGCCGTGCTTGCCCACTTGTTCGAGCATGTGGTCGTAGAACGGGATGCCGGTCGAGATGTCGGTGATCCCCGACCCGTCGATCTCGATCTCGAGATCGATCGAGGTCTCCTTGGTCGCTCGCGTGACGGTCGCCGTGCGACTCATTGCACGATCTCGGCGATCGCTCGGAGGAACTCGTCGTTCTCGTCGACGGTGCCGACGGTGACGCGCAGGCACCCGGCCAATCGTGGCCAGCCCGAGCAGTCGCGTATCAAGATGCTGCGATCGAGAAGGTCTTGCCAGACCTGACGACCGGGCCGAGTGCGCGGGCGGAAGAGGATGAAGTTGGCACCGCTGGGGAAGACGTCGAGCGGCAGCTTCGCCAGTGTCGCCGAGATCCGTTCGCGTTCGTTGATGATCATCTCGACGCGAGCATCCATCTCGTCGGTGTACTGGAGCGCCAATCGCCCGGCGATCTGCTTGGCCGCATCGAGGTGGTACGGCAGCGCGACCTTGTCGAGCTCGGCAACGAGCCATGACGGACCGACCAGATAGCCGAGACGGCTCGCCGCCATCGACCACGTCTTTGAGAAGGTTCGAGTGACAACGATCGGTGTCGACTCGTCGATCATGGACAACGCCGACCAGTCGGCGAACTGTCCGTATGCCTCGTCGACGACCAGCAGACCGGGTTGAGCCGCGAGGACCGCATGCACGTTCTCCGGTGGCTCGACGAGGCCGGTGGGATTGTTCGGCGAGCACAGGAACGTGACTGCCGGTCGTTCTGTGCGGATCAGCTCGATCGCGGCGTCGACGTCGAGACGGAAGTCGGGGCCGCGCTCGCCCTCGACGATCGTCGCCCCAGTGAGTCGGGCGATGTGGGCGTGCAGCTGATAGGTCGGCTCGAAGGTAGCTACCTTTCGACCGGGCCCGGCGTAGGCCAGCAACAACGTTTGGAGCACCTCGTTCGAGCCGTTGGCCGCGAAAACCTGATCGGGGCGCACCTGATGCAACTCGGCGATCGATGACCGCAGTGCCGCTGCGCTGCGGTCGGGATAGCGGTGCCATTCCACTCGCGATAGCTCGGCGGCAAACGCATCGCGCCAAGCCGCTGGTGGCGGCCATGGCGCCTCGTTGGTGTTGAGCCGAATGCGCACGTCGACCTGAGGAGAGTGATAGCCCTCGAGAGCTCGCAGGTCGTCGCGGACGGTCACCGAGTGCACAGGGGGCCACGATATCGACATGCACCCGACCAGGGAGCCCAGATTTGCTCCTGGCGCACGCCAGACTGGCCTGATGAACGACCCGCTGGGCGCAACTTTGACGGTTATCGCCGAACACGTAGAGCGATATCGGCAGCAGCTGGCGGAGGCCGGCCCGCTCGGGATCGCCGCCGGCCGAGAGGATCTGCGCGCCGCCGTCGCTGAAGCCGAACAGGGCCTGCGCAATGCCGAGCGACTGCTCCGCCGGGCGCTCAAGCTGATCAATTAACCGGGGAAATCATTGGCGGAAAATCGGCGACGGCCCCGATTAACGGGGCCGTCACTCTGCAATGCCAGGCGGCGGATCCCGGCATCGCCCGCAAACCAGGTGGCGGGAACCTGGTTGGTGAAGGTCACTATACACCGATTACCAAGGCGCGCAAGGCGCCACCCTGCGTGGTATTAAGACCTAGATTCGTGACCGTCCGCGCGGCAATCGGGAGCTCGGACAGATGTCCTCCAACGCGCAAACACCGCACTTCGGGTTCTTCGCATCGCAGACCCTGCGACCGTGAAGGATCATCCGCAGGCTGAAGTCTCCCCACTCGCGCGGACGCAGATACGAGTTCAGTTCATGCTCGACCTTGACCGGGTCGTCCTCGACGGTCAGGCCCAATCGCTTCGACAGCCTGCCGACATGGGTGTCGACCGGCAGACCGGGCAGACCGAACGCCACGCTGCGTACGACGTTGCCGGTCTTGCGACCGACACCGGGAAGGGTGACGAGCTCATCGAGATCCGTCGGCACCTCGCCGCCGAAGCGATCGAGCAAGGCGTGAGCCATGCCCAACAGGTTCCGGGTCTTGTTCTGATAGAAGCCGGTCGAGCGAATCAGGACTTCCACCTCCGCCGGATTCGCCGCCGCCAGATCGATCGGCGTCGGGTATCGACGGAACAACTCTGGCGTCACCATGTTCACCCTGGCATCGGTGCATTGCGCCGACAGGATCGTGGCGACGAGCAACTCGAAGCTGTTCGAGTGATCGAGCTCGCAGATCGCCTCGGGGTACTCCTCGGCCAGCCGGCGGCCGACTTCGACGGTGCGGCCCTTCGGCGTGCGCGGCTTGGCCATGCGCCGACACTATTCACCACAGCGGCTGCGGAGGTTGGCCGGGCATTATCCTGACCGACCATGTGGCGCATCGAGATCCGGCGAGAGCTCGACGACAAGGAGTTCGACACGGTCAGTCGGCTCGTTGCAGACGCTGCCGACCACGACGGGTTTCGCTCGCTGTCGGATCAAACATGGCTCGATCTCGCCAATCGGGTCGGTCAGGGGTTCGCCGCGGTGTTGGCAATCGACGAGTTGAGCGGGATCGGTGCCTATGCGCAGCTCGACCGGGCCAACGCATCGACCACGATCGAGCTCGTCATCGCTCCCGACGCGCGCCGCGAGGCGCCGGTCCTTGCCCCACTGATCCTGCGCGCGGCTCTCGGCGTGGTCGCGGCAGACGGCGGCGGCGCGGTGCACTGGTGGGTCCACCACCCCGACGACACCGTCGACGCGATTGCCGGCCAGGTTGGATTCACCCTCGGACGAAAGCTGTTCCAACTGCGTCGCCCATTGCCGATCGATGAGACCACGACGGTCGAGACGCGAGCGTTCGTCGTCGGTGACGACGAAGCCGAGTGGCTACGGGTCAACAATGCCGCGTTCCACGATCACCCCGAGCAAGGCGGCTGGACCATCGATCGCCTCCGAATGCGTGAGGCCGAACCGTGGTTCGATCCCGAGGGCTTCCGCCTTCACGAGCGCGACGGGCGGCTGGCCGCCTTCTGCTGGACGAAGCTGCACGCCGAGACCTCACCTCCGATGGGCGAGATCTATGTGATCGCCGTCGACCCGCCGTTTCACGGTCTCGGATTGGGTCGGGCGTTGACGATCGCCGGGCTCGACCACCTGGCGTCCGTCGGCGTCACGATTGCCATGTTGTACGTCGACGGCGCCAACTCCGCCGCGTTGTCGATGTACCAACGACTCGGATTCTCGATCCACCACGCCGACCACGCCTATGTCGCCGAGGTGGCAGCACACGAGACAACGGAGGACCTGTCATGAGCGATACCACGGAAGCGCTGCCCCGATGGAGCGTCAGTGACGTGCACGAGTCGTTCGAGTCACGGTCGTTCACCGATGCGATGGAACAGACCGGCGCCGACACGGGTCGCCTGAACGCGTTGTTCGACGAGCACGACATCCGCAAGTGCGATGCACGACCGGTGACCGAGGCCGATGGCCGAGCTGCCGACGCTGTCATCCGCGCGTTCAACGAAACAGGGCTTCGTGGTGACGTGATGGGCGCCTACGTGTACGCCACGGTCTCGACCGACAGCTTCGACGAAACCGCACAGGGCCTCGCCAGCGAGCTGAACGTCTTCGAGTCCCAGCGGCAGCCGCTTCTCGCCCGCCTTGCCGATTGGGTCAGTTCGTTCGGTGTTGACGATCTTGCCGGCGTCAGCAGTGAAGTAGCCGAACACCGCGGGCCACTCAGCATCCTTGCGTTGCGTGCAGCCCATCAGATGAGCGAGACGGAAGAAGGGCTGTACGCCGAGCTCGGCACGACTGGCTCGACGGCGTGGCAACGTCTGCACTCCGACGTGACATCACAGCTCACCGAAGTGGTGGAGCTACCCGGAGGTGATGAGGAGTTGCCGATGGCGGCCATCCGCGGGCTGGCGAACGATGCAGACCCGGCGGTGCGACGCGCCGCGTACGAGGCCGAGCTACGTGCCTGGCCAAGGGTCGCTGTCGCGTGCGCTGCGGCGATGAACGCCGTGAAGGGCGAGGCAAACACCGTCAACCGCCGACGCGGATGGGACAGCCCGATCGACGCATCGTTGTTCGCCAACAACATCGCCCGGGCGACGTTCGACGCCATGCAAGCAGCGGTCGATGCTGCGCTGCCCGACCTCCGTCGCTGGATGCACGCCAAGGCCCGGCTGCACGGTCGAGTCGGGGCGCTGCCGTGGTACGACCTGTCCGCCCCGTTGCCGTTCGCCCCGGGCTCGATCTCGTGGACCGACGGCTTGGGCATCGTCCGCGGCGCGTTCTCGTCGTACAGCCCGGGTTTGGGCAGCCTCGTCGATCGCGCTGTCAACGAGCAATGGATCGACGCCGGGCCGCGCGCCGGGAAGCAGGGTGGAGCGTTCTGCATGCCGTTCGTCGATGACCGCTCGCTGGTCTTTCTCAACTGGAGCGGCAGCGTCGACTCGGCCCAGGTCACCGCCCACGAGCTGGGTCACGCCTACCACAACACCCAACTCGCCCACCGCACGATCTTGCAGCGCCGCATGCCGATGGCGTTGGCCGAGACTGCGAGCATCTTCTGCGAGACCCTGGTCGTCGAGGAAGGTTTGCAGCATCTCGAGGGTCGCGACCGGCTGGCGCTGCTCGACGTCAACCTGCTTGGCGCGGTGCAGATCATCGTCGACATCCGCAGCAGGTTGATCTTCGAGACCGAGGTGTTCGCTCGCCGTCAACGCCGAACCATCGGCGTGTCGGAGCTCAACGAGATGATGCTGTCGGCGCAGGCCGACGCGTACGGCGATGGGCTCGATCAATCGACGGCGCACCCGTACATGTGGGCCGTGAAGCCGCACTACTACGGCTCGCACTTCTACAACTGGCCGTACACCTACGGGTTCCTGTTCGGGCTCGGACTGTTCGCCAAGTACCGCGAAGATCCGCAGCACTTCCAACAGGTGTACGACGACGTGTTGTCGCGCGCCGGTATGAACACCGCCGAAGAGCTCGCTGCCGTGTTCGGATTCGACGTGACGCACGAAGCGTTCTGGACGGCCAGCGTCGACGTGCTGCGCGCCCACATCGATCAATACGCCGCGTTGGCCGCCGAGGTCTGATGACGTCGCTGTACCAGCCAAGCCGAGATGAGCTGACCACGTTGCTCGATGGCGAGCCCCGCTACCGACTCGACCAGATCTGGCAAGGGTTGTACCAGCAGTACTCGACGCCGGCGGAGATGACCAACCTTCCGAAGGCACTGCGGGCCAAGTTGGCCGAGGCGCTGACGCCGGCACTGCAGGTCGTCGTTCGCCGCGTCAGCGACGGCGGCGACACGGTCAAGTACCTCTGGGAGCTCCACGACGGCAGGCGCATCGAAACGGTGCTCATGCTCTATCCGGATCGGGTGACCGTCTGCGTCAGCAGCCAGGTCGGGTGTGCAATGGGGTGCGGGTTCTGCGCAACCGGCCAGGCCGGCTTCGGCCGCCACCTCACCGTCGGCGAGATCGTCGAGCAGGTTGCCATGGCCGCCCGCGAGGCACGGTCGATGGATCGGCGACTCGGCAACGTCGTGTTCATGGGGATGGGCGAACCGCTGGCCAATGAGGCCGTGGTATGGGAGTCCGTCGAGCGCCTGCACGACGATCTCGGCATCTCGGCTCGCAAGCTGACGATTTCGACCGTTGGTCTCGTACCCGGCATTCGCCGGCTCACCGAGCGTCCGTTGCCGGTCAACCTCGCCGTGTCCTTGCACGCGGCAAACGATCGTCTGCGCGATGAACTGGTTCCGATCAACAAGCGCTATCCGATCGACGAGTTGATGGCTGCGTGCGCCGACTACTTGGCGGTGAAGGGACGGCGACTGAGCTTCGAGTGGGCGATGATCGATGGCGTCAACGACCGGCCGATCGATGCGACCGAACTGGCCAAGCTCTGTCGACGATTTCGATTGCCTGCCCACGTCAACCTGATCCCGCTCAACCCCACCCCGGGCTACCCGACGGTCGGGTCACCGCTGAAGCGGGTACACGAGTTCCGCGACAAGTTGGAGGCGCTCGGCGTCAACGCCACGGTGCGCCGCAACCGCGGCGCCGACATCGATGCCGCCTGTGGGCAACTCGCCGCCGGCCAACCGGTGGCGATCAGCCAGTCGCGGGCGTCGGTGAGGGGCAGTGGGCCGCAACCGTCGGGTACGGATTGACAGCGGGACCCTCGCCAGGGTGGATCTCGAAGTGCAGGTGAGCAATGCTGAACTGGGCGTTGCCCGTCTGGCCGAGAATGCCGATGGGAGTACCTGCCTTCACCTGGCCGAGCTGTCTGTACCCGTCGAGGTGGGCGTAGTAGTAGCCGTTGCCGTCGGCCCCGGTGAGCCAGACGGTGTTGCCGCCGAGCACGTTGGAATGCGACTCGGCAACCCCGTCGACCACAGCGAGCACGGGAATGCCTCGCACGCCGATCATGTCAACACCCTGGTGTCGGCGGCCACCACTGCGCGGCGCGCCCCACGTGTCGGCGAACGGTGCCGGCTCGGCACCTGTCGGACAGACCCAGCCCGGACCGGCGTAGTCGTTGGCGCCGCCACCGAAGAAGCTGCCGTTGCCACCGCCACCGGTTTGTCCGCCCCCTGCGTCGGGAAGGGACGGGCGCGTTGCCGCCCCCGCCGATGATCCGTCACCCGAGTCTCCCCCATTGTCGGTCGGAACGTTGCCCGGCACCGTCACGGTGGTATCGATCGGCGAGACGGCCGCGGGCGTGGGGGCGTCGAGCAGTTGCTTGCGACTCGTGTCGCGCTTGCGTCGCGCTTGTTCGGCGACGAGCGCGTCGCGCACCGCCTGATCCTTGAGGCGATTGGACTCGACGCCTTTCAGTCGCTGAACCTCTGCAGATGCCTGGTCTTTGAGAACGGCGAGGTTGGCGCGCTCCTTCTCGGCTTCGGCCTTCTTGTCGGTGAGCTTCTGTCGCTTGTCGGTGAGGTCGGCGTTGAGCGCATCGAATCGATCGAAGTCGTTGGCCGAGGAGTCGTAGATCACCTCGAGGAGGGCGTCGATCTTGACTTGGTCCTCCGGTGACTGGAACCCCGTGAGCAACGGCACGCCGGTGCTGCCCGACCGGGTGTAGCGACCGATGGCGACGTTCTCGACGGAGAGCTTCAGGGCTTTGACATCGCCCTCGAGGGCCGTGATCTCCGACTGCAGCTGGTCCTCCTGCACGGTGAACTGGTCGATCCGCGACAGCGAGGCGAAATAGGCGTCGGCAGCGGCATTGGCGCGATCGCGAGCATCGGCGATCTCCTTTGCCGCCTTCTGGGCATCGGTGTCGTCGGCGCGCCCGACCGTAGTCGACAAGAGCGGCAAGAAAAAGCACACCGCCGCGAAAATCGAGAGTACCCGACGCATCCCGCAGGCAGGGTACCAGTCGATTCCTCGTTGCTACCGACATCTTCGCCACTCTTCGCGCTATCGTCGCCTCTCCATGTCGGAGGTCTTGCGGCTCGTTGATGTCAGTTTCGTGCGCGGCGAGCACACCATCCTGGCCCCGTTGACGTGGAAAGTGGCGGCCGGCCAACGCTGGTTGGTGCTCGGCGCCAATGGCTCGGGCAAGACGACGTTGCTGCGAATCGCGGCGATGTACGAGCATCCGAGCACCGGCGATGTGCGCGTGTTGGGCGAGCGCCTCGGGTACACCGACGTGCGTGTGCTCCGGCGGCGAATCGGCTACATGTCACCGTCGCTGGCCGCGCAGCTTCGACCCGAGCTTCGCTGCCTCGACATCGTGATGACAGCAAAGTACGCGGCTCTCGAACCATGGTGGCACCGCTACAGCGAGGCCGACGAAGCCCGCGCCCGCGCGTGCCTCGAGCAGATGGGCGTGGGCGCGTTGGCCGATCGCCCGATGGCGACGACCTCGTCGGGCGAGCAACAGCGCGTGCTGCTGGCCCGAACGCTGATGAACGAGCCGGCGGTGCTCTTGCTCGACGAGCCCAGTGCGCGGCTCGACCTCGGCGGCCGTGAGCAACTGGTGCAGGCCCTGGCTGAGTTGACGACCGATCCGAGTGCGCCGCCGCTGATCCTCGTGACTCACCACCTCGACGAGGTGCCACCCGGCATGACCCACGTGCTGATGTTGCACGAAGGACTCGTCGTCGCATCTGGGCCGATCGGCAAGGCGCTCACATCCGCCAGTCTCAGCAACTGCTTCGGGATGCCGCTGACCTTGGAACGTCGCGATGACGGCCGGTTCAACGCCTGGTCGCCACGAGCTGGAGCAGCCGTTCCCGACCCGAAGTGATCTGATCTGCCAGCACTCGTTCGAGCGCGCCCCCGGTCCACAGCGAACCGCCGTAGTGCAACTGCATCGTCAGGACGCTGAGCCCGCCACGTTCGACGATGGTCGCAGCAAGCACCCATGGTGCATGGTTGCGGTCGTCGGCCTGGTCGCGTTCGAACCTCACCGTGAACGTCTCTGCATCGCGAACGGTTCGCACCATGCGCAACCGCTTGCTTCGCGCCAACGGCCCCAGCCGCGCTCGGAGCTCGACGTCCCAGGCCTCGTCGTTGCCAGGCTCGCTGGCCGCGCTGTGAACCAGGCCGTTCCACTGCGGATACGTCGACAGGTCGTCGACCAGCTCGAACAACACCTCAGCTGGGCACGGGGCTTCGAGCGAAGCGGTGACGTCCATGTCCGCAAGTATCGCCGTTTCTTGATGGACCGCTCACAGATTCCTCATATGTCGGGCTCATCATGCGATCCATGAACATCACCAAGAAGATCCTCATCTCGACATGTGGAGCTGCCTTCGCAGGCATGCTGACCATCGGCGCAGCGGCGTCGGCGGCCAGCCCGACCGCCGGAACCACCGGCCTCGCTCACGATCGTGCCGAGTTCATCTGCAACCACCAATCGGAGATCACCGACCGCCTCGCCAAGGCCCAGACGCGAATCAACGATCGGATCGCGACGCTGACCCAGCGGCGGGCGCAAGCCGACGCAGCCGGCCACACCCAAGTCGTGGCTCGCATCGACACTCGCATCACTCGGCTCAACACGCTGCTCGATCGGGTCACGAAGCGAGCGACACAGCTGCCGGTGTGGGTAGCCGCACATTGTGACGCGGCAGCGCCGGCGGCGCCGGTCAGCTGATCGGGCTGCGCCGACCCTTGCCGCCGAAGGCCCGAGCGAGCAGCGGGCTCCTGGCCTCGAGCAGACCGCCGAGGTCATCGGTCTGGTCGAACATCGGCTTCCACGGGAGGACCTCGGTCTCGGTCAGAGTCGGCTCGGTCTCGACCTCGTCGGCCACCGCCTTGGACTCCCCCATCACCGTGTCGACGCCGAGCTCCAACTGCTCGGTGTCGTCGCGGTGGTGGACGCGCCGGTGCCGGGCCACTGCGATCGTCGGTTGTGCAGGAGCCTTGAACAGTCGCGGGACAAGATCACGACGATCGTCGAGCATCCATCCGAGGGGTACCACCATGGCGTCGGCGTGCCGCCGGCACAGAACGCCCGCCAAGCCGGTGGCGACGCGGTCGTACGAGTCGATCCACACCATGAGATGTTCGGCGTCGAAGCCGTACGTCATCTCCGCAACCTGTGAACATCCAGGTCGTTCACACAGGCGCGTCATCCCGAATAACGTAACCCAGGACGGCCCCGCGTTTCGGCATATCAGCACCCCATTTTGTGGAAAGTTGTCGATCAACGCTTCGTCCCCGAACTGCCTGCGAGCGGCCACACCGTCAAGAGGTCCTCAAGTTTCCGGCAACGATGCCGAACGTTCTCTCAACGCTGCCGGTTGCGGATGCGTCATCAACTGAGAGGTGAAGTGGAAAGCCGACCTCTCGTGACTCGAGAGTTCGACCTTCGGGTAGTGATCCTGGAAGACGTTCCGGGCGACGCCATGGGCGCCGACCGAGATGCCCGATGGGACCGTTCGTTCGTGGTGAGCGCCGACGACGATCGATTGGGACACCGAAGCCGAGTGACGAGGAAGGTGCCGCTCCCGGAGCCGGCAGCATTCGAAGCACTGACGGAAACGGTGAGATCACAATGGTTGGAAGGCGACGATTCCTGTTGCTCGGTATCGACGGTAGCGCCGCAGCACTGGTTGGCGGCACGTCACTGCATGCCGCCGCAGTGTCATCGACGACAGCTGCCGTTTGGCGCCTATCGGCAGACTGGGGCTATCCGGTGCCTCCGAAGAACCGGACGCGATGCCATTGCAAGGCTTGCCGCAACCACGCCAACAACAAGGTCTTCGCGTCGAAGAGCGCGGCCCTGGCCAATCGCGTCCACTCGTGCTGTGTCTGCCAGCCGTACAGCATCGATCTGCTCGCCGCGGACTCGGCGGCTCTGTTCGCATCCAATCCATCGGGTGGCATCGACCTCAGGAACCGCGACACTCGCGGGCGTTTCGAGGCGGCCGACCTGCGCTCGCTCGCCCCGGTTCCCGATCCCCCGACGAGGTCGATGGGAACGCCGCCCGTCGGATCATCGAGGGTGTTGGCCGAAGCGCCGAGCCCGGCGAAGGCACCAGTTGCAGAACCGTCGCGTGCGGCCAACTTGCCCGTCACCGGCGCCGATCACGATGCCGTGCTCGTGCCCGCGGGAGTACTCGTTGTCGCGGGAGTCGCGGCTGCTGTCGCGTCCGGGTCATCGACATCGTGACGGTTCTTCAGTTGTAGCCCGACGCGCGCGGCTGCTCGTCTCTGCTGGCCGCGCCCGACCACTAGCGCGATCGTGGCAATCCCCACGAAGGCCGCGATCCACCGAACGCGAGGGCTGCCTGCCCACGCGGCGACAGTGCCAACGGCCGCAAAGCGCGTGACGACCCGACCGACGATGGCAGTGCGCGGCATCGTGAAGGTTTCGTCGGTGATGTTGGCATCGCCCCGAGTCGTCACGATGACGACTTGGCCATTATCGCTGATGGCTCTCACCCGGTGGGTCAAAGTGTCGGTCACCTCGAGCGGATCTCGCAGCGTGGCAACATCGCCGACCTTCAACTGGTTGGCCTCGACGTCCTCCACGAGAACGACATCGCCCACTCGCAACGCGGGCTCCATCGAGCCACTTCGCACGATCAACGGCCGGTAGCCCGCAATGGTGAGGCAGAGCGCGAGAAGGGCCGTCAGCGAGACCGCCGAGATGGTCGCAACGATCGCGCGACCCAGCCATTTCGTCGCTATCCGACGACGCGGCGTCGAGCCAGCGTGAACACTCGTTCGACTGCGTACCGAGTGGCCCGACACCGCCGCGACAGAGCGGGACAGCTGGGCGACCCACCGACTCTGGTCCGCGGCAGGCACCTCGAGCGAGACCCCAGCGACGTTCGTGACTCCGCGCGCTCGACGATCTTCGACGATGCCGGGCGCCGACAGTGTGGACCCATCATCGAGCGAGATGTCGATGTCGACCTCCGAGCCGATGGGGAGCTCGCCGAAGCAACCCTCGAGTGCCAGTCCCTGCGGCGATACATCGAGTGTCGTCGCCACCTGACCGTCGAGCCGGGCGGGCAGGGGCACACGTATGCGGTAGGTGGTGCGCGCCCAGTTCCTCTGAAAGATCGCTCGCATCGCCAGTAACCACAGCAACGCCAACTCTGTGAGGGCAAGCCCGACGGCCGCGCTGCGCTCAGAGGTGGTCCCTTCCGTGAACAGGGGAACGCAGGTGATCGCGGCGAACACGAGTCCTGCCAACACGAGCGGCTGTCCGGGCAGTCGCACTCGAGTCGGCGTGACCCGCCGAGTGAATGCCGTGGGCACGGCCAGGACGGATCCGGGGGCCTCGAATGCCAGGGCCAGCATGTCCTCGAGGGGATGCACCCGAACGCGGTGTACGTACCGCGCGGCGACCCAACGCAGTATCGCCGGCACACCGGCCAGGAGCATGCTCAGCCAGAGCGGACCGCGAAACGCGCCCATCTGCGCTCGGGTGATCATCCACGGGGAGATCAACCACAGCGCCAACAGGCATCCATCCAGCTCGCGTAGGAGAAGTCCCGTCGCCAACCACCTCGAACGGCCTCGACTGGTGGCGACTGCGTCAACCAGATCGGCCACCGACCGACGCTTTCGAAGCACCGAAACAGGCCAGTACGAGCGCCCATCGACGGGTTCGGCGCTCATCGACAACGTCAAAGCTTGCTCGGCGCCGTTCTGGCCACGAGTTTCCAGCGTCCGCAGCATGGCGCCCCACGGCCGGCCCGGTTCGAACGGCTGTTCACGAACGAGTCTCGTGCTGACGATCGTCGCGTTCGGTTCCCACAACTGGAGGCCAGCAGCCCTCGCCGAACTGCGCAGACGGGTGCCAAGCCGCCCGCGCACCTGGGGGCTGAACCCGTCGCGGTTGAAGGTGCGTGAGCGGCCGATGATCCAGCCGGACCCCTGGCGAATCAACCCTGCGGCAATCTCCGCGGACCGAGCGTCGGCGAACGAACTGGCCGAGAGCACCAGGAGGGCATCGCTGTCGACAGTCGCGGCTGCCTCGTTGAGCGCCTCCTCGATTGTCTCGGCGAGGAAGATAGGACATGACAGTGGACCAAGCAGTTCGACGTCGGCCGCTTCAGTCGCCACAACCACCGTAGGAGCGGCTGCAGCGGCTGCAACAACACTGACACGACTGATCCCGGGTGACTGTCGACCGATGTGTACGGCGATCGTGAACGAACCGTGGGCGTCAGGCGGCGGCTGAGAAGGTCTCGACTCTCCGAGGAAGGCATCGATGGCTTGGGGAGCCGCCCCCCAGGCCATCGCGAGGATCAGGACCGCCGCGATCGGCCACTCCGTGGGACGGGCCAGCGCGATCGCTACCGCGGTGGCCGCCACCGACACGACCGCGACGACGCGTCCGATGAGGCGGGGTAACCGCATCATCGGACGCAGATCCTGTCAGCTGTTCGCCCGACGGCCACCAGCCCGGCCGACGGTCATCATCGTCGCACCGATCGCCATCAGAACGCCGCCGAGGATGATCAAGATCACGGATGGCGCCCCCGTACGGGGCAGAGCCGTTTCCGATGCCACCCCGAGCAACAATGATGTCGAGGTCACCACAGGTGCCTCTTGACCAACCACGGTTGTTGTCGTCGTTGCTGCTGCTGAGGGCTGCGTCGTCGATGGTGCGCTCGTCGGGACTGCCGGGGTGGAGGTCGGCGCCGAGGACTGAACGGTCGTGGTGGTACTCGACGTCGCGGTCGACGTCGGCACAGTCGTCGTGGACGCCGCGGTCGACGTCGGCACAGTCGTCGTGGACGCCGCGGTCGACGTCGGCACAGTCGTCGTGGACGTCGTGGACGTCGTGGACGTCGTGGACGTCGTGGACGTCGTGGACGCCGGTGGCGTGTTGCCGCTACCGCAGAACTGAATGTTCGAGATGTCCGGACGGTTGCCCGAGCCGACCAGAGGGAGTCCGTTGTTCGAGAAATGGAGGTTGGTCTGTGGCGGCGAGTACGAGACAACCACGGCGTTCGGACCACCCTTGACCACGATCGCTACAACAGGAATCGAAGAATGCGCGTCGCCGCCGGTTGCCGAGCCGTTGGTGATCGTGACGACACCTTGGTTCCCGCTCGGCTTCTCGAAGACGTACCTTCCGTGATCGAAGTTGAACTTGGCGATCAGCTCGGTGCCGCTCGGGCAGGTCGAGCCGACGTTTGACGACGTCGTCCGGAGCAACCCGACCACGAGGAGCGTGGCGCCGAGGGCGACGAGCGCAAGCCCACTGAGCCACGGGTAGAACCGCCTGGAGGGAACGGTGATTGCGCTTGTCATGTCAGTACCTGCCTATCAGTGATTCGGAGCGAGGTTTCGCGTGAGCCCGCAACGTCTTCACGCCATCCTTCAATGGCGCAGATCTGCCCGCCCCCAAGGGTCGATTGACCCCCGCATCAGGGGCCGACGTACCCGACACGCCCATTGATCCACGTTGCATCGCCCGACGCGGTCGCCGTGTCGGGCGCCGGCGGCCCAAATCGGCGCCAGCGTTGAATCGAACTCGGGCGACTACGGACTGACCCATTCCTGGTCCGACTTCGCCGAGGGTCGCAATGGAGCGAGTATCTGGGCCTCGAGCGAGGCGGGACCCAGCGGCCTCGACAGCAGGAAGCCCTGCGCTTCGGTGACGTGCTCCTTGCGGAGGTGATCCATCTCGCCGGTGGTCTCCACGCCTTCGGCAAGGGTGGTGAGGCCGAGGTCGTTGCCGAGCTGCACCAGGGTGCGAATGAGGGCCTTGGATTCCGGGGACGTAGAGATCGCGTGGGTGAAGCTCCGATCGATCTTCAAGCAATCAACGGGGAACTGTTGAAGGTAGGCCAGCGACGAGTAGCCCGTCCCGAAGTCGTCGACGGCGATCTTCACGCCGAGCTCCTTGATCGCCGTCAGCCGACGAGCGGTGGCTGCCGCGTTGTGCATCAACGAGGTCTCGGTCACCTCGATGATCAATGAAGCAGGATCGAGACCGGTGAGCACGAGGACCTGATGCACCTGTTCGATGATGTCGTCGTGGTCCAGCTGGCGCCCGGAGACGTTCACGGAGATGTCGAGGGTGTCGCCCCTGCTGTGCCATTTGGCCATCTGCGTGCACGCCTCGGTGAGCACCCAACGGCCGACCTCTCTGATCTGACCGGTCTGTTCGAGGATCGGGATGAACTCCTCCGGCTCGATGAGGCCCTGCTGTGGGTTGTCCCAGCGCAGCAGCGCTTCCACTCCGACCAAAGTGAGGTCGTCGAGGCGGTAGATCGGTTGATAGACCAATCTGAACTGGTTGGATTCCATCGCCGAACGAAGTTCGAATTCGAGGTCGATGCGTCGACTGATCTCGGTCTGCATCTCCGGATAGAAGGTCTCGTAGCGGTTCTTCCCCGCAGCCTTCGCTTGGTACAAGGCAACGTCCGCGTCGCGCAACAGCTCTCCGCCGCTTGAGCGGTCGCCGATCGCAATGCCGATGCTGGTGTTGACCGACAAGGGCATCATCGCTCCCTCGAGCTCGAACGGTTGACGCATCACGTTGAGCAGCCGTTGAGCGACCAGTTCGGGCGCGACCCCGAGCAAGGCGCCGTCGATCAGCACAACGAACTCGTCACCGCCCATTCGACCGATCGTGTCGGCGTCTCGCAGGGCACTGGTCAATCGTTCTGCTACCGCGACGAGCAACCGGTCGCCGGCCTCGTGGCCGAGCGTGTCGTTGACGTTCTTGAAGTCATCGAGATCGATGAAGAGGGCCGAACCCATCGTTCCACCTCGGCGATTGCGTGCCAGAAGTTGGTCGAGGCGATCCATGATCAGGGCCCTGTTCGGCAAGCCGGTCAGTGCATCATGCAAGGCCTGGTGACGCAACTCTCCCGTACGCTCGCCCACCAACTGCAACGCGCGCGCTCGGCCCGTGCCGAGCACGAGAACCAGTGCCGCCAGCAGGAAGCTCATCGCCGCTACCCCGAGCAGTACGAGGAACGCATCGCGATCGGACAAGATGCCGAAGTCGTGTCCCGCGACGAAGGTTTCCACCGTCCACCCGTTCCCCAGGTCCTTCGCCACGCTGTCGGCTCCCTGCAGCGCAGGACCGCTGGCGAACACCGCATCGGATAACGAGTCGTGGAATCGCAGGGTGACCGAGGTCGCCGGGTGATCGCGTAGTGCCTGCTCGAGCACGATCTTCGGGTCGAACCCCAGCCCCACCCAGCCGGCGAACGCGGCACGACGCGCTTCGACGATCGACGGGACCACGCCACCTCGGTAGAACGGAACCTGCACGGCCAGCGTGGTGGCGGCACCATTTCCCGTGTCGACGGCCTGGTAGCTGCTCAGTCCCGAATCTCGAGCGGCAATGATCGGCGCTCCCGCGGCCCCTGCACAGTAGTCAAAACCTGCTGGCGCACCTGTGCCTGGTTTGCGGCTCTGCCCACTCGAGAACAAGCAGTAGAAGGGTCGCTCGCCTGGCGGAACCAGCACGAACGGGCCGGAGACCACCCCTGCGGGATCCGCGGCCGCCAGGGCCTGGTACGCCTTCAGCTCCGCTGCGGTGACCATCACGACTTGGCCCCATCCGAGGAGTTCGGGATACCGGTCCAAGGCGCCTACTGCATTGGCCCACGCCACGAACTCGGCGTTTGAAGCACCAGGGCTGGCGAGGAAGAAGCCCGTTGCGCTGACGGCCAGATCCTGCTCGCGCTGAATGGCGACTCGCAACGTCGAGCCAACTTCGGCCGCCGAGGTCGCCAAGGCTCGCTTGGACCTGTCGCGCTCGTGGCGTACGACGGATTTCGCCGAGACGATCGAACCAACGAGCCCGCCGATGACCAGCAGTGCTGCTGCCAACAACACGACCCACAGCTGCCAGCGCTTGGCATGCGCTACCACGCGCGAACGCGGATGCGTGGCTTCGCCCGTGCTCGTCACATCGCCTCGCGGGATCGCCGCGATCGAGGCCGACAGAGGTGTCCCATGTGATCAATTCAACTCACCGTCGTGTGTCATCGACAGGGTCGAAGTACCCGAGTTCTCACGACGCGTGACGACCCGTTCTCGCTTCGTAGGGACTGAGTGCTGTTGGCTTGGTTGCGTCAGGGTGACGACAGCCGCCGAACGAGCTGTGTGCGCGATCGAACGCAGAGCTTGCGGTACACGTTGTGGAGGTGGAACTCGACCGTCTTCTCACTGACGAAGAGCGCCGCGGCCACCTCCTTGTTGGTCATGCCCGCCACCACTGCGTCGGCGACCCGACGTTCGGCCGGCGAGAGCAGCTCGCCCACGTGAGAATCGCCGAGCGAGGCGATCGTGTCGCGCAGCGCGCAGCCCTGGGCGGACCACGATGCAGCTCCCAACGAGTCGAAGATCGCAATGGCCTCGGCGAGATCTGCCGATGCATCGAGTTGCGAGCCCATCGCGACCCGTCGCTCGGCGCGGCACAACAGTGTTCGGCCGAGCTCGAACGGCGCGGTGAATCGATCGTGGAGGGCGAGTGACTCTGCGAACCACTGCTCGGCCTCGTCGGCCGTGGTGGCCATGAGGCCGCGGCACCTCAACGTCGTCGCCGACGCCCACACGCGCTGCGACAACGCCGCTCCCGACTCGAATCGGGCGAGCGCCTGGGCGGCCTCGTGAGGCCGGCCGGAACGTACCAACGCCTCGACGTGGTCCGCCTGCCACCAGACTCCACTTGGCTCGATGATCTCGTGCGCTGTCGTGATGGCCTCGACGCGGCCGAGATGTGATGCAGCCGCGACTGCATGGCCGAGCCCCAGCTCGAGCAGACCGAGGGCATGACAGGCCCAGATGGTGGCCGTCCCGAAGCCCATCGGCTCGCTGCCCGCAAGCGCCGCGTACGCACCGGCCCGGCACTCCACCGCTCGGCCGAAGCCGGCGTCGAGATGCGCAGTGAACGCAAGCAACCACAGTCGTGCCCCGGTGAGTGTCACCTCCGTGACCAGATCGCTGGTCGCCAACGCCCATGCCTCGTCCCAGCGGCCCGATCGCCAGCAGAGCTCGGCAAGCGTGGCGCTTGCCAGCGCCGCCGTTGCCACACGGGCATGGCGTCCGGCGCGATGGGCGACCGACGTGAGATACACGCGGCCGGTCTCCCATCGTTCCGTGAAGACGTGCACCATGCCGACCAGCTGCAGGAACAGGTCCGCCTCGGGAACATCGGAGTCTTTGAGCGCATCAGCGATTTGAGACACCGGAGGAAACAGCTCGTCGAACTTCTCCACGTCACCATGGTGAAGACTCACGTAAGCGAGCATCAACGACGCGGCGATGGTGCTGCTGCCGGTACCGCGTTCGGCCAAGGCGCAGGCCCGGCGCACGAGGCCGAGTGAGCCGACCACGTCGGACGAAAGCATCACCGCACTCGCGGCGTGCACGAGCAGCATCGCGGCGCGATCGATGTCGTACGGCTCGACGGCCTCGGCCGCGGCGACGAACAGATCGCGGCCGTACCGCGGCCCGCGCTGGTACATGTCGAGCTCGCCGAGTTGGAGGGCCACATCCGCGCGCAGTATCGGCTCGGTGGAACCGATGTATGCGGCATCGAAGGCTGCTCGCGATGCCGTGTACTCGCCGGAGTTCCAATATCCATGACCGGCGTAGAAGAGGTGTGTAGCGCGATCGCCGGCATTGGGCGACAGTCCTCCGGCGCGCATGAACAGCTCGCTGGCTACACCCATCTCGCCACGCTCGAAGGCTTCGAGCCCGAGCTCGGCGAGCGCGGACGCCGCTTCCTGATCTGGGCCGACCGCGGCCGCGGCAAGGTGTTCGGCGCGCTGCAACCGGTGACGCGGTTCGGTCAGGACTTCCGCGACCGCTCGATGCAAAGCGCGGCGTTCGCTCGGCACGATGGCTGCCGCAGTGGTCGCTCGATCCGCTGGATCGACGAACTCGACGCGATCGCCTGCGAAGCGAAGTGTTCCGACGCGTTCGACCTCGACGAGGACGTCGAGATGGACTCCGAGATGAACGAGTGCGGCGCGCACGACCCTGATCTCGCCCGTGGCATCGACCGCGACGACGTCGAGCGTGCGCCGGATCGCGTCGGTCGTCTGATCGGGCTGGGGGCGGTCGGCGGCGGCTCGCGTCGGTTCGATCTCGCAACGGTAGCCAGCCTCGGCGCCTCGGTCGGTCGGACCTAGCAGGGTGCTGAAAATTGGCGTTTGAGGCGTGGTGCGGGTGGTGGCGGTGTGAAGTGGGTCCCGGCATCGGGCGCCGCGGTCGGCTTGGTCACCAC
>JANYKU010000177.1 GCA_025358075.1 Ilumatobacteraceae bacterium
TCTTGGCCACCGTTACGGTGTTCGCGGTGACCGGCATCACCAACAAGGGCAAGACCAGCGCTTGCCAGTCAGACCTCAAGGTCATCCAGACCGCCGAAGAGGCCTACAACGCCAACACCGGCAACTACACGGCGCTCCAGAGCGATCTGAAGACCGCCGGCCTGATTCACCAGACGTCGCCCAACTTCAACATCGTCGTGACGGGTACCGGTGCGACGGCGACCTACGTCTTGACGGGTACGGCCAGCGCCAACTCGGATTGCACCGGCATCAACGGCTGATCCAACGACTGAGATATCTGCGAGGAGCCGGGCCTTCGGGCCCGGCTCCTTCGTGTTTTGCCCAGGTCTACGCAGGCGCGAGCGCCGTGTTATGTCCAGGTGGTCGACCTATCATCGCGACGTGATATCCGAGGACGGAGTCGTGGCCGACGATGTCGTCGTCACCGCGGACGATCCGACCGGAGAGATCACGATCGGCCGCGTAGAGAGATGGGCCGAGCGGCTGCGCACGATCCATCCGGCGGCGTGGTTCACGGCCGCCGGGGCCCTGCTGTTCGCGATGGTCTTCGGCAAGCTCGGCGTGCAGCATCAAGACAACTTCGGCACCTGGTCGTACGACATGGGCATCTACGACCAAGGCTTCTGGCTGGTGTCGCGCGGAGGGCAGAGCTTCATGACCGTGCGCGGCATGGAGTTCTGGGGTCACCATCTCAACCTGATCGTGCTGGCCTATGTGCCCTTCTACTGGCTCGGCGCCGGACCGTCGTTCCTGTACGTCACCCAAGCCATTGGCCTCGCCGTGGCCGCGTTCCCGATCTACCTGATCGCCCGCGACCGCTTCGCCAGGCCATGGATGGGGTTGTTGTTCGCCGTTGTGTACCTGATGTACGCCCCGATCCAGTGGATCAGCTGGGCCAACTACCATCCCGAGGCGCTGGTGGTCGCGCCGCTGCTGTACGCCTGGTGGTTCGCCAGCCATCGCCGATGGCGCGGCATGTTCGTTGCGCTGCTGATTGCCTTGTCGATTCGTGAAGACGCCGCGCTCGTCGTCATCATGCTCGGGCTCATCCTGCTGTTCTTGTATCGGCCGGGCAAAGGCGACCATCGCGACCGGATGATGGCGTTGGCCACGTTCGGGCTCGGCGTGGTGTGGTACGCGATCGCCACCAGGATCGTGATCCCACACTTCAACCAGGGCAAGCAGCCGTTCTACATCCAGTACTTCTACAGCAACTACGGCAGGGACGTTCCGGGGATCATCTCGACGATGCTGCGTCATCCCAATCGCGTGATCGGCGATGCGACGCAACCAGACCGTCTGCGTTTTTATCGCGACCTGGCGCTGCCACTCGGCGGCCTGCCACTCGCTGCGCCGCTCGCCCTGCTGATGGCCGCGCCCCAGATGCTGGCCAGCGTCATCGGCCTGAGCCCGTACGCGCGCAGCATCCACTACCAGTACACGGCAATGATGATTGCTCCACTGCTGATCGCCGCGATCGAGGGCGCTTACGTGCTGTTCCGGTTCAAGGTCATGCGAACGGTGCTGCCGATCTGGTTGCTCGCCTGCGCGTACATGACCAACGTGGCCTGGTCACCATCGCCCATCGGCGATTCGTACAACGTGTGGGCAACTCCGCAGCCGCGACACGCGGCGATGCGCGAGGCACTGAAGTTGGTTCCGGCAAGTGCATCGGTTTCGGCGACGTACACCTTGCTGCCACATCTCTCGCACCGCACCCAGATCTACGACTGGCCGAATCCATGGGTGCCGTCCTACTGGGGCAATGACGATGGCTTCCGGCTGCCCGACCCGGCGACGATTCAGTACATCGTGCTCGACCGCACCGAGGTCGGCGAGGCCCAACAAGCCTTGGTCGCCAGCTTCATCGCGCCCGACGGTCCGTACGAGGTGTTGTTCGACACCGACAACGTTTTGGTGGCCAGACGCAAGGCAGGCAGCTAGCGGCGACGGGCGATCGCCAGCAGGTTCTTGCCGATCGGAGGGCTCGGCACCGCCCGCTGCAGGAGCTTGCTGACCGGAACGACAACTCGGTCGAAGACACCTGACGACATCGGGCTCAACGACTGCCGGTTGAGCACGCGATACATCAGCCAATACGGCACGACACCAGCCACCTCGAGATACCTCAGCTCGACGATCTCGAACCCCGCGCCGGCGATCACCTCGCGCAGACGGGTCTTGTCGTACCGACGATGGTGCCCCGACTTGTAGTCGAGCGTGCCATAGAGCCGCGACATCGCCGGCACGAACACGCCGAGCGTTCCGCCCGGGGCGACGAGCTCGAACGCGGTGTGCATCTCGGCCGCGTCGTCGAGGATGTGCTCGAGGACGTTGACGTAGACGATCGAATCGAACTGTCGAGGTCGAGTCGATGCCAGCTCTTGTGACGTCAGCTGCAGCGCAGTTACGTTGGAGAGCCGAGCCGTCGTGGTCTGCAACCGCTCGAACAGATTCTCCGCGGGCTCGATGGCGGTGATCTCACTCATGCCCTTGCGCTCGGCCATCTTGGTGGCGATCGTTCCGATGCCGGCTCCGACTTCGAGGATCCGTTGGCCGAGGTGTGGTGCGAGCTCGTCGGCGATCCAGCCGAAGAACCGGTCGGCCTGGGCGAGGTTCTCGAGCTCCTCGGCCGCCCCGAACTGCGAGTTCGACGATGCCTGCTGGGCTTGGAGGTGTGGAGATCTCGCTGCCCATGTCGCCTGATCGCGACGTGACTCATTGCGGAGCTCGGAGACGAGCACCCTGGTCGTGTACAGGCTGCGCCAGAAGGCGGCGATGTCGGAGAACGACAGCGATCGCACCCCGGCATAGCGCGGTCGGAACGTGATCGGACTCTCGGTCACCGAGAACCCGGCGGCCTGAGCGACGGCGACCGAGGTCGTGAAGTAGCCGTAGCCGTCGGCCGGAATGTTGCGATCGATCCACAGTTGGGCGACGTCGGGGCGGATGATGCGGAACGATGTCGTCGCGTCGTGCACGCCGTGAAGCCCGACGATCCGCCGGGCGAGGAAGTTGGCGGTGCGACTCACCAGCGACCGCAGTGCCGACGTGCCGGGTGAAGAACCACCTCGGGCCCACCGCGATCCAATGGTGACGCCACTGCGGCGGGCAACGAACGCCCGCACGACATCGGTGATCTGGCGAGCGTCATGATGGCCGTCGGGATCGAGGGTGACGAAGAAGTCTCGGCCGCCCAGCTGGAGGAGGTGCTCGAAGCCCGCGAGCTGCGAGCGTCCGACACCAAGGTTGGAGGCGCTGAGCACCTTGATCTTGAGCCCGAGCCGCGCGGCCTCATCGGTGGCGATGCCCGCCGTGTTGTCCGGGCTGGAATCGTCGACCAGCAACACGTCGAGGTCGATCCCCGAGCGGCGCAGCACGGCAGCCGTTTCTTCGATCTCGGCCAGCACCGGACCCACGGAGGCGCCGCTGTTGTACGTAGCGAGCACGACCGTGCCGTGCAGTTCTGGCATTTCGGCAAGGTACCACCAGGTGGGATCCGATATCCGGCGGCTGTGTCTCTGTCGTCGACATCCTTGGCTGCTACGCTCGGCCCGACCGTGAAATGGGTCCCGTGATGCCCATACGGGAGGAGCAATCGTGTTGTTTGTCGCGTTCGGAGCCGCGGGTACGGATGATCATGCACTAGTATGCATTCTTATGCAGCGGGTGGCTCGATGATCCGAGAGGCACTGCTGGTGCTGGCCGATGGCAGCACGTTCGAAGGAGAACTGCTCGGCGCCGACCCCCCGAACGGTGTAGCCAGCGGTGAGGTCGTCTTCAACACGGTGCTGACCGGCTACCAAGAAGTGATCACCGATCCGTCGTATGCCGGTCAGATCATCACGTTCACCTACCCGCACATCGGCAACTACGGGTCCAATGCCTTCGACTTCGAATCGGCGCGGCCGTTCTGCCGCGGCGTGATCGTGCGCGACATGGCCCGCCGATTCAGCAATCATCGAGCCGAGAACTCACTCGACGCGATGCTGTTGCGGCACGGTGTCAGCGGGATCGGTGGGATCGACACCCGACGGCTCACGAGGCTGCTGCGCGACACCGGGGCGATGCCCGGCGCCTTCGGAACCGCCGACGAGGCAACGCTGCGCAGTGCCGCGGCGGCCGAGACTGGAACCGATGGCATCGACCTCGTCGCCGATGTGACCTGCGCATCGCCGTACACCGTCGCGGCGACGTCCAGTTCTCGCACGCGGCGCATCGTCGCCTTCGACTTCGGCATCAAGCGCACGATGCTGCGCCACCTTGCCGGGCTCGGCACCGTCGAGGTCGTGCCGGCCGCAACCACGGCGGCCGAGGTGTTGGCCGGCCATCCCGACGGCGTCTTCCTCTCCAACGGCCCCGGCGACCCGGCGATGGTCGGCTATGCGGTGGAGACGATCTCCGAGTTGCTCGGCCAGGTACCGATCTTCGGCATCTGCCTCGGTCATCAACTGCTCAGCCGCGCCCTCGGAGGCGAGACCTTCAAGCTGCCGTTCGGGCATCACGGTGGCAACCATCCGGTGCGTCACGAGTCCACCGGACAGATCGAGATCACCAGTCAGAACCACAACTTCTGCGTGGATCCGGCAAGCCTCGATGGCAGGGTCGAGGTCACCCACGTCAACCTCAACGACCACACCAACGAAGGCATGCGGGTGCTCGGCGCCCCGGCCTTCAGTGTGCAATACCACCCCGAGGCCGGCCCCGGTCCACACGACTCGAGGTACCTGTTCCAGATGTTCGCCGAGTTGATGGATGGTGGCGCCAGGCTCGACCTCGCCGGAGGCCGGCGCAATGCCTAGACGAACGGATCTCCATTCCATCTTGATCATCGGGTCCGGTCCGATCGTGATCGGTCAGGCCTGCGAGTTCGACTACTCCGGCACGCAGGCCTGTCGTGTATTGAAGGAAGAGGGCTACCGGGTCATTCTCGTCAACTCCAATCCGGCGACGATCATGACCGATCCCGATTTCGCCGACGCCACGTACATCGAGCCGATCACGCCCGACGTCGTCGCCAAGATCATCGAACGCGAACGGCCCGACGCCGTACTGTCGACGCTTGGTGGTCAGACCGGTTTGAACACGGCGATGGCGTTGTTCGGGCGAGGCATCATCGGCGTGCCAGGCACGCCGGAGATGATCGGCGCCAACGCCGAGGCCATCGCCACCGCCGAGGATCGCGAGAAGTTCAAGCAGGCGATGATCGAGATCGGCCTGTCGGTGCCGACAAGTGGGATCGCCCACGGCCTCGACGAGGCGATGGAGGTCGTCGAACGAATCGGTCTGCCGGTCATCATCCGGCCGGCATACATCCTCGGCGGTCGCGGCACCGGCATCGCATCGACGGCCGCTGAGTTCGAGGTGCGCGCCGCTGACGGGCTGGCCGCCAGTCCCATCGGCGAGATCCTCATCGAGAAGAGCATCGCCGGTTGGAAGGAGTACGAGCTCGAGGTCATGCGTGACCGTGCCGACAATTGCGTCATCATCTGCTCGATCGAGAACGTCGACCCGATGGGTGTGCACACCGGCGACTCGATCACGGTGGCCCCGGCTCAGACGTTGAGTGACGTCGAGTACCAGCAGATGCGTGATGCAGCCTTCGCGTGCATCCGCCGCGTGGGCGTGGAGACCGGTGGAAGCAACGTGCAGTTCGCGGTCAATCCGACGACCGGCGAACAGGTCGTGATCGAGATGAACCCGCGCGTTTCGCGATCGTCGGCCCTCGCCTCCAAGGCGACGGGTTTCCCGATCGCCAAGATCGCCGCCAAACTTGCCGTCGGCTACACCCTCGATGAGATCACCAACGACATCACGGCCACCTCTCGAGGATCCACGCCGGCCAGCTTCGAGCCGAGCATCGACTATGTCGTCACCAAGATCCCGCGCTGGGCGTTCGAGAAGCTTCCCGGGTCGTCGGGCATCCTCGGAACGCAGATGCAATCGGTGGGCGAGGTGATGTCGATCGGTCGCACCTTTCCAGAAAGCCTGCAGAAGGGCTTGCGTTCCCTGGAGCAGGGGCGCCTGGGGCTCGGTTGCGATCCGGCCGAAGCCGAGCTTGCTCAGTTCGACGACAAGACGCTGCTGGCGATGATCGCGGTCCCGACTCCCGACAGGATCTTCCAGGTTGGCGAGCTCCTACGGCGCGGTGTCACGGTCGATGAGATCCACGATGCCTGCCGCATCGACGCGTGGTTCCTCGACCAGATGCTGCGCATCGTCGAGGAGCGTGACGCCCTTGCCGGCGTCGACCCAGGTCAGATGTCGTCGCGCGCCTGGCGCCGCGCCAAGCAGTTGGGTTTCAGCGACGGCCAGCTGGCGCATCTTTGGGGTAGCGACGAACTGATCATTCGAGGTCTGCGCGAAGCGGCCGGGGTGATTCCGACCTACAAGACGGTCGACACCTGCGCGGCCGAGTTCGATGCCGAGACTCCGTACCACTACTCGACGTACGAGGATGAGAACGAGGTTCGACCTTCGAGTCGTCCGAGGGTCGTGATCCTCGGCAGCGGCCCGAACCGCATCGGCCAGGGCATCGAGTTCGACTACTGCTGCGTGCACGCATCGTTCGCTCTTCGCGACGCCGGGTACGAGACCGTGATGATCAACTGCAACCCCGAGACCGTCAGCACCGACTACGACACCAGCGACCGGCTCTACTTCGAACCGCTCACGCGCGAGGACGTGCTCAACGTGATCGCCGCCGAGACGTTGGCCAGCGGCGGCATCGCTCCGAAGATCATCGTCTCGCTCGGAGGCCAGACGCCACTCAAGCTCGCAGGAGTGCTGCCGCAGGAGCTCGTCGCCGGCACGTCACCGAGATCGATCGACCTCGCTGAAGACCGCGAGAAGTGGAGCAAGCTCTGTCACGAGCTGCGGATCCCGCAGCCGCCCGGTGGAACCGCGGCCGACTTACCGCAAGCACTCGGCATCGTCGATCGCATCGGCTACCCGGTGTTGGTTCGCCCGAGCTACGTGCTCGGTGGGCGGGCCATGCAGATCGTCCACGACGGCAACCACTTGGCCAGGGCGATGGCCGAACTTGCCGGGTTCGGTTCACTCGGTCGCGAGGGCGGGTTGTCGGCCGAGCGTCCCGTGCTGATCGACAGGTTCCTCGAAGACGCGACCGAGGTCGATGTCGACGCGATCCGCGACCACACCGGCGAGGTGTTGATCGGCGGGGTCATGGAGCACGTCGAGGAGGCTGGCGTGCACAGTGGTGACTCCGCTTGTGCGATCCCACCGCAGACTCTTCCACAGTGGGTCGTCGAAGTGATCGAGTCGTACACCGCATCGATCGCCAAGGCCCTCGATGTACGTGGCCTGATCAACGTGCAGTACGCCGTGCTGGGCACGACGGTGTACGTCATCGAGGCCAACCCGCGGGCCAGCCGAACCGTGCCATTCGTGGCCAAGGCCACCGGCGTACCGCTCGCCAAGGTTGCCAGTCGGGTGATGCTCGGCGCCACGCTGGCGGAGCTCCGAAGCGAGGGTCTGCTGCAGGCGCCGTGCGCCAACGGCCACGTATCGATCAAGGAAGCGGTGCTGCCGTTCAATCGCTTCCCGGAGGTCGACCCGGCGCTCGGTCCCGAGATGCGCTCGACCGGCGAGGTGATGGGCATCGACGTCACGTTCGGACTGGCGTTCTACAAAGCGGAGCTCGCTGCCGGCACGGTTCTTCCTACGGAGGGGACTGTGTTCCTGTCATTGGCCGACGGCGACAAACCTGCCGGGATCGTCGTCGCCCGCCGACTCCGCCAACTCGGTTTGGGGATCGCGGCAACGACCGGCACCGCCGACTACCTGGCCAGCTTCGGCGTCGACGTCGACGCGGTCGTCGGCAAGATCTCCGACGGCCACGGGATCAACGCCGTCAACCTCATTGCCGGCGGCGACATCGCGTTCGTGATCAACACCCCGCAGGGCCGCGGGGCTCGCAGCGACGGTGAGCAGATTCGCAAAGCTGCAACGACTCATCGGGTCAGCTCGGTGACCACCGTCGAGGCAGCGCTGGCTGCAGTGCAAGGAATGGCCGAACACGTCGGTCAGGAGCTCTCGGTACGGTCATTGCAGGAATATCACGCGTAATGGTCGACCGCACGACGCGCATCGGCTCGGTGTCATTGCCGAATCCGGTGATGACGGCGTCTGGCACGGCGGGGCACGGCGCCGAGTTCCAATCCTTCTTCGACCTTGCCGATCTCGGCGCGCACGTGGTGAAATCGGTGGCGGCATTCGAGTGGGCGGGGAATCCGGCTCCTCGAGTGCATCCGGCCGGGGTCGGCATGATCAACGCCGTCGGCCTTCAGGGTCCCGGCGTGTCGGCATGGCTGGCCGACGATCTGCCGGCATTGACGGCATGCGGCGCTCGTGTCGTGGTCAGCATCTGGGGACGTTCCGTCGACGACTACGCCCGTGCCGCCGAACTGCTCGGCGCCGTGCGCGCCGCGGAGGTGGTGGCGGTCGAGGTCAACCTGTCGTGCCCGAACCTCGAGGGACGTCGAGGCATCTTCGCCCATGATCCCGAGATGTCGGCCGCGGTGATCGCTGCCTCGGCCGCATGTGGCCGGCCGGTGTGGGCCAAGCTCAGCGCGAACACCGATCGCGTTGTCGAGGTCGCCGGCGCGGTTCGCCAAGCCGGCGCTGAGGCCGTGACCTTGATCAACACCCTGCTCGGAATGGTCATCGACCCGGAAACTCGCCGTCCCGTGCTGGGTGCGGGGGGTGGCGGCTACAGCGGCCTGCCGATCCATCCGGTTGCGGTGCGGACCGTCTTCGACGTACACGCCGCCCTCCCGGACCTGCCGATCATCGGTGTCGGGGGAGTGGCCAACGGCCTGGGTGCCGTGGAGTTGATGCTCGCCGGGGCCAGCGCCGTGCAGGTCGGGACCGCTAACTTCGTCGATCCGCGGGCGTCGATTCGGGTTCTCGATGGCCTCACCGAGTGGTGCGCGCGGCATGGTGTCGATTCGGTCGCCGATCTCGTCGGCGCAGCTCATTGACCGATTGCCGCGAAAGGCCCCGAGGCCAGGACTAGGGTTTGTGAGTATGGCAACACCTCCTCAACTCACGCCCGAACAACGCACGGCCGCTTTGGCCAAGGCCGCCGAGGCCCGCGCTGCTCGCGCTGAACTGAAGAACCAATTGAAGAATGGTTCTGTCTCGATCCGCGAGGCTCTCGCCTCGACCAGCGTCACCGTCGGCAAGCTCAAAGTCGTGTCGCTGCTCGAGTCGCTGCCTGGCGTCGGCAAGGTCAAGGCGCGCAAGATCATGGAAGACATCGGCATCGCCGACAATCGTCGTGTACAAGGGCTTGGCGCTGTCCAAAAGCAGTCATTGCTCGATCAACTCGGCAAGTGAGGCCATGGCGGCCAGCGACGGCACCGCCGCCCCACTCATCATCGTCATTTCCGGCCCTGGTGGCGTTGGCAAGGGAACGATTGTCAACGCCCTCGTAGAGCGCGACCCCAAGCTGTGGTTGAGCAGGTCGTGGACGACCCGTCCGCAGCGCCCCAGCGAGCCCGACACGGCCTACGTCTTCACCGATCAACCCAGCTTCGAGAATCGCATCGGTCAAGGCGGATTTCTCGAATGGACCAGGTTCCTCGACAACTACTACGGCACACCGCTTCCCGACGTGGTCGATGGCCGTGATGTGGTGCTGGAGATCGAGGTCGATGGGGCCAGCCAGGTCAAACGGTTACGTCACGACGCAGTCCTGATCTTCGTGCTGCCCCCGTCACGCGATGAGCAGCAGCGCCGCCTCCGCGGTCGTGGTGACCCGGAAGACAAGGTCGACGCGCGACTCCGCAAGGCGCTCGACGAAGAGCCGGTGGGGCTGGCGCTCGCCGATCACGTCGTGGTCAACGACAACCTCGACCGCACGGTCGACGAGTTGTTGGCCATCATCGACCACCATCGCGTTTCGGCTTGAACACCTGGTTGCCCCACCCTCGCGGTACACTGGCCAACCGCTCAGGAGGCTGAACTATGGCTCGCGCCCACGACACGATGATGAACCCGCCGATCGAGGATCTGCTCGATACGGTCGATTCCAAGTTCAGCCTGGTCACCTTGGCCGCTCGGCGTGCCCGCCAGATCAACTCCTACTTCAACCAGCTCGGCGATGGCCTCGGCCACATGGTTCCCCCGCAGGTCAGCTCCGTCGCCCGCAAGCCACTGAGCATCGGGTTCGAGGAGATCGCCGCTCACAAGATCGTGCGAGTCGAGCTTGCCGTAGCCGGCGCCGAGTCGGTCGCCGACGAAGCCGGCGCCGAGACCGTCGCCTGATCGCTCCGCGCTAACGACTGCCATGCTCGCCGGCAAGCGCATCGTTCTCGGTGTCTCCGGGGGAATCGCTGCCTACAAGGCTGTTGACATCTGTCGGCGACTGGTC
>JANYKU010000187.1 GCA_025358075.1 Ilumatobacteraceae bacterium
CCCGGCCGTGCCGGCGCTGGAGGTGCTACCCGGGCTGTCGATCTACCCACGCGACGCATGGGGCGCCTCGCTACCTCCATTGGGGCCGATTCGGGCGGAGACGCCACAGTTCCTGCTCGTTCACCACACCGCGTCGCCGAACTCGTACACCAGCGCGGTCACCCTCATCCAAGCCACCTATTTCTTCCACACCAGCTCCGCCAAGAACTGGCCCGACGTGTGCTACGAGTTCTTCATCGGGCGCGACGGCGACGTGTGGGAGGGCCGCGCCGGCGCGATGTCGGGGCCAGTGATCGCCGATGCCACCGGGGGAAGCCAGGGATTTGCCCAGCTCATCTGCTTGCTCGGCGACTTCACCAGCGAACTGCCGACCGATGCGGCGCAAGAGGCGCTGGTCAAGGTGTTGGCCTGGCTGGCTCCCCGCTACTCGATCGACATCACGCCCGGGGCGACGACCTCGTTCATCTCCAGAGGCTCGCAGCGCTGGGCGGCAGGCACACCCGTCACCACGTTCACCATCGCCGGCCATCGCGACATGTCGTACACCGCGTGCCCCGGTGACGCGTTCTATCCCGTGCTGCCCGATATCAGGGCTCGCGCTTCCGCCCAGGTCGAGGCGTGGAAGTCGGCGATCAAGCCGGCGCGGCGGCTTGGGTTCGTCACCCCGTAGCCTGCTCAGCCGATGACCGTGCACTCGACCGCCGATGTCGTCGTCATCGGCGCCGGACCTGCCGGATCGACGGCCGCAATCGTGCTGGCCAGAGCCGGCCGCTCGGTCGTGGTCATCGACAAGGCAACCTTCCCCCGCGACAAGTGCTGCGGCGACGGCCTCACCACGCTGGCCCTCCGCGAGCTCGAACCGCTGGGGTTGCGACCGTCGATGGTGCCGAGCTGGAAGTCGGTCGATGCGGCGTGGTTGCGTTCGCCATCGGGCCGTGAGGTCTGCGTGCCCCTACCTTCCGACGGAATCTTCGCCGCCACCACACCGAGGCGCGAGCTCGATGCCGCGCTCGTCGATCTGGCGATCGATGCCGGCGCAAAGGTCCACCAGGGCCACTCGCTGCAGGCGATCCGCCAGTTGCCCTCGTCGGTCGAGGTCGACGTCGCCGGTGTGGGTACCGTCACTGCCTCGTACGTCGTCGCTGCCGACGGCATGTGGTCGGCGACTCGGAAGGCGTTGGGCGTTGGCGAGCCCGGATACCTCGGCGAGTGGCACGCCTTCCGTCAATACGCCCGCAACGTGACCGGGCCCGCAGCCGAGCGGCTGATCGTGTGGTTCGAGCCCGAGCTGCTGCCGGGATACATGTGGAGCTTCCCGTTGCCGAACGGGCGCGCCAACATCGGCTTCGGCGTGCAACGCGGCGGCGATCGGCGGGTGCAGGACATGAAGCAACTCTGGAACGACCTGCTGCAACGACGCCATGTCGTCGAAGCGCTCGGTGCCGGCTTCGAGCTCGAGGACCGCCACACGGCATGGCCGATTCCTGCAGGGATCGATCGCGCCACGCTGACATCGGGCCGAGTGTGCTTCGCCGGCGATGCGGCGATGGCTGCCGACACGATGACCGGGGAAGGCATCGGTCAAGCCCTGCTGACGGCGCGTCTGGCCGCCGAGGCCATCATCGTCCAAGGCGGACCGGAGGCAGTGGCGAGCCGCTATCGGTCGACCGTCCGCGAGCATCTCGTCGCCGACCACAAGATGTCGGTGTTGCTCAGCAAGGTGCTCAGCCATCAACTCGGCACCAGTGGCGCGATCCGACTGCTGGCCTCCAGCGAGTGGTCGCGCCGCAACTTCGCCCGGTGGATGTTCGAGGACGAGCCGCGGGCCATCGCCTTCACCCCCTCACGCTGGCACCGGCACCTCTTCCGTCAACCCGGCCCCTTCCAACCCGACCGGGCCTGACCTGTGGAGTGTTTGGCGCGCACCGGGGTGCAGCGAACAACTCCAGGGCGCTGGCGGGGGGATGGGCGATAGGGTCAGTCGCGGCTTCCCCCGATGACATCACCTCGATTCGAGGAGGAAGCAGATGATCGATCTCACTGCCGAAGCGTTTGCGATCTTGCGTCGCCAGTACGGACACGTCTCGGTTCGGCAACTCGCCCAGGCCGGAGTCGGGCCCAACGCCAGACGCCGGCTCGTCGAAGGTGAAGCACTGATCGCCGTACACAGAGGCGTTCTGAGGATCAACTCGGCCCCTGTCACGTTCGAGGGCAGCTGCGTCGCACTGTGCCTGGCCCATCCGGGGGGATTCGTCACCGGGCCGTCGGGCGGTCGGCTGATGGGATTGCGGCGCATGCCAGCGGCCACTCCGATCCACTTCTCCGTACGGCACGGCACACACCTCTTCGACGCCGGCGTCGTGTTGCGACAGTCGAGAAAGGTGTCCCCGGTCGACTACGTGCGACTGCCCAGCGGGATCGTCGTTGCAACCAGCACACGATTGGCTTTCGACCTATCGGCAGACCTCTCACCACTCGATCACGCCTCGGTCGTCGAGCAACTGATCCATCTCAAGAAGTGCACAATCGCCGGACTCGGCGCGACGGCCCGCCGCCTGTGCCACCCGAGCCGACCTGGTTCCGAACAGTTCGCCCGCACGCTTCTCAGCCGCGGCGATCGTCCCGCTGCCGAATCGCATCCCGAGTTGACGGTGGCCGACGCACTGCGCGCCCGCGGCATCCCCGTCGAGCCGCAGTTCGCCTCGCTCGAGCTACTCGACGGTTCAAGCGTTCGGCTCGACCTCGCCGTGCCATCCGCCCGCTGGGGGATCGAGCTCGACATCCACCCTGATCATCTGCTGCTCGACGGGACGGTCAAGGACAAACGCCGCGACCAGAAGTGTCACCGAATCGGTTGGCAGATCGAACGCGTCACCGAGATCGACCTGCTCGACTTGGATGGCCTGATCGATGAACTCGTGGCACTGCACACAGCGCGAATCGAGCGCGCCGCCTGACGTGTGGAGTTGTTCACCGCACCCTGGTACGCGTCAAACACTCCACACGGGGGTCGGTCGGGAATGCTCCGCTACCGTGCAGCGCATGCACACGCGGCTCACTGAACTGCTCGACATCGAACATCCGATCATGCTGGCCGGGATGGGTGGAGTCAGCTACTACAAGCTGGTCGCGGCAGTCAGTGAGGCCGGCGGCATCGGCACGCTCGGGGCCTCGACGATGGCCGTCGAGGAGTTGCCGGTCGAGATGGCAGCGGTACGCGAGCTGACCAGCAAGCCATTCGGCGTCGATTTGCTCACGGCACTGCCCGGTCAGGTGGAGCGCGGCATCCAGTCGGTGATCGACGGCGGCGCCAGCATCTTCGTCGCCGGGCTCGGCGTGCCGCGCGAAGTGATCGATCTGCTGCACTCGCACGGCATCCTCGTCGGCAGCATGTGCGGCAAGGTTCGTCATGCTCTCAGCGCGGTTGAAAGTGGCGTCGACTTCGTGGTCGCCCAAGGCACCGAGGCCGGCGGCCACACCGGCACCGTCGCCACGGTCGCCCTCGTGCCTCAAGTGGTCGATGCCGTCGGCGATCGCATCCCCGTGGTCGCCGCGGGAGGTTTGTACGACGGTCGGGGCCTGGCTGCGTCACTTGCACTCGGCGCCGATGGCGTGTGGATCGGTACGCGCTTCATCGCCACCCCAGAGGCCCGTGCCGTTCGCGGTTACAAAGAGGCATTGCTCGCCACGCCGGAGGACGGCACCGTCGTCAGCCGCTCGTACACGGGCAAGACCTGCCGGGTCATCCGCAACGAATGGACCAACTACTACGACACCCATCCGGATGAGTTGCAGCCCTTCCCGGCGCAAGCCATCCACTCGATGAAGGCCGGCGCCAACCATCTCGGCTACCCCGACGGCACCGAGGTCGACTCCGTCAAGGAGTTCATGCCGTGCGGACAAGGCGTTGGCGCCATCAACTCGCTCATCCCCGCAGCGGAGCTCGTGCAGTCGATGGTTGCCGAGGCGGAACGAACCATCGAGCGATTGATCGGAGCACGACGATGACCGACATGCTGACCTCCCACGTCGACCGCGTGTGGGACGACGACATCGTGCCCGCGCTCCACGACTACATCGCCATCCCCAACGTGTCGGTGCTGTACGACCCGCAGTGGCGAGAGCACGGCCACATGGATCGCGCCGTCGAGCTGATTCGGGCGTGGTGCGCGGCTCGAGCGATCGCCGGTCTCACCGTCGAGGTCCACGAACTGCCCGGCCGCACACCCGTGATCCTCATGGAGATCCCTGCCTTCGGTAGCGGGTCGCAAGACGACACGGTGCTGCTCTACGGCCATCTCGACAAGCAGCCGGAGATGACCGGTTGGCGCGACGATCTCGGTCCGTGGAAGCCAGTGCTCGAAGGTGACCGCCTCTACGGCCGCGGCGGTGCCGACGACGGATACGCGGCATTCGCCTCGGTTCTCGCCATCGAGGCGGCCCAGGCCAACGGAATGAGCCACACCCGCTGCGTCGTGCTGATCGAAGCCAGCGAGGAAAGTGGCAGCCCCGACCTACCGGCCTACCTCGAGTCGCTCCAAGCTCGTATCGGCACGCCGAGCCTGGTGTTGTGCCTCGACTCGGGCTGCCTCGATCTCGAGCGGCTGTGGGTCACCACGTCGCTGCGCGGTCTGGCCGCCGGAACCCTGCGAGTGCAGATCCTCACCGAAGGCGTGCATTCAGGCGAAGCCAGCGGTGTCGTCCCATCGACGTTCCGGATCTGTCGCGAGATCCTCGACCGGATCGAGGACAGCTTCGACGGCAGGATCCTGCTGTCGCCGTTGCACGTCGACATCCCACCCGATCGCCGCACGCAAGCTGCAGAGACCGCCGCGGAGTTCCCCATCGGCGGACACTTTCCGTTCGTTCCAGGCGCCGAACCGATGGTCGCCGATCCCGTCGAGCAGTTGCTGGCCCGCACGTGGTATCCAGCCCTCAGCGTGACCGGTGTCGACGGCATCCCACCGGTCGAGTCCGCGGGCAACGTGTTGCGGCCGTACACGTCGTTCCAGCTGAGCATGCGCCTACCCCCCACATGCGATCACGCGGCGGCACTCGAGGCCATCGAGTCGGCGGTCACCGTTGACCCGCCCTATGGCGCGCACGTCACGTTCGACGACGCACACTCCGGGCCCGGGTGGAACGCTCCGGCATTCTCCACCTGGTTGCAGGCGGCACTCGACGAGGCGTCGGTTGCCAGCTTCGGCAACCCCTCGAGGGCGTTCGGCGAGGGCGGCTCGATCCCGTTCATGGGCATGCTCGGCGAGCTATTTCCCGCGGCGCAGTTCGTCATCACCGGCGTGCTCGGGCCCGGCGCCAACGCCCACGGGCCCAACGAATATCTGCACGTTCCCACGGCTCGCCGGGTCACTCGCTGCCTGGCGATCGTGCTCGACGCGCACGCCACACGCTGACCCGCCGCGCCCACGTTCGCGGAACGCGTTGATACCGTTCCGGGCCGAAGGAGCGGCACCCCCATGACGGTCACCACCAACCTGCCACAAGACGACCACGCCACTGCATTGGTTGTGGAGCGGGTCTTCTTCGAGCTGCGCAAGGTCATCGTCGGGCAGAGCCGGCTGATCGAGCGGATGCTCGTCGGGCTGCTCAGCCAGGGTCACTGCCTGCTCGAGAGCGTGCCAGGGCTGGCCAAGACGCTCGCCGCCGAAACGCTGTCGAAGGTTGTCGGCGGCACGTTCGGACGTGTGCAGTTCACCCCTGATCTGTTGCCGTCCGACATCATCGGCACCCGCATCTTCCGATCGTCGAGCGAGAAGTTCGACGTCGAACTGGGCCCGGTGTTCGTCAACTTCCTGCTCGCCGACGAGATCAACCGCGCCCCGGCCAAGGTGCAGTCGGCCTTGCTGGAGGTCATGGCAGAGCAACACGTGACGATCGGCGGCAACACGTACAACGTTCCGACGCCGTTCTTCGTGATCGCCACGCAGAACCCGATCGAGTCGGAAGGGGTGTACCACCTGCCCGAGGCACAGCGCGACCGGTTCATGATGAAGATCACGATGACGCACCCGTCCGCGGATGAGGAGATGACGATCGTCGACCGGATGAGCGTGTCGCCTCCCGTTGCCGAGCAGGTCATCGATCTCCATGGGTTGGCCGACCTGCAACGCCGTGCCGCGGCGGTGTTCATCGATCGAAGCGTTCAGCAGTACGCCGTCGATCTCGTGCAGGCAACCCGCAACCCGGCAGGCACGGGCCTGCCCGACCTCGCCCCGGTGATCGCCCTCGGCGCCAGCCCACGAGCCACCCTTGCACTGGTTCGCGGCGCCAAGTCACTGGCGCTGCTGCGCGGTCGCACGTACGCCACACCACAAGACATCTTCGACCTCGCCCCCGAGGTGTTGCGCCACCGTCTGATCCTCACCTACGACGCGTTGGCACGCGACGTCTCCATCGAGCACGTACTCAGCAGAGTGCTCAGCTCGGTACCGACGATGTGGGTCTCGCCCAAGCCAAACAACTCGGGAGCGAACAACTCCGGCGGCAGTTCCAGGCCGAACACCAGCGCGCCGAATTCCACTGTGCCGCAGGTCTGACCATGGCAGTGACCTCGACGATCGAGTGGCCGAGCGGGCCCACGCCTGCCTCGATCACCGAGCTGTTGCGGTCACTCGAGTTCACCATCAACCGCCGCCTCGATGGCCAACTGCATGGCCAGCACCAGGGCATCACGCCCGGGCACGGCAGCGAGCCCGGTGAGTCACGCGCATACCAGCCCGGCGATGACGTGCGCCGCATCGATTGGAACGTCACGGCCCGCACACGAGAGCTGCATGTGCGCGACCAGATCGCCGATCGAGACCTCGAGGCGTGGATCGTGGTCGACGTGTCGGCGGCAATGAACTTCGGCACGCAACACAGCACCAAGGCGCAGATCGCCCTCGCCGCAGCGGCGACGGTCGGCTTCCTCACCGCCCGCAACCAGAACCGGCTCGGTGCTGTGCTCGTCGCCGGGCCACACCTGCGCATCACGCCACCACGACTCGGCCGCGACAACGTTCGTGCCATCTTGCAGGCGGTCGCCGATTCGCCCGACACGGAGGGGCTTGGCCGTGGTGCACTTTCCGAAGCGATGCGGCGCGTGGGAGCGTTGAGCAAGCGCCGCGGCTTTGTCTGCGTGATCTCCGACTTTGCCGGCACCGAGTGGTCGTCACCGATGTCTGCGCTCGCCATGCGCCACGACCTGCTGGCCATCGGCATCGTCGATCCCCGTGAGGTCGACGTGCCGCCCATCGGCCTGGTCACGTTCTCCGATCCGTCGACCGGCGCCACCCGAGAGATCATGGTCACCGAGTCGGTCCAGCGTCGGTTCGCCGAGCGTGCCGCCGAGCAGCGACAGCAACGCGAGCAGACCGTCCGCGCCTCGGGCGGCGACTGGTTGGAGCTCTCCACCAGCGGCGACTGGCTCACCGACATCGCCGCACACGTTCGTCGACGGCGCCTGCGCCCGGCGATGGTCCATCGATGAGTTGGGACTTCCTCGCCCCGACTCGCCTGTGGTTGTTGCTGGTGGTCGCCGGCCTTGTCGTCGCCTATCTGCTCGCCCAGCGACGGCGGGCAGCACACACGGTCCGCTTCACCCAGATCGAGATGCTCGACCAGATCGCCCCCAGGCGACCGAGCTGGCGCCGGCACGCGGTGGCCGGTGTGCAGCTCGCCGCCTTGACCATCGGCGTGGTCGGCGCCGCCCAGCCCGTCGACCGCTCGGTGACACACCCCAAAGCCGCCGGCCGGATCATCATGTTGTTCGACGTCTCGCTGTCGATGGGGGCCAACGACGTCGATCCTGATCGTCTCGACGCGGCGAAGAAGGCAGGGGTCGATTTCGTTGATGCGGTCGACCCCGACGTCGAGGTTGGCGTGATCTCGTTCAGCGGCACCGTCGACGTTGCCGTCGAGCCGACGACCGATCGAACTCAGATCTCGAATGCGATCAGTGCGCTGCAGCTCGGAGAAGGCACGGCAATCGGCGATGCGATCGCCGCGGGTGTACAAATCCTTCAACGCGGTCAATCCGGCAAGGACTCACCCGGCACGTTGGTCGTGTTGTCCGACGGTGAAACCACAAGAGGACGGCCGACCGCCGACGGCGCCAAGATCGCTGCCGATGCCAAGGTCCCGGTGTACACGATCGCCTTCGGCACCGATCACGGCGTGATCGACAATCCGAATACCGGCGCCCCCGATCCCGTGCCGGTGAAGCTCGACGAGTTGCAGAACGCAGCCGACACGACCGGTGGCAAGGCCTATGTCGCTCCGTCGGCTGCCGAGCTCGCCAAGGCCTACGCCGACATCCGAGCCCACCTGCAGCAGTCCGTCGGCGATGCCGTGACGACCATCCACGAGCTGACCTGGCGCTACGTGCTGGCCGCCGCCGTGCTGATGATGCTGGCCTGGGGGCTCGGCCTGTGGTGGTTGCGCGGACCGCTGTAGCGCTGGTCAGAGCGAGTCGGCAACCGCCGCGGCAGCATCGCTGATCCGCTGGGCGCGGGCGTCGGCTGCGAGGTTGGCAGCCATCTTGTTCATCAGGTATGCAACCGCCAGCTGCCGTTCGGGTTGGGCAAACGCATTCGACCCACCGGCTCCGGAATGCCCGAAGCTGCCGGGCCCGGAATACGGCGTGAACATGCCGTGGGTCATGAACCCCATACCGAACGTGGTCGGCATGACCAGGCACAGATCCGGCTCGCCGCGCGGTGTGATCGTGGCTCGCGCACGATCGCGTGTCTCGTCGGTGAGCAACCGCACGCCGTCGACCGCATTCAACGTCGCCGCGTAGACCTTGGCCAACGCCGCGGCCGTGCCGATGCCGTTGGCAGCCGGAACCTCGGCGGCGTGAACCTCGCGGTGGTTGAACACGTCGTTCACTGCGAAGACACCATTGAGGAACAGCGCCCGTCCGCCGCGGGTGCCGGGACCGAGGAACATTTCCAGCATTGCCTGCACAGCCGGATCATCGGAGACCTGGTTCAGCGGCCGGGCGATGATCGGTGAGACCCGAGGTTCCAACGACTCCGGCAGGCCGATCCACAGGTCGATGCCGAGCGGTGCGGCGATCTCGTCGGCGAG
>JANYKU010000006.1 GCA_025358075.1 Ilumatobacteraceae bacterium
GGTCCACCTGGAGGTCCACCTGGAGGTCCGCCGGGAGGTCCGCCGGGAGGTCCACCTGGAGGTCCACCTGGAGGTCCACCTGGTCGTGGTGGCGGCCCGCCTGGGGGCCCGCCGGGAGGTCCGCCGGGAGGTCCGCCGGGAGGCCCACCTGGTCGTGGTGGAGGTCCGCCGGGAGGTCCGCCGGGAGGCCCACCGGGAGGCCCACCTGGTCGCGGCGGTCCTCCTGCGCCTGGGGGCCCGCCGGGGCCCGCCGGGGTCGACGACTCGACCGGCTTGGCTTCACCGACGTCGGCGTAGATCACCTTGGTGATTCGCTCGTACAGGCTCTTCTTCTGCGCCGGTTCCTCCGGGGCGACCGGGGCGACCGGTGCAGCCTGCTTCTCGCCCGTCCACTCGAGGAAGCTCCCGCAGGCGCCACAGAACGAGTCGGCATCGGCGTTTTTGAATCCACATTCCTTGCACACGATCATGATCGATCCTCCCCGGACTTGCGGCGACCACTGCGCTTGGCGATCTCGACGACATGGATGACGTGCGCCGGCTTGGCCGCGGCAACCATCCGGTCGACCGTTCGCTCACTGATGCTCGATGGATCGTCGACGCTCACACGCACCGCCATTCGCGGTTGATCGTCGCCCGGCGGATCGGTACCCGGGGTCAGCGACCACGCTGCGCCGCCGCTCTCGGAGATCTCGACATCGCCACCGGTGTAGATCGCCAGCTCGGCCACGAGGCCGCGGATGGTGCCGCGCCAGCGATACAACTCGACGATGTTGGCGATGAACGCGCGACTGCGGTCGAGTGGCCAACCTTCGTCGATGACCACGCCGACCCAGCCGGCGAGCCACTCGAGGAAGTCCTCTGGCGCCAACCATGGGTCGACGTAGGTGTCGAGGCAATCGAGCGTCGCGAAGACTGGAGCAAGTACATCGTCGAGCCCACCGGTGAACTGCTTGGTGAACTCATCGTCCTGATAGATGCCTGGTAACAGCGAGGCGATCGGGACCGGTGAGTGCAGGCCGTCGATCGAACCTCTCATGATTGTCTCTCAAGTTCGACGGTCATGATTGTCTCTCAAGTTCGACGGTCATGGCGCGACGACCCGTATCTGGTGCTCGTAGGAAAATGCGATCGCGCTGGCGGCGAGCTCGAGGCGCGTCGTGGCCTGGCCACGCTCACCCGTCACGGGGTTGGCGCCGAACAAGCGGATCTCCTCGACGAAGTCGACGCCGCGGATCTCCTGCAACGCGGTGTAGGCCTCACCAGACTGGATGGGGCGACCCCATGGCCAGCCACGTCCATCGGGTCCGCCGACGAGTGGATTGAAGTACCGATGCAGAACCGCGGAGGCTTCCTCGCGGACGCGTACGACGCTGAACTTCGGCTTCGCCTTGACCTGGGCGACGACGGTGACGCCTTGGTAGACGGGGGGTTCGATGATCACTCGCGTGCCCACCAGCCTGGCGCTGTCGAGAGCGTTGAGGATCCGTTCCATCGTCTCCTCGCTCGGCACCAGGTGTTCGAACCGAATCTGCCCATCGATGATCGGCGCGGCGGGTACGACGAGGATCCGCACGCTGCCGGCGTCGGCGCCTTCGCCGGCGGGCAGGCACTTGACCCTGGCGACCTCGGGTGCCGCGGCGCGCGTGAGTTGCTCGAAGTCTTCGGCGGTGACCGCACGGTTGCGGGTGCGCAACAGGATCGGTCCGCGCGTCTTGGCCGAGTCGAGGTCTTCGCCATCGACACCACCGATGGCCGGACCGCGGTTCTCGACGCCGGCGATGAATGGGATCGACGACTTCAGCGTGCGGATCGATCCGGTTCCGACGTTGCCGATCCTGCCACCTCCCGTGGCGTACGCCTCGAGTTGCACGATGGCGCCCTTCGGTGCCACCGCCCCGTACTGCCGCAGCCCGCCGTCGGGTTCACGAACGGCCGGGCCGAACGAGATGACACCGTGCACGGCGTCGAGCATGAAGTGGTAGTCGGTGGGAGCGCTGTCGGCGAAGTGTTCGACCTGATGCCACTCGGTCCAACCGTCGTCGGACATCACCATCAGCCGCAACGCGTCACCGGCGGGAAGCACCGGCGCGTATGCGGTCTTGAACGTCTCGCCGGCGACACCTTCTGACACGCCCAGGGCCTCGTGCTCGATCACGTCGGCATGCGCCGCGTCGGCGGTGCCTCCGATCGTGTCGGCGATCAACCCTTGGATCATTGGTGACGAACTGTACGAGGGCTGACCCTCCGCAGCGGCGATCACCCTGGCACGCAACCATCCGGCGCGCTCGCCGTCGAGCAGGGTCGCGGAGTGTTGCCGCGGCACGTGGACGATGATCGAGCCATCTCGGTTCAACCCTCCGGTGCCGTCCTCACTGACTTCGCACACATGCCATGTCGTGCCGTCGTAGGCCTCCCATTGCAGGGGTGGATCATCGGGATCGACACCGACTCCCTCGATGGTGCAGTGGAACTGCAACCGCACCGCGCAACGCGGCACGGCCTCGGTCAGTCCGACCAACATCGCGTCGCCCGGTGCCGGCGGGCTGGAGAACGCGGCGAAGGGCACCCGCATGCGCAGCTGTTCGGTGCGCGCTTCGCGGCTGTCGCTGCCGGCGGCGGCGGTAAGGATCGAATTGAGCGAACAGGCGATGATCGACAGGTCTTCGATTGTCGTGAACACGACCGGATCCTCGGTTTCGGTGCGCAGCGTCGCGGCACGCGTGCCGCGCGGCAACGTCATCGTTGCCTGCGCGGGGGACGACAGATAGAACGTCACGCCCGTTCGCGCAGAGGTTGCCGGGAACAGCTGCAGCCCGATCAGTTCGAGGAACTTGAGGTACAACCGATCGGGGACACGGTTGAGGCGGTAGAGCAACACGTCGGTCATGTACGCGAACGTCTCGATCAGCGTCACTCCCGGGTCCGACACGTTGTGGTCCGTCCACGTCGGGCAGCGGGCCATGACCATCCGCTTGGCGTCATCGACCAGCTGCTGGAATCGCCGATCGTCGAGATCTGGTGCTGGCAGAGCCATCAGTAATCACTCCCATCGTCGGGGATCGTGTAGTACGGGAACACCAGGTTGCGGCGGTCGTTGGTGCCCTTCACCGCGTACTGGATGTCGATGAAGACCAACTCGTGACTGTCGACATCTGGTGTGGCGACGACCTTGACCACATCGACGCGCGGCTCCCAACGCTGGAGGGAGCTCATCACCTCGAACGCCAACGCGGTGGTCATCTCCTCGTCGACGCTGCGGAACACGAAGTCGCGCAGGCGCGATCCGAACTCGGGGCGCATCGGTCGTTCGCCGGGGTAGGTCAACAGGATGATCCGCATCGACTCTTCCAGCTCGCGCTCGCGACGCACCATGGCGATGCCACCGGACGCGGTGAGTTGCGGGGGAAAGGCCCAACCTGTTCCTACGAAGTCATGATCAACCGGCATCGTCGTCTCCTAGTTCAACTTCACCATCGAGCCGGACAGCTCGACCAGACCGGCGCCACCATCGAGCTTCACGCCCGCGGTGCCCTTGATCTCGACGTTGGCCGTGCCGCCGTCGATCGACACGCCCATGCCACCCTTCAACGTCAGCTTTCCGGGAGCAGACGCCTCGATGGTCACATCGCCGGCACTCTTCACGCTGATCGCGCCGCCGGTCGACTTCTGCTCGATCGTGATCTTGCCGATCGGGTTCAGTACCCCGCCGTTGCAGACGATGTTCAGCTCGCCGTTGACGGTGTCGAAGGTCAGCTGCAGCTTGCCGTCGGCGTCGCCCAGCGTGATCTTGCCCGTGGTCGGTGGCTTCGGCGTGAGGGGCGACGGGATCTCGTCCTCGAACGTCAACTGGTTGCCGATGCGCGAAACGATGCCGCGCTTGACGACCTGTGCAGAGAGGCCGGAAGCCTTCACTGCGCTCGACAGCAGGGGGTGCTTGGACTTGCCGTTGAGCAGCCCGCCGATCACGTACGGTCGGCGCGAGTCGCCGAACTCGAACCCTACGAGCACCTCGTCGCCGACCTCGGGCAGGAACAGGTTGCCCCACTCCTTGCCCATCCCGATCTGCACGACCCTCGCCCAGTCGCTCTCGTAGTTGGGGGCCAGCCATGGGAAGCCGAGCTTCACCCGGCCCATCGAGTCGGGGTCGTTGTTGTTGGTGACCAACCCGATCACGTGACCGTTGATCGGCGACGGGCGCACGCTGGCGCTGCCCAGTGAGGCCAGGCCGAGCAGCGTGCGGTCGTGCCGGCCGCTGACCTCGAAGTACGTCGAGTAGCCGCCGATCTCGGATTCGAACTCGTGACGGGCGGCCGTCACGATCCATTCGCCGACGAACTCTTCGGCGACGCCGGCAATCTTGATCTTCTTCCCGGCTTGGATGCCGGGGTCGCCGAACGCGGTTCCCGTGGCCTCGAGGATCGTGCTCGCCAAGTGCTCGGCGACACCTTTGGCCACGTCGTCGACAGCGGTCGTGGTGGGCGAGCCCCAATCTAGCGGCCGGTTGACGATCACGCGGGCGGTCTGACTGGGCTTCTGCCCGAGGCTCGGAAACGGAGGGCTCGGCAGCGTCGGAAACGAGAACGGCAGCCCTTTGAACGAGTCAGCGAGGGCCGACGGATCGGGATCGTCGTCGAGCTTGGCCGTGCCGGTCTTCAGCTTCGCCGAGCCGACGACGACCTCGGCCTGCTTGTAGTCGTAGACGCGCACCTCGACGTCGGAGGGGATGTTCGCCGCGCTGCGCCGTGGCCGGAACCATTGCAGGTTCTCCTGGAACGTGAGCTTCGGCGGCCCATCACCGGTCAACGCGTTGGCGATCGCCGATGCCGCTCCGGCGATCGCGCCCATCAGCCCGCCGCCGGTGTCGGGCTTGGCACTCGAGGCCTTGCGGAAGAAGAACTTGCCCTGGGCAACCCCGGTCTCGAAGCCGATCTCCTGGGCGCGCATCCGCAGGAAGTCCCAGTCGGTCTGAGCGATCTGCGACACGTGCCGATGGGTGGTCGGGGTGCTGGTGATGTCGGTCTCGTGGAACCCCGCGTCGCTGGCGATCTGCGAGGCGATGTCGGAGTCCTTCATGTCGACGAACGAGCGTGTGCGGCTGGATCGCTGGAGACGATGGGACTTCTCGTAGCCGCGGATGATTGTGTAGATCGTCAGGCCGCTGTATTCACCTTCGATGGACGTCACCTCGCCCTTGATCAGGCACGAGGCCTTCGACGAACCCGCGGCGCCGCCGTAGACCTCCACGAGGCTGCCGATCTTGACGTGCGAATCGCTGATCACCGAGTTGTCGGAATCCTCGAAGGTGAGCTCGAACATGTCGGGCAGGTGCAGCCGCGTGTCGACCACCGTGCGCTTCAGCTTCGGCTGCACGGTCGGCAACAGGTCCATCGAGTTGATGGACACGGTTGGGGCAACGGTCGCCGACACATCGGTGAGGCCTGGCATCGACACGTCAGGTCACCGCTTTCCGACGATCTCGTTGGCGTTCGGAAGGTAGACGGTGTCGCCCGGCTTGACCCGGAACGGGTCGTCGATGCCGTTGGCTTCTGCCACGCCGCGCCATACGCCCGGGTTTCCGTAGGCGGCAGTGCTGATGGTTTGAATGTTCTCGCTGGCGCTGACGATGTGCCGCTGCCGTCCGGGCAATCCGCCCGATGTCGGGTTGGTCGGCAGCATCCCGAAGATGTTGAACTCCTCCTGCACGGTGAAGCTGATGTTCGCCCGGTCAGGCGTGCCGTGCGAGGCGAAGCGCTCGAAGGTGACTGTCACGCTCATCAAGACGCAGCGCATGATCTGCGTGCCCCACTGGAAGATCAGTGTCGGCTTCTTGGCGGCGAGGTTGATGCGCCCGCCCGTCAACGCACCGACCGCAGCCCCGATCAGTTGACCGAGCAGGCCTCCACCCGGATCCATCCAGTCGTACAGCTGCTTGGCGCGGTCGTGCACGTCGTCGCCGACGAGGTACCCGGCACCCTGCAGTTGCTTCGGCGGCGACCTCAACAGGATGGACGGCGTCGAGCCCATCCCCGCGGGCGAGGCATTGGGGCGCGTCGTGCTGTCGCTGGTACGCGTGTACTTCAACGTTTCGGGGTTGAAGTCGAACTCGACCATTTCGAATGGCAACTTCTCGTTGATGAGCTTGGCCTTCATGATGCTCCTAGAGGAATCCTTCGTGAACGAGCTCGAGGCTCTCGATCGCTACGTCCTTGCCCGTGGCGTTCAGCGTCGGGCCCTTCCACGAGGCGGGTCGGGCGTTGGCGAAGGTCCACTCCGCCACCGTGTGGTTGTGGCTGTCGCGTAGCGTGATCGTGGCGGAGCCGCCGTCGGTTGCGTCGATCATCTTCCGCAGCCAACTCATCACCTTGGCCGACTCGCCCTGGGTCATGGCCCGCTTCAACACGAGGTGTGGATAGTTGACCCTGTCGGGCAGGTACACCTTGTGATCGTTGTTGCCGCCGACCTTGATCTCCTTGAGACCGAAATCGACGGTCAACCCGTCGCACGACGACCAGGCGCCCAGATTGATGCCGTCGACCACCACGTCGAAACGCATGACCAGCCCATATTGGGAAGAGTCGGTGAGAGGCATGGATCAAACGTCCAGTCAGGCGATGTCGTCGTCGAGGAAGCCGAGGTGCACGACCTCCAGCTGCTCGGTGGCGATCTTGCTGGTTCCGGCATCGAAGCCGCCGACCGACCACTTCGACGGCATCGCGCTGCGCATCTCCCAGGTGAACACCTTCTTGTCGGCCGAGTCCTTGAGCTCGATGACCATCAGGCCCGGCTTGTGGTTCTTCGCCGTATCGCTCAACCACTTCTTCACCTTCTCGGTGTCGGCGGTCACGGCACGGCTCAGTTTCACGGTCGAGTACTTCGTTGCCCCGGGGCAGTACCACCGTGAGTTCCAGGCATCGCCGGCGCGGTACTCGACGACGTCGAACGTGACGTCGAGGCCGTCCACCTTGGCCCAGCTGCCGAGGTCGATCTCGCCGGGGGCGTCGACCTTCACAGTGAATCGGTTGGCAAGTGCCAGTGGCACGTCGTTGGCAATGGGCATTGGTTCCTCCTAGCGGAAATCGGCGAGCAGGCCTGCTCGCTCGCGATCGATCAGCAGTTCCTGACGCAATCTGGTACGGATGTTGGGATACAGACGGTTGGCCAGCTCGTCGAGCGAGTACGGGTCGCCGACGATGCTCTCGACGGTGCCCTGAGCCGCCGATGACGTTTGCCCAGCAGCGCCATGGACGCCGGCCGCATGGGCGGCGTCCGGATGGGCGCCGGCGTGGGCCGCGCCGGCATGCGCAGGGTCGGTAGCACCGTGCGCCGCGGGTGTGGTGCCGGCAGCGGTGTGCCCCGGTGTGACCTGCTGGTGCAGGCTCTGCTCGAAGGCGTGGTCGAAGCCGAGGACCGAGCCGAGGAACCCGAGCTCGGCGTGGGCGATGTCACCGGCGAGGGCATTGCCGAGACCCTCGAAGCGGCCGCCGATGGTGTCGGCCGTGCGCCATTGCTCGTCTGGGTGAGCAGCACCCGTGCCCGTGCCGGTGCCGTGCGGTGTGCCCGTTCCATGTGGTGTGCCGGGTGTGCCGGTGCCCGGCGCTCCCGGTGCGTGTGCGCCCGTCCCGGTCCCGGTTCCACTCCCGGTGAGGTGACTAGCCGGACCGCCCGTCGGTGACCCCGTTGAGGGCGTCGGCGTGCCGCCACCCGGGTGCGGAATTGGCGTGGTCCCGCCTCCGTGACGTGCTCCTGGTCCGCCGCCGGTCGCCGGTGCACGGGTGAGCGCTGTCAGTAGCTGCTCATCCGTTGGCAGGGTCTCGATCTCGGGATGGTCGAACAGTTGATGGAAGGCGGCGTCGTAGCTCTCGTCGGGCACCTCTTCGAGGGCCGTCTCGCGGCGGGTGGCTCGTGCTTCGTTCAGCTGCTGCAGTGCCAACGCGGTCTGTGAACGCAGGACCTGCATCCGGTGGGTGACCTCGGTGTCGACTTGGTCCTCGATCCTGCGCACCGCCTCCGTCGACAGCGGTTGGGTTCGCTCTTCGTCGAGCAGCGTTTCGTCGGCGTTGCGATCTCGAAGGGCGGCGGTGCGCAGATGCTCCATGCGTAGTTCGGTGTACGCCCGCTTCGTTTGATCGCGTTCGAACTCCCGGTTCTGAGTGGCCAGTGCAGTGCGTTGTTCACCCATGAACTCGTCGCTGAACCCGAACGCCGACCCGGCCATGCCGAGCAGATCGCTGCCGAGACCCTGGGCGAGGGTGTTCCCGAACGTTTCGAGCCCGCTCCAGTTCTCGTGCCGTGCCGCGGCGCCTGGTTGTGCTGCCGGGGCGCTCGTCGCGAGTCGTTGGGTTCCCGCCGAGCCAGTCATCGACGATGGCGGCAGCGTGAACACGATCCCACCACTGCCATCGGGGCGGGCGAGACCGCTGTCGACCAACTCGCGCATCATCTGGCGTGTCGACGCGACCACCTCGGCCTCGCCCGATTCTGTGCCGGGTGCCCGGGCGTGCAAGAGCTCTGGCGACGGCTTGGGTGCGCCACCATCGCCGCGCACGTATTGCTCGACTTGCTGAGCGTGGGCCTCGAGGGCTTGCCCGGTCGCGCTGCCTTCGTCGGGCAACGCGCCGCGCACGATTTGTTGCGCGGCGTGTGTCAATTCATGGGCCAGCGTTGCCCGACCGGTTGGGGTGTCGAGCGGGCCGACCTCGTCGGCGACGTGGACCTGTCGATCGCGAGTGAACGCCTGGGCACCCATCGCTCTCGCTTCCGCCGACACTGCTGGTCCGCGGTGCACGAGGCGGTCGCCGACGTCGACGCCGAGCACGTCGCGCATCGTTGCGCGCATGTCGCTCGACACGGATTCTGTCGTCATCGGGCCACCGCGCTCGCGCTCGGCACGCATTGCTTCGGGGAGCGGACCGTGATACGCGGGTCCGAGCCCTTGCCGGCGCGAGTCCGCGAGACCGGCACGTCGCCGCGTCGCCGAGCCGCCGCCATCGCGCGGCTCGTCTTCGGTGTCGGGGCCTGGCGCAACAATCAGTTCCGAAGGAGTCGGCGCGGGTCCGCGAGTTTCGGGCTCACCGATCGCCAACAGTTGCTCGACGGCCGACATCCCCCGACCGTCGTGCCGCGCGCTCGCCACCGCACCGACCTGACGGTGCTCGACAGCAGGCAGCGCCGACGGCTCGTGGAGCTCCGGCGCGGCGCCACCGTGATCGGCGATCGATGGTGCGAGTACCCCGCGGAACGAGCCACTCGGCGCATCCAACTGGCGAACATGTTCGAGACGTTGCGAGCGCACGAGCACCTGGCGGGTGGCCAGGCTCTCGGTGAAGGCGCGGGTCGCTGCGGTGAGGCTGATCGGTCGCCCGCCGGCCACGTGCAACGGTGGCAGCGTGGCCCACTCTCGCCGCGATGGCGCGACGATCTCGTCGGCCGGTCGACCGGGTGTGTCGGCCCGCGGCGGTTCGACCGTCGTGATCGGGCCATCACCCCCAGTCGATGTCGTGCCAATCGAGGGGGTACCAGTCGAGGGTGTGGCGATGTGGCGGGCGAACGGCCATTTCATCGGATGTCGGTACCGTTGATTTCCCGATTGATGTCACCGATGGCGTTGATGAACGTCCGCCTCAGCGGGTGCTCCATCGCCAGGATCGTCTCGAGCGGCCAATGGAAGTAGTAGGCGACGTACGCGACCTCGTCCACCAGCTGCGCTGGCGCGTACGTCATGATCCCCCCGGCGCATCACCGCTGATGTCGACAGCGAATCCGTGAGCGCACTTCGGACAGGTCACGTTGACCCGCGTACCGCCATCTTGATTGATCCGACGGTAGAGGTCTTGCAGAAAGGCAAGATCGGAGGCGAACAGGTTCTCGATCACGCGGCTGTCGACTTCGGGCAGCGAACCCAGATGGGTCACCGTCCTCGTCAGCAGCAGCACCGAGAGGTACGCAGGGTTCTCGCGCACCCGCGAATCGGTCTGCGGCCAGATCTCGTCGCCGGCCGTGGCCAGACGCATCACACCATCGCGATGCAACTGTCCGCGGCCGTCGACATACCCGCGAGGCAGGCTGAAAGGGAACTCCGTGCTGAGCGACGGACGCTCGGGGAGCGACGCGCCCCCCGGCGTACGATCGAGCATCGGCGTGCTCACGCCGCCACCCGCTGCAGATGGTCACACACGATCGTGACCGTCTCGGTGAGTACTTCTGACGACCCTGCGCGCAGCGCGCCCAGTTCGATCTTGCACGGCCAGGCGTTCTCCAGGTGATATCGAGCGACCGGCTTGCCGGACGCATCGAACATCACCAGCGAGCAGCTCTTGCGAGCAGCTCCCATCTCGCCGAAGCGAGCCGCCTCGTGCCATGTCCACATCTGCGGGTCCTGGGTTTGCGCCCGCTTCAAGATGATCGTCGCCAACACGGGGTTGGAGGGGATGTTCATCTGCACCAGGCCCTTCTCGCCTGACTCGATGAACTCGACCGTCTTGATCTCGGTGCGAACTCCCTGTAGCTCCGAAAAGGAGGCGATTTCGTAGCCGTCGACGGTGATTGAAAACCGTGCGGCGGTGATTGGACTGCTCTCAGGCATTGGTCAGGCTCCTCATTCCTCAAGTCCGGCGCCGCCGGAGAACTGGCTGATGCGGAACACAACGAATTCCGCTGGCTTCACTGGGGCGATGCCGATCTCGACGGTCAAGATGCCGGCGTCACGGTTCTCGGGCGGGTTGTTCTCCTCGTCGCACTTGACGAAGAAGGCCTCGGCCGGCGTGCGACCGAACAACGCGCCATCGCGCCACACCCGACGCAGGAACATCGTCACTGTGCGGCGCACGGAGTCCCACAACTTCTGGTCGTTCGGTTCGAACACGACCCAGTTGGTGCCGGACAGGATCGACTCCTCGACGAAGTTGAACAGGCGGCGGACGTTGAGGTAGCGCCATTCGGGATCGCTCGACAACGTGCGGGCGCCCCAGACTCGGATGCCCTGACCGGGGAACGACCGAACGCAGTTGACGGCGATCGGGTTGAGCTGGTCGTGCTCGCCCTTGGTGATGTTGAGCTCCAGGGAGATGGCACCGCGCACGACCTCGTTGGCGGGTGCCTTGTGCACGCCACGCGTGTCGTCGTTGCGTGCCCATACGCCGGCCATGTGGCCCGACGGTGGGATGAAGATCGCCTTGCCGCGGCTCGGGTCCATCACCTTGAGGCGCGGCCAGTACAACGTGGCGTACTTGCTGTCGTAGCCGGCGACGTCGACGCGCCACTCCTTGATCTGCTGAGCGTTCATGCTCGGCGGGGGATCGAGGATGGCGACTCGGTCGGCCATCAACTCGCAGTGGGCGATCATCGCCAGCTGCACGGCCTTGAAGCCCTCCATGTCGAGCATGCCTCTTTCGAGGGCAGCGGTGAGGTCGGGGACGCAGAGCATCGTGACCTCGTCGATCGCCTCCAACCCACCGAAGCCGGTGCGGTCGGATGAATCGCCGACGTAGTCGGAGGGCGAGACCTGCATGCTTTCTGGGATCCCGGTTCCACCGGAGAGGCCGACGCGCGAACCCTTGTGCAGTTCCATCGTGCCGCCGCCGCGAACCTCTTCGACGGAGATCAGCTTCGAGTCGGTCTTCACGCGAGTGGCGACGTTGTTGGCGCCCTTGCGGAGCGTCACGTTGTCGTGGGTCTCCTCGACCTTGTCGCCGCGCTTGACGATCAGCTTGAACTGGTCGTTGTTCTCACCTGCTTCTGATGCGTCGGCTGTCTCGACCGTGATCGCGTCGCCTGCGGGGCCACTCTCGAGTGCCTTGACGACCAGGCCGGGCTTGCCTTCGCCGGCGGGAAGTTCGCCATGGGCGATCGCGGCTTTGGCGTCGCCGGCATCGTCATTGCCGCCGATTCGCACGACGTAGGCAGCGCCACCCCCGTTCAGGAAGTACCCGTAGACCGCGTGGGCGAGGTACGACCCCTCGACGAAAGCGCCGAAGTTCTGGGTGAACTGGGTCCAGTTGGTCACCAGTGTGGGTTGGTTGGCGGGGCCTCGCTCAGCGAATCCGACGAAAGCGGCGACGGCGGTACCGACTCCCTCTATCGGCTTCGAACCAGACGACACCTCCTCCATGTAGACGCCGGGCGACAGATAGGTCGGCATGGGTGGTACTCCTTCGTCGGGCGATGTGGAACGTGCGCCGCGGGCCGATGGCCCGGGGCTGTCTGCCATAGTGAATGCTCGGGTTACCCCGGTGGAAGGTGCGCTCGATCCTCGGGTGGGGCAGTGCGACGTGCACGAATGGGCATGTCCAGGTGTCCCTTGGCGTCTTTCACATCGACGTCGAGGGGCGGACACTTCTGTGGTGATCGCCGACGCAGACCGGTCGCTTGCCAACTTCCTCGTCGCGGTCCTCGACACGGGAACGGCCGTGACCTTCGAGACTCCCACCGAAGAGTGGGCCAAGGCCGTCAAGCGTCCCGCGGTGTCGTGCTTCTTGCATCGCGTTGTCGAAGACATCGGCCGGCGTGCCGCCGATTGGGCCGACGAGCGTGGACCGGATGGGCGCGTCGGTGCTCGGCAACCACCGGTCCGGCACTACCAGCTGCACTACCAGGTGAGTGCATGGGCGAAGTCGGTGGACGAAGAGCATCGCCTGCTCGGTCGGGTGATGGAGTCGTGCCTCACCGGCGAGGTGATCGCTGCCGAGCATCTCGCCGGCGTGCTCGAAGGCGAGGAGCAACCGCTGCTGATCCGCCTCGGTGTTCCGGTGCCCGACCCGGGTCCGCAACCCCACGACGTGTGGTCGTCGCTCGGCATGCCACTGCGAGCTTCACTCGATGTCACGCTCGTCGCGCCGCTGCGGCCGGCCCTCAACACCGATATCGCCCCGCCTGCAGAGGAGTTGACGCTGGGGATGGAATGGATCGGTCCCGGTGGTCGGCGACCGATCCGATCCGGCGACGGCCTACTGACCGACCGACGGTGGACGGCGTTCCGGATCCGCGAGAAGTCCTCATCGTCAGACGATCTCTAGACGATGCCGGCCTTGACGGCATAGGCGACTGCGTGTGAGCGGTTGCGCAGGTTGAGGCGTGTCGTCACATCGTGGATCACGTTCTTGATGGTGCGCTCCGAATAGGCGAGAGCGCTGGCGATCTCGTTGGTGCCGAGACCGTCGGCCAACAGCTTCAGCACCTCGCGCTCGCGCCCGCTGAGGCCGTCGGGGCCGATGCCGCGCGGCGTCAACACATCCTGCTGCAACCTGCTGACCTGGTTGAGGAGCCGGCCGACGAGATCGGGCGCCAGCGTGCCGTCGCCATTGGCGGCGGCGACAACAGCCCTGGCCAGTACCTCTGGGGTGGCCTCACGGCGACGTAGCACGCCCGAGACCCCGGCCTCGACGGCGATCATCAGACCGTTGTCGTCGAGTTGCGTGGTGACCAGCACGACGCGAGGGCAACCGCCACGCTGGATCCCGCGCACCACCCGTACCGTTGCCTCGTCGATCACATCGGTGACGACGACGGCAACGACGGCATCGTCGATGCATCCCCGCTCGACGACGTATGCCTCCGGGCGGCCACGAAGCTGCGCGGCCACTCCGGCTTCCGAGATCGGATCCTCACCGTGGACGTAGACAGCTAGACGATCGGACATGTGCAGTTCCTCCATCTGAGATGACACTGCTCGACGGGAACGGCGGCGCAGTGGTGCTCTGTGATGAGGCGGAGTCGACCGCCCCAGACACCGCACGTCAGAGTTGGACTGGCGTGTCGGGCTTGGCGACAGGATGCACTGAACGCCTCAACGAGCAATCAACGGCGGCTCAACGGGCAATCGTTCTGCCCCGGCATCGCTACTTCGGGTGACGCACCATTGGCTACAATCGCTGTTCATGGGCTCGAGCGCGTCTCTCGATCGACCCGAGCTTTCCGTCGAACCCGGTCAACAGGTCTCGGCACAGCTCAGGGTTCGTAACAACGGTTCCGTCGTCGATCAGTTCACCTTCGAAGGGCTCGGCGCGGGCGCCGCGTGGATCGAAGCCGAACCAGAGGTGCTTTCGTTGTTCCCGGGTGCGGAGGGCACCGTCACGATTCACTTCCGCCCACCGCGCTCCCCGAACGTCGCACCCGGGCCGACGCCGTTCGGTGTCAAGGTCGTCTCCGGTGAGGACCCGATGGGTTCGGCCGTCGAAGAAGGTGTCATCACGGTCGGCCGGTTTGCCGATCGCTCGGTGGAGATCTACCCGCTGACCGCTCGCGGCCGACGCAAGGGTCAGTTCGAGATCGCTGTCGACAACCGCGGCAACGCGCCGATCGAGGTCGAGTTCTCCGGAGCAGACCCGGAGAACGCCTGCGCCTACGCGTTCTCCAGTGGAGCGCTGGTGGTCGAGCCCGGTACCGCTCACTTCACCAAGTTCGAGGTCATCCCGCACGAACGGTTCTGGAAGGGACCACCGAAGACCCATCAGTTCCAGATCCTCGTCACCGAGCGGGCCCGAGCGTCCGAGCTACCGGCGCCGGTCATGGCGGGTCCCCCCGGTTCGCCACCGTCACCTGTCCCGACGGTTCCGGTTCCGGTGACGCCGGTTCCGGAGGCAGTGAACGGCACGTTGCTGCAAGAGGCGATGATCCCGGCGTGGTTGATCAAGGCGATCATCGCCCTGATCGCGCTGATCCTGATCCTGTGGATCCTGTGGATCACGCTGTTCAAGCCGACGGTCCAATCCGCGGCCAAAGACGCCGTCGCGGCGCCGCTCGCTTCGTTGAACGAGAAAGTCGCCGCACTGACGCCCACCACCGTGGCCGGTGGCGGTGCCGGCGGTGGCGGCGCGACCACGACGACGCTCGCCGGTGGTGGCGCTGGCGGCGGCGGAACGACGACGACCGTTGCCGGTGGAGGAGCCACCACGGTGCCGACCACGACCTCGTCGACAACGCCGGGGTCGACGTTCGCCACCGCGTTCGGCAACCCAGCCGACTTCCAGCTGGGGATGGGAGCGGTGGTGCCGGCGGGCACGAGCCAAGACTTCAGTAACCCGTTCTCCTCCACGTTCGCCGTCACCGACATCGTTCTGCAGAACCCGAATGGCGATACCGGCCTCGTTCAGATCAAGCGCGACGGTGTTGTTTTGCAGCAGTCGGCACTCGAGAACTTCCGAGACCTCGATCTCCCGCGCGTGTCGCCCTACATGTTCAATCCTGGCTCAACGATGGTGATGACGGTGATCTGCAACACGCCGGGACCAGGTGAGCCGGGTTGCGCGATCTCCGGCTCGTTTGGCGGCTTCCAGAAGTGAGCCGCAGCCCGACGGCGTCGGGTCGCGTGTGGCGATGCGCCCTGGCCACCCTGTTGGCGGCGGCGTCGATCGGATGGATCGGTGAAGCGAGATCATCGGCGGCTGCGCCCGCCGAACTGGTCTCCGTGAGCCCAACGGGAGGAGCGCCGCTCGGCTCATCCGACTCCCTGCCGTCGGTGTCCGGCGACGGCAACATCGTGGTCTTCACCGCTGTGCCAATTTTCGGTGTCGTGTTTGTCGGCAACGTGCAGGTAGTGGTGCGCAATCGATCCGCAGGCACGACGACGGTTGTGCCATCTCCAGCCTTTGTCGACCGCACGACGCGTGGCGTGGTCAGCCGAGACGGCTGCCACCTTGCGTTTTGGGGCTACTTCACCGGGTTCTTCTTCTTTCCAGCGCAATGGGAGATCTTCTCGTGGGATCGCTGCACGGCCGGCAGCTCGCCGGTCTACATCTCCGGTGCGGGCGGACTTCTGACCTCGATGGCGGACGTCGTCGGGCCGTTGGCGATCTCCGCCGACGGAAGTCATGTGGGCTACGTCGCCGTGTCGGCAGCCGGCGGATCGATTGCCGCGAGGATCAACACCACCCCCACGCTCACAGAGGATCAGCTTCACGACGGATTCTTCAATGGCAACTCGATCGACATCTCCGACGACGGCGCCTTCCTCGCCTTGGGTGGTCAATCGACGGTCAACGATCTGACCCGGAACGTTGTCGATGGTTGGGCCCCGCCGTGCGTACCCGTTGGAGAGTTCTCGTACAACTGCAACAGCCAGCTGATCTCGGTGGGGAGCACTGGGCAGAACGCGTCGGAGGTCAACTACAAACCTTCCACGTCCGCCGACGGACGGTACGTGGCGTTCACGTCGAACATTCCCGACTACGTCGGCGCCGCGGGACTGACGGCGAACCAGGTGTATGTGCGCGATCGCGTCACCAATGCAACGAGACTCGTGTCGACAACACCATCGACACTGATGCCCGGAAGCGTCGACGATCCGGAGATCAGCCCCGACGGTTCGCAGATCGCGCTGGTCCAGGCGGCGCCTCCGACCGCCAACGCCAAGCCGGTGCGCGAAGTGTTCGTCGCTCGTTCGACATCGGGATACTTCGATGCGGCGGCGTTCGATCTCGTCTCGTATGGGGTCAGTGGCGCGCCGACGAGCCAAGACTCCGGTCTTCCGTCGATGTCATCGAATGGTCGCTATGTCGCGTTCGCCTCTGGGGCGAACAACGAGTTGTCGGGCGTGACCCTGCCGGCAGGGCTCGAAGTTTGGATGCGGACTCGACCGATTGCTCTGGACATCACTCCGTCGATCGACTTCGGCACGGTCGATCTCGGTGGGCAGTCGGCTCCCAAGGACGCGGTGATCACCAACACGTCGAACGTTGCTATCAACATCGCCTCCGTCTCCCCGCCCACGGCGCCGTTCACGATCACGACCAACGGATGTGCCGGTGTGCTTCCGCCCAGTGCGACGTGCACGGTGACGTTGGTCTTCAGTCCTACGGCCGCGGGCGGAGCCAGCTCATCCTTCAACGTCTCGGGAGACGGGCTGTCGGTATCGGCGTCGTTGAGCGGTGTTGGGCGAGCGCCGAACGTGCCGACGCCGGGGTCGTTGAAGATCAAGCCGACCTCCGCCAACTTCGGCAGCGCGCCCGCTGGTACCTCATTGCCGGCCAAGAAGTTCGTCGTGTCCAATCCTGGCCAGACAGCGGTTCCGCTGGCCGGAGTCGCGCTCGGGGGCACGGATGCCGATCAGTTTTCGATCGTCTCCAACGGCTGCACCGGAGCATTGGCGGGAGGCGCTACGTGCACGATCCAGGTTTCGGCGACGGTGACGCGTGAAGGGTCGCTGACGGCGACGTTGGGTGTGCTCGGTTCCGGGGGTCAATCGGCGCAGGCCACGTTGCGGCTCGGCGGTGAGTTCACCCCGACGTTGAAGATGAACCCAGGTGTCGTCAGCGTCGGGAAGATCACCGCGGCACTCGGTTCGGGATTCCCGCCGGACATCGACGTGGACCTCGCTTTCGAAGGTGAGGCTCCCTTCGGCACCGTGCACACCGACAGCGGCGGCGCGTTCCGGTTCAACTTCCTGTTGCTGACCGGCGTGCGCATCGGTGGGCGGCAGGTGATCGCCGTCGACCAACCACAGTTCACGGGAGTCCGCGCTCCACTGTTGATCGACCTGCCCAAGTACCGCCCGAGCGGGTTCAGTAGTCCACAGCTCACAAGTGGCATTCGTTCGCTGGTGAACCGTGGTGGCTGACCCACGACTTCGGGTGCGACTGGACAAACGAGGGTCCACGGTGTTGGCTGTGGTCATGCGTTGGGGTGCACGGCGGCGGGAAGTGAGTCGTGCATCGACGCGCTCCGGGCGAACGGCGGGAATCGTCCTGGCCGTTCTGCTGGCTGCGGCTTCGGTGGGCTGGATCACCGACGGCACGTCGCTTGCTGCCGCGCCCGCCGAACTGATCTCGGTCGACCCGGTTACGGGGGGTCCCCTGGCCTCGGGTGGCGGGGCGCCGTCGGTATCCGGCGACGGCAACATCGTGGTGTTCAACACGTCGACGTTCGACTCCACCATCCCCGGCACCCTCAGCCTCTACACCCTGTACGTCCGCAATCGTGCAACCGGTACGACGGCCACCGTTCCGGGACTGCCTTCCGAATTCGCCACCTATCCCGGTACCGCCAACGGAGTAATCAGTCGAGATGGCTGTCACGTCGCTTTTTGGGGTCGCGACTACATTGATTTCTCGTTCGGGCTATGGAACATCTACTCCTGGAACCGCTGCTCGAACGGTGGCGCGCTCGTGATCGCCAGCAACGTTCTTAACGCCAGGGAGTACCCGGGCACCATCGACGTCTCTGCTGATGGCCGATACGTCGCCTACGTCGCCACGCCGACCGGTGGCGTGCCACACATCGCTCGCATCGACACGGTTGGCGCGACCGAGAGCGCCCTCCCCATCAACGCCGGCTACACGAGTGCGGACTCGATCAGCATCTCCGACGACGGCAAGTTCGTCGCCGTCGGAGAACAGCGAACCGCCCCTGGCGTGCCGCCCGCCTATCAGGTTGTCGGGTGGAGAGCTCCGTGCACCACCACGTGCGCGACCGAGGTGGTCTCGCTCGGTAGCGGTGGTCAGCCGGCATCGGGATACAACGACAGCCCGTCGGTGTCGGCCGATGGCAGGTACGTGGCGTTCGTCTCGAACTCGCCCGACATCCTCGGTTCACCGCCCCCGGTGAACCAGGTCTTCGTGCGTGACCGTGTCGCCGGTGTCACCAAGCTCGTCACCGACACGCCGGGGCAATACATTCCGGCCGGGATCGCCGTCGGCGAACCCGACATCAGCCCCGACGGCACCCAGATCGCTCTGATCGAGGAAGACTCGGGCGAGACCTCCCAGGTGTGGGTGGCCCGTTCGGCGTCGGGGTACTTCGATACCGCCTTGTTCGATCTCGTGTCGGTCGGCGTCAACGACGCTCCGCTCACCGGTGGCCCCGGTGCAACTCAACCGTCGATCTCGGCGACCGGTCGGTTCGTGGCGTTCTCGTCGTCGGCCAACGACCAGCTCTCGGGTGGCACGGTGCCGGTCGGTACCACCCAGGTGTGGATGCGGTCCCGGTCGATCCAACTCGGCAGCACTCCGGCCGTCAACTTCGGCACCGTCGACATCGGCTCGCAGTCGCCACCGCAGAATGCAGTCATCACCAACACTTCTGCTGCCGAGATCAACCTCGGCGCAGTCGCGCCGCCGGCTGGGCCATTCGCGATCACCGCAAACACCTGCGCCGGCGTGTTGCCGTCGGGTGCATCGTGCGTCGTGACGGTGGTGTTCAAACCGACGTCGGCCGGACCGGCCAGCTCGTCGTTGGTAGTCACGGGTGATGGGCTGTCAGTGACTACGTCGTTGACCGGAACGGGCCGCGCGCCGACTACCACGTCCACGACGACGCCGACAGCGGGTTCCTTGAAGATCAAGCCGACATCGGTCAACTTCGGCAGTGCCCCGGCGGGCACGTCATTGCCGGCGAAGAAGTTCGTGGTCTCCAATTCCGGTCAGACCGCTGTCACGTTCGCCAGCGTCGCCTTGGGTGGCGACGGCCAGGATCAATTCGCCATTGGCCCCAATAGCTGCACCGGCACGCTGGCCGCCGCGGCAACGTGCACGATCCAAGTCTCCGCAACGGTCACCCGCGAGGGATCATTGACGGCCACGCTGACAGTATCGGGCACCGGCGGTCAGACGGCGACGGCCACGCTTCTCCTCGGTGGCGAGTTCACGCCGACCTTGAAGATGAACCCAGGTGTCGTCAGCATCGGGAAGATCACCGCGGCGCTCGGTTCGGGCTTCCCGCCGAACATCGACGTGGATCTCGCCCTCGGAGGTGAGGCTCCGTTCGCCGCCGTGCACACCGATGCTGCAGGTTCGTTCCAGTACGCCTACCTGTTGTTGACCAACGTGCGCATTGGTGGACGCGAGGTGATCGCCGTCGATCAACCACAGTTCGCCGGCGTCCGTGCTCCACTGTTGATCGCGTTGCCCCAGTACCGCCCGAGTGGGTTCAGCAGCCCACAGTTCACCAGTGGCGTGCGGTCACTCGTCTATCGCGGCGGCTGATCTCAGCGCTGCAGCAGGTCGTAGCTGAAGTCCCAGTCGGCTTCGTAGCCGTTCTCCACCGTCTCCAACGTCGACCAATACTCCCCTCGGGCCGGGTCGTAGACGTGCACCTGCGAGTTCCCGGCATCGTCGGTGTAGATGCCACCGACGACGATGAAGTGGTCAGGAATGCCGACCATCACCGGGCCCCGACCGAGGATCTGCCACCAACCGTCGGCCGAGCGGCAGGCCTCGGGGAGGATGTTCATCTGCAACCGCTCAGCGAGCTTCTTGCACTCCGGTTCGTCGGCGCCGTCGTCTCCGAAGTCGGCGAACTGATGAAGGATGTCGGCTTCCGTGGTGCCCATCATCATTGCCGCCGATGCTGCCCAACATGACATGGGCTGCGACTGGGCAACGTACCCGACTGGGTGGTCGAGATCGGCCATGAAATCCTCCTCCTGGGGTTGGAGCAACGCCACCAGTGTCCACATTCGGCTCGGCAATCTGAAGAGTCGTCCGGGCAGGAGTGAGGCACGGTAGGGCAACACCGCCAACCCGACCGGACAAGCTTGCATGGGCGCGACATCGCGCCGCGAGTGGCAGCCTCAGGGGCCGATTCGATCGAGGAGGCCGCACGCCGCCTCGAGCGTCAACTGCTGCATGGTGCCGGGCGTCAGCCATGCGAACCAGGTTTGATCACCGACGATGCCGTCCACGGTGACCCCCTTGACCCCTTGCAGGCTTCGCACCGACGTGTTGGTCATCAGTCCGAAGATCCCATCGATCGGTCCGGTGTAGACCGTCCAGTCGGGGGCAATAGCGGAGCCGGCCAGTACCTGCTGCAGCCACGCGACCCCCGGACCGGTCGAACCGGTCTGAAGTCTCGGGCTGGCCTCGCGGTACGGCGCGATGTGCGACCACGTGACCGGTCCGACGATGCCGTCGACGACCAACCCCTCGGCGGATTGGAAGCTGCGCACCGCCGCGTCGAGACCGGCATCGAACACACCGCTGATCGGCCCGAACGGCGAGGCCATCATCGAGCGGGCGAACGCGCGCTGGAGACGCTTGACGTCGTCGCCGGTCGAACCGAGTTGGACTGTGCCTGGCATGAGAGCACCTCCTGTTGTCAACAACCGCCCAAAATCTTAGGCGACTCGGACGAGGGGCTGGTTGCAGGTGCGTGCAGTCGCGGGAAGCTGGGCTGGCGACGAGCGGGGTGCAGCGCCATCAGGCGGTTGAGTCGCACGCCGTCGACCGCACGCGTGCTGTCGACGCGTTGGCAATCGGGGCACCACACGGAAACGCGTCGCCATGGCGAGTCACGCTCCTCGTAGCCGTCGAGTGTGATGGCGCAGATCGGGCATGGGCGTCCTCGACGGGCGTAGATCCAATGATCGGCAGTGTCGAGCCGGCGCCCGGTGGTGTTCTGCGGCCCTCGCTCGGCACTGGTTCGGATCAGTGCAGCGCCGAGACCCACGAGTTGCTGCAGCCCTTCGATGGCTCCGACGCGTTGGTTCGGGGAAACGCCGACGATGAACGGAACTTCGATCGCATAGAAGTTGCCGAAGCCGGCGACGTTGCGTTGATCGAGGAGCGCCGTCGCCAACGGATCGTCGGGTTGCCGGTGCATGCGGTCGACCGCCTCGTCGAGGTCGGGCAGCTCCGCCCCGCAAAGGTCGGGCCCGAGGTGACCGATCACGTGAGCCTCGTGCGCCGTCGCCAACACTTCGACCACCGGGAGATCGATGCCGGCGAGCCGTCCGGTCTCCATCCACAACTCGATCCTGCGCCGCCACTCCGGTTCACGGGCTAGCGGGCCGACTGTCCACGATCCGGTCATCCGCAAGTGCGAGTGCACGGTGAAGCCATTGTCGAAGCGAATGAAGAGGTGCTTGCCAACTGCGTCGGCACTGACCAACGTGGCGCCGGCCAGATCGACACCGACCAGCCGTGGGTCTCTGGTGACGCAGCGCTCGCATCGTTGGCCGGCGAAGTGCCGACTGATCTTGTCGGCCAGACGCCTGATCGTGTCGCCCTCTGGCACGAATGCCTGCTCAGATTCCTTCGGCGGCGCTGAGGCCTTCTTCGTCGACCTCTTGACCGGCGGCCACTCGGGCGAAGATCGACGGTGGCTCGACCCACGGATCTGCGAGCGTGCCGGCTTCGGCATCACGGATGACCTTCCACACCGTCTCACTGGTGCACGGCAGATCGATGTGCCTCACGCCCAGGTGGGCGAGCGCATCGATGATCGCGTTCTGCACGGCCGGCGTGCTGCCGATCGTGCTGGCCTCGCCGATGCCTTTTGCGCCGAGCGGGTTGAGCGGCGTCGGTGTTTCCGTGCTGTGCACCTCGAAGCTCGGGAACTCGGCCGCCGACGGGAACGCGTAGTCCATGAAGTTGCCGGTGAGCGGATTGCCGTCGGCGTCGTACACCACTTGTTCGTACATCGTCTGGCTGATGCCCGCGGCCACACCGCCGTGCTGCTGGCCCTCGACGAGCAGCGGGTTGAGCACCGTGCCGCAATCGTCGACCGCAATGTGCCGCAGCAACGTGACCTTCCCGGTGTCTTGGTCGACCTCGACGACGGCGATGTGGGCACCGAATGGGAACGTCGCCTCCCCCTGGTCGAAGTCGAGCTGGGCTGCGAGACCCAACGTGCCATCGGAATGATCGACGCTGCCGTTGTCGGCCGCAGCGCCGGCGAGTGTGGCCCAATCGAGACCCGTGGTCGGCACGCCTGCGACGCCGATCGTGCCGGTCGTGGTATCGACGACGATGTCGCTGACATCGGCCTCGAGCAGTTGCGCGGCGAGATGCTTGGCCTTGTCGACCAACGACTCGGTGGCACGCAGCACTGCAGAGCCGCCGAGCTGCAACGAGCGTGAACCGCCGGTGCCTCCGCCGCTGCGAACGAGGTCGGTGTCGACCGGCATGAGATGAATCCGGTCGATGGGGATGCCGGTCTGGGCGTTGACGATCATGGCGAACGCGGTCTGGTGGCCTTGCCCGTGGGCCGATGTGCCGGCCATGACGGTGGCCGAGCCATCGTCGTTGACCTTCACAGCCCCGTACTCGCTGGCGCCGCCTCCGGCGGTGATCTCGACGTAGGTCGACACCCCGATGCCCAACAACGATCGATCGCCGTTTGCCCGTCGAGCGGCCTGATCGCGAAGAAGCTCGTCGTAGCCCGAGAGCCGGGCGGCCTCGTCGAGTGGGGTGCTGTACGCGCCACTGTCGTAGGTGATGCCGGTGAGGGTCTTGAACGGGAACACGTCGTTGGTGAGGAGGTTCTTGCGGCGCAGTTCGATCTGATCGATGCCGAGCTCGATCGCCGCCTGGCTGACGACTCGTTCGAGCAAGGCGGTCGCTTCCGGACGCCCGGCGCCCCGATAGGCCCCCATCGGTGTGGTGTTGGTCGCGGCGACGGTGAGGTCGAACTGGATTCCGGTGAAGCGATACGTGCCGTTTGACATGCGTCGTGTGCCGGCCGGCAGATAGCAGCCGATCCCGGGGTAGGCACCGCCGTCTCCGACGAGGCGGACACGCAGCCCGGTGAACGTGCCGTCTCGTTTACAACCGAGTTCGACGTACTGGACCTGGCCCCTGCTGTGCGAGAGCGCAAGCATGTCTTCGCTTCGCGTCGCCGCCCACAGCACCGGTCGCTGCAGCCGCCTCGCCGCCGCTGCGACGACGACCTGCTCGGGGTAGAGCCCGGCCTTGCCGCCGAACCCACCGCCCACCAATGGGGTGACGACGTGGATGTCGGTCGGCTCCATCTCCAACGCTGTGGCGAGGAGCCGAAGGAAGAGGTGCGGCATCTGCGTCGAGGCGTAGACCAGCAGCCGCCCGTCGTCGCCGATCGCCGAAGCTGCGCCGTGTGGCTCCATCGGTGCCACGGCGATGCGTTGGTTCACGTAGCGGCCGCGAACGATCACGTCGGCATCACCGAAGAGATCCGGGTTGACCGGGTCGGTCGTCGTCATCGCCACGTTGTCGTCGTGTCCCTCGAACAGCACCGGCGCGCCGGGCGCCAGCGCGTCTTCGGCGGTCACCGCGGCGGGCAGGGGTTCGTAGTCGACGATGACCATGTCGGCGGCGTCTCTGGCCTGGGCGTTGGTCTCGGCGATGACGACGGCGATGCCCTCACCAACGAAGCGCACGCGATCGCTGGAAAGCGCCGGGCGGGCGAAGTCGTCGTGCACCGTGACCATGCCTTGAAATGGGCCGACGCCGAGGTCGGTAGCAGTCCACACGGCGATGACCCCTGGCGCTGTGGAGGCCGCCGATGTGTCGATGCCGGTGATCAACGCGTGGGCCATTTCTGAGCGGACGAACACGGCGTGGACCTGGTTCTCGAGATCGAGGTCGCCGACGTACTGCGCTGCTCCGAGCAGCAATTCGGGATCTTCTGTGCGGAGCACGCGGGTGCCAAGGATCGAACCAGCCATGGGCCGCACGCTATCCGTGGTTCCCCGCCGTCGCCGCCTCGTACTGGCCCGGTGATGCGGCTACGCACGTGACGATTGTCCCTCAGGCGGGGACATTCGGTGTCTGCGTCACGACCGATCGTGAGTGCCCGAGGCGCATCGAATCGTGTCGAGGTAGCCGAGGTGATGACTGCCGATGCGAACTTGTCCCGACACGACGACGACGACGTCGACGTCGCCGAGCTCCATCGCCGGGCCTGGCGCGATGTGGACGAACTCGAGGCGATGATGAGTGGACTTCCGATCGCTCATCAAGTTGAGGTCCTGCACCGGCCCAGCGATCAGTCGGCACGAGGTGACTTCGTCGCCGGGAAAGTCGAACGGCTGAAACGGAGTGTCGATGACCTGTTCGCCGCACTCGCCGATCGTCAGCGCGAACCCCGCGCCGCGGAGCAGCGCGATCGTGCGGTCGACTTCGGGGAATGACGTGAACGGCCCATCGACTTCGACGTCGGCCACACTGAGCCGCCACCTCCACTGATCACTCGATGGTTCGGCGATGATCTCGGTCGTCCAACCGCCTCCGTTTCCCCAACGCATTCGCCTGTGGCTTGCGGCGGGCCGAATCTCGTAGTCGGTCAACGGACCTGCACGGCGAGTTCGAGAGCCGCGGCGACCGCTATCGCCGCGTTGGCGATGTCGTGCTGCGTCGCCCGGTTCATCCGAAAGCTCGGACCGACGACATTGATGGCTGCGACGATGACGCCGTTCGAGTGGATCGGCACCGCGATCGCAGTCGTGTCGGCTTCGACGCCGGCGTGCATGATCGCTGCACCGCCGGTACCGAGGCGGCCGTCGAGCGCGGCCCCCACCGCCGACCCGACACGCGGAATGCGGCGGCCGAGCCAGCCCACATGGCGCAGGGCATGGCTGCTCGCCGCCATGCGCACGTACGTCGCCCATTCGTGGTCGAGCGGAACAGCGAGATAGCACGACTCGCCGGTCGTGTTCGCCAGCTGGTCGAGATGGGGTTGGGCGAGGCGGCTCATCGGTGCCTCGGACCCATGCAATGCCCCCAGCCGAATCAGCTCGGCGCCGGCGATGTAGTTGCCGTCGTCGCGGCGTTGAACGAAGCCCGACGACTCGAGCGTGCGCAGCATGCGCGTGACCGTCGAGGGGGCCAGCTGCACCGCACGAGAGGCGTCGACGAGCCCGATTCCCTCATCGGATTCGGCAGCCACCACGAGCAGTCGTAGTGCTCGCTCGACCGATCTGATGGTCGACTCGTCGCGCTCCGCACTCACTCGTATCGCCACTGGAGTCATTGCTTGCGGCGTTGCTTGCGCAGTTTCCATCGTGCGGTATAACTTACCGTCTGATGGAAATCACGGCAAGCGAAATCTTCCTCGGCCCCAGCGGTATCAGCGCCGGCGACGTTGTGGCCGTTGCCCGTCGAGGGGCACGGGTGGCGCTGTCGTCATCTGCTCGCGACGCCATCACTCGCAGCGCGGCGATCGTCGAGGCACTTGCCGAACGTGACGATGCCGTCTATGGGATCTCCACCGGGTTCGGCTCGCTGGCAACCACCGTGATCCCAGCCGGCCGGCGCGAGGAGCTGCAGCGCGCCCTCATCCGCTCGCATGCCGCCGGCATGGGTCCGCTGGTCGAGCCAGAGGTGGTGCGGGCGATGATGGTGTTGCGCGCCCGCACGCTGGCGATGGGGTTCTCCGGCGTACGCCAGGTCGTGGTCGACACGATCCTCGCGCTCCTCAACGCCGACATCGTTCCGTCCGTGCACGAACACGGCTCACTGGGCGCCAGTGGTGATCTCGCACCGTTGGCTCACGTGGCCCTCGCGCTGATCGGGGAGGGTGAGTGCGCGCAAGCGATGGCGGCCGCAGGCATCACGCCCGTCACACTGCGCGCCAAAGAGGGATTGGCGCTGATCAACGGAACCGACGGCATGCTCGGCATGTTGGTGCTGGCGCTCGCCGACCTCGACATGTTGTTGCGCACGGCCGACATCGCCGCGGCGATGAGCGTCGAAGCGTTGATGGCCACCGATCGGGCGTTTGCCGCCGACCTCATGGCGTTACGCCCGCACCCCGGCCAAACCACGTCGGCTGCGAACCTGCGCCGTCTTCTGGCAGACAGCCCCATCGTTGCCAGTCATCGCACCGACGATCCGCGAGTGCAGGATGCCTACTCGTTGCGTTGTGCGCCACAGGTGCTCGGCGCTGCTCGCGACACCATCGTCTTCGCCCGGTCGATCGCCGAGACC
>JANYKU010000009.1 GCA_025358075.1 Ilumatobacteraceae bacterium
TAGGGTGATTGGTAGCGACGTTTCCCCGTTTGTGTTCGAGTGTTCGAGTCCTTGATCGGGGTGGTGTCGATGTCTATCTGTGGGCTGGTCGGGTCGATCGCCGCGGTTGATTTGGGTGTGGCTGATGCTGATGTTGTGGCGGCGGTGTTGGTTGATGTTCGTAGGGTGCGGGGTTGGTTGGATTCGGTGGAGGTTGCGGCTGCGCGGCGTTTGTCGGAGTTGGCGGTGGTGTCGCCGTCGTTGTTCGCCGAGCGGGTCGTGGCGGATGCTGGTCGGGTGTCGTTGGTCGAGGCGTCGAAAGGGTTCGATCGGGCCAAGACGATCGCGGTGATCCCTGAGCTGGGGTTGGTGTTGGAGCGGGGTGCTGGGTCGGGGGCGCATGTTGACGTGGTCACTCGGGCGTTGCGACCGCTCAACGCTGAACAGCGGGGGCGGTTGGCGGGGCGTGGTGAGGTGTTGGCTGAAGCGGCTGCAGGGTTGTCGCGTGATGACTTTGCGCGGGTGGTGCGCGCTGAGGTGCGCCGGGTGTATGTCGATGATGGTGTTGATCGGCTGCAACGCCAGCGGCGGGCGACGTGTTTGCGGTCGTGGGTGGATCGTGAGTCGGGGATGTGGTGTTTGCGTGGCGAGTTCGACCCGGAGACCGGGGTGATCCTCGATCGGCGGTTGCGCAACACCGTCGAGGCCCTGTTCCGTGAAACATTGCCCGAGACGTGTCCGAGCGATCCGCTGCTCAAACAGCAGCATCTGCGTGCTCTGGCGCTGGTCGCCTTGACCTCGGGTACGCCGGTCAAAGGTGGTGGTCGAACCCGGATCGATGTGTCGTTGTTGATCGACATCAACACACTCGTCGATGGTGAGCACGATCGTTCGGTGATCGACTTGGGGGTGCCGGTCGAGTTACCGGTGGAGACCTTGCGACGCATGGCCTGTTGCGCGGAGGTGATCGTGCCGATCATCGTTGCCGCCGATGACACCTCGTTGTACCTGGGTCGCGACTCGCGCACTGCGAATCGGGCGCAACGTCGGGCGTTACGAGTGATGTACCGGGGATGTGCCATACCTGGTTGCAGCGCCGGGTTCGATGATTGCCAGATCCATCATTTGCGTTGGTTCCGTCGTCTTGGTCGCACAGATATCGACAACTTGTTGCCGTTGTGCCACCGCCATCATCACCGGGTCCACGAGGACGGCTGGAAACTGGCTCTCGACGCACGCCGCAACCTGACCATCACCTACCCCGACGGCCAGATCATGACCACCGGACCCCCCAACATCAGAGCCCGATGAACCGGCGCTCGATGGGCTCGTCGCGGCACTCGGTCAGAGCGGTCGACGGTAGGCCGCTAGCGTTTCAGGCTCTACGAGAAGGGAGCAAACCGTGAGCATTCGCGACGTGGTGTTCAAGCTCTTGAATCGGGGCGATGTTGTCGCTGATCCTGATGAGCCGGTCGAGGTCGCTCTGGTACCGATCGGTGCCGGGCCGATGGCCGTGGCGACGCTCCGCGGCGAGGGGTTCGATGCAACGGGAAACGAGACCTTCAACATCGTGTCGAACGTGTTGAGCGACTATCGGATACTCGTCCCTCGACGCGAGGCCGAACGGGCCACGGCTCGGTTGAGCGAGATCTTGTAGCGGGTCGAGCGGGTGACTGGCGAGATCTCAGCTCAGAGCGAGTCGTAGACCGCGTCGATCAGCGCCCGGTTGCGAGTGCTCTGCCAGCGCGGGATGACGTGGTTCATCACATAGCCGAATGCCACTCGGGCATCCGGATCGGCAAAGCCGACGGCGCCGCCGGTGCCGAAGTGACCGAAGCTGCGTTGGTTCGGACCGAACGGACGTCGTGGCGAGGTCGGTTTGAAGCCGAGCCCGAAGGTGGTGTCCTCGCCGAGGACCGGGCAATAGCCCTCCGACTGCGAGCGAGTCGCTTCTGCCACGAGACCGGGTGAGAGCAGAAGGTCGGGCTCGAGCAGCGCGGCGTACAGACGAGCAAGTCCGGTTGCCGTTCCGTGGCCATTGGTCGAGGGGACCTGGGCGCGGCGCCATTCGGTGGTGTTGACGACTCCCTTCGAGGAGTAGCCCGGGGGATTGAAGTAACCGAGCGCGATCATCAACGGTTCACCCGAGAGGTTGGAGAAATCGACCTCTGTCATCTCGCGGTCGGGCGCCCAGATGATGTCGGCGCAGCGATGCAGATCGGGTTCGGGTACTCCCCACCCCAGGTCGGCATCGAGCGGCCCAGCGACAGCCCGCAGCCGCGCCCCGGGCATGTCGCCGGTGGTGCGGCGCAGGATCTCGCCGAGGAGATGACCGTAGGTGTTGGTGTGATAGGCGTGGCGCGTGCCGGGCTCCCACCACGCCTCGGTCGCCGCCAGCGCGGCGGTCATCCGGTCCCAGTTCCACAGGGCGTCGTTGGTCAGTCGCTCGCGAATCGCCGGTACCCCGGCCCGGTGACACAGGGCATGTCGTATGGTCGCGCCCTGCTTGCCGCCGACGCCGAACTCCGGCCACACCGAGGCGATCGGGTCGTCGAGACCGATGAGACCGGCGTCGACCAATTGGAGCACGAGCAGCGCGATCAACGCCTTTCCGACCGAGTAGAAGTTGACGAGGGTGTCGTGGGTCCACAGGCGCTCGGTGTCGGGATCCGCCCACCCGCCGACGAGGTCAACCACGATGCGGCCGTCGACGATCACCGTGACGGCGGCGCCCACTTCGCCACGTTCGACGAAGTTACCGGCGAACGCGTCGCCCACCGCGGTGAACGTGGCATCGCACTGCCCACTGATCGGAGCGGTCACGGTGCAGCCAGCCCGGAAACGACTAGGTCGACGCCAGTTGGCTGAGGCGAGCGCGCTGCATGTTGTCGAGGGCCATGAAGCACCCGAGCGACATCACGTTCTCGTGCACCTGCTCGGGTGAGGTTGCGCCGAACAGCACGCTGGCGAGTCGCGGATGGTTGAGCGCGAAGCAGAACGCCAGGCTCGCCGGAGTGACATCCCATTCGCGGGCCAGGTCGACAAGTGCTGCGGCTCGTTGTTTGCCGGCGACGATCGTCGGATTCTCGTCTGTGTTGGCCCGCCCGGAGCCACCCTCGAGGTACTTCCCCGTGAGGGTTCCGCCAGCGAGCACGTAGGACGCCACCAGGCCGATGTCGGCATCGGCCAGCACGGCCTCCATTGCCGGATCCTCGACCCAATCGGGGCGCACCAGGCTGTAGGGCAACTGCGCCGCAACCGGAAGCGGCACCCCGAGGTCGCGTGCGGCTTGCACTGCCTGGGCGAGCTCGTCTGCCGGCCAGTTGCCGATGCCCCAAGCTCGCGCACGACCAGACAACACCAGCGCGGCGACCTGCTCCACGAGGCCGGCGATGGAGAGACCTTCGGGCGGTTGCATGGTGTAGATCAGGTCGATGTGGTCGAGTCCCATACGAGCCAGCGACGCATCCAACTCTGCAGCAGCGTCTTGCTGCGGCCAGAACTCCCACCACAGCTTGTTGGCCACGACGACCTCGTCGCGCACCCATCCGGCTCCACGGAACAACTCGCCGAAGACCACTTCGGAGTAGCCCGTCGGGATCGGTGCCTGACCGGTCTCGTCGTTGTAGCGAGCGTCATCGAGGAACGTGATTCCCGATTCGCGGGCGGCCTGCATGACCGCCAGGCCCTGCTCGCGCGGGATTCGCTCGAACGTCCTCCACGATCCCAAGGCGAACAGCGACACTTTCAACCCGGACGATCCGAGCGGGCGATGAGGAAGGGCAGGCATGACGAGCTCCTGGGTGTAGTGGTTCGTTCTAGGTGGTGTAGTCGGCGTTGATCCGCACGTAACCATCGGTCAGATCGCAGCCCCACACCGTTGCCGAGCACTCGCCGGCCGCGAGCAGTGCCGTGATGCACACTTCGTCACCGCGCATGTACTCGGCAAGGGCGTCGAGGCCCGAGGCGTCGACCTCCGAGGGGTACACCTCTTGATCACCGAAGCGGATGACGACGTTCGCTTGGTCGACCTCGTCGGCGGTCGTCGACTTGCCGATGGCCATCGCGACCCGGCCCCAGTTCGGGTCGGCACCGTGCACCGCCGTCTTCACCAGTGGAGAGTTGACGATGGCTTTGGCCACCCGCTTGGCCTGCTGCGCGGAGGCGGCCTGCCCGACGGTGACCTCGATCAACTTCTCGGCTCCTTCGCCATCGCCCGCAACTTGCTTGGTGAGCGATTTGGCCACCTCGTACAGGCCTCGCTCGAAGTCGTCGAGGTCGACCGGCCCGGCGGCCCCGCTGGCCATGACGATCGCCGTGTCACTGGTGGACGTGTCGGTGTCGATCGAAACGCAGTTGAACGTGCGATCGATCGTGCGGCGAAAGATCGCGCCGAGGTCGTCGGCCGCGACCAGGGCATCGGTGAACAGCATGGTGATCATCGTGGCCATGTTCGGTTCGATCATCCCCACACCTTTGGCAACGCCGACGATGCACGCACCACCGACCGATGCGGTGGCAACCTTCGGCACCGTGTCGGTGGTCATGATTCCCCGGGCGACGAGGTCGGCATCGGTGGCTGGTAACTCCGATGGGATCGCGGCAAGACCGGCGCGCACCCGATCCATGGGGTACTGCCGGCCGATCACACCCGTCGAGGCGATCAGCACGTCGGTCGGGTCGCAGCCGATCGCCGCGGCAACACCGGCGACGACCTCGCGGGCGTTGGCCAGACCATCGATCCCCGTGGCGACGTTGGCGTTCTTGGAGATCACGACAACCGCCCGAGCAGTCGGCGAGGCAAGGTTCTGGCGACTGACGATCACACTCGGCCCGGCGAAGCTGCTGGTCGTGAACATGCCGGCGGCAACACATGCGGCGTCGCCGGCGACCACGACGAAATCGTCGGTGACGTCTTTGATGCCGACGTTGGCGACGTAGGCGCGAAAGCCAGAGGGCAGCGGGGTCATGACGGGCAGGCGGTGAGGTTGGCCCTCATGGTCTCGAAGATCTCGCCGAGGCTTTGGACCTGCTCGTGGCTGAGGCCTTTGAAGAACCGCTTGCGCACGCTGGCCACGTGATCCGGAGCCGCCTCGGCCAACTTTGCGTGACCGGCTGGCGTGAGTGCAGCGAACATCACCCGGCGATCGGAGGGACAGGCGACACGTTCGACCAGGCCAGTCGTGACCAAACCGTCGAGCCGGCGGGTGAGTCCGCTGGGTGACAGCTGCAGCGCGGTGGCGAGATCGCACATCCGCAGCCGTTCGCTCTCGGCCTCGGACAAACGCACCAAGACCTCGTAGTCGCCATTGGTCAGACCGAAGGGTGCGAGGTCGTTCTCCATCGCAGTAGTGAGGGTGCTGACCGATTCGATGAAGTTCCGCCAGGCGCGCATCTCGCTCGCCGACAGCCAGGTGGTTGTCATGACCTGCATGTTACCTGATCTTGCGAAGAAGGTTGCGTGCGCAAGTAATTGTCACTACAATCATTGTGAGCGCAACGAACAGTGCGCCTCCGAACACCCACTCACCCCCAAACACCCACCCCCAAACACCCACCCCCAACACCAATCGAGGTTTCATCGAAATGTCACTACTCGCAGCACCCTCACTCTCAGATCTCACCGCCGGCGTCTGGAACGTCGATAGCAGTCACTCGACCATCGGCTTCGTGGCCCGCCACCTGATGGTCAGCAAGGTTCGCGGCAGCTTCGGCAAGTTCACCGGCACCGTGACCGTTGCCGACGATCCGCTCGCTTCCAAGGTCGAGGCATCCGCTGAGACGGCGTCGATCACCACCGGTGACGACACTCGCGACAACCACCTCAAGTCAGCCGACTTCTTCGATGTCGAGAAGTTCCCGAACATCACTTTTGTCAGCAAGGGAATCGACCGCGACGGTGGCCACTTCGTGCTGCACACCGATCTGACGATCAAGGGCGTCACCAAGCCTGTCGACTTCGAGCTCGAGTTCGACGGCGTCAGTGGCGATCCGTGGGGCGGCACCCGCGTCGGGTTCAGCGCCGAAGCAGAAGTGAACCGCAAGGATTGGGGCCTCGAGTGGAACATGGCCCTCGAGACGGGCGGAGTGCTCGTCAGCGAGAAGGTCAAGATCGTGCTCGAAGTCGAAGCCGTCAAGGCCTGAAACGTAACCTGAAGTTCGGAGGAAGGCCGCAATGATCAGACGACTCAACCATGCAGTGCTGTGGGTGCGCGACGCCCGCGTCTCTGCCGAGTTCTACACCACGGTGCTCGGCTTCGAGGCCGTGGCGACGATGGGTGATCAAGCGGTGTTCCTCCGAGCGGACGGTTCGACCAACGACCACGACCTCGGTCTGTTCAGCGTCGGCGATCGTCCCCGACCGCCGGCCCATTCGCCCGGCCTGTACCACCTCGCCTGGCAGGTCAACACCCTCGAACAGTTGGCCGCACTGCGTACCAAGTTGATCGCGGCCGCCTCATTGGTCGGCGAGAGCGATCACGGCGTCAGCAAGAGCCTGTATGCCGCCGACCCCGACGGAATCGAGTTCGAGGTGATGTGGGCGGTGCCGAAGGAGAACTGGCCCTCGGGTTCCACGACCGCGCGGCTCGACCTCGACGCCGAGCTCGCTCGCTGGGCAGCCGTCGACACTGCTGATCAGTAGAGGTCGGTTACCGACGCTTCAACGTGTCGCGGAGTGCCGCATCGAGCGTCTCGTGTTTGAACTCGTAACCACTGCGCTGCAGCGCGGTCGGTAGTACCCGCTGGCTGCTGAGCAGAAGGGCCTCGACCAGTTCGCTGCCGAGCAACAGCTTCGGTCCGAACATCGGTATCGGCAGCACCGCCGGCCGGTGCAAGACCTTGGCCAGTGTGGCCGTGAACTCGATGTTGGTGACCGGGTTCGGCGCAGTGAGGTTGACCGCACCGTGGATGTCGGAGGACAGGAGGTGTTTGATCGCCCCGACTTCGTCGTCGATCGAGATCCAACTCTGCCATTGATGACCACTGCCGAAGCGACCGCCGAGACCGAGTTTGAACAGTGGGACTTGCTTCTTCAATGCGCCGCCTCGCGCCGACAGCACGATGCCAGTGCGCAAGTGCACGGTGCGTATACCGGCCTCGTGCGCCGCGGTTGTGGCGGCTTCCCACTTCTGGCACAGATCGCTGAGGAAGTCGGTTCCCGGCGCGGAGAGCTCGTCGAGGCGCTCGTCGTCGCGGTCGCCGTACCAGCCGACTGCTGAACCCGAGAGGAAGACGGTGGGTTTGCGATCGAGCGCGGCCATGGTCGCGGCCAGTAGCTCCGTCGTGTCGACGCGGCTCGACAGCAGTGCGCGCTTGTAGTCGTCGGTCCAACGTTTCTCACCGATGTTGACGCCCGACAGGTTGATCACGGCATCGCAGTCGTCGAACGCCGACGCATCGAGCTTGCCGCCGGCCGGGTCCCAAGTGAACTCGCCCTCAGCGGCTTCGCGGCGCACCAACTTGGTGACGGCATGGCCGGAAGCGGTCAGGCTGTTGGTGAGTGCAGTTCCGATGAGGCCGCTCGCGCCCGAAATGAGGATGCGCATGAGCACAGGGTATGCCGCAGAAAGAGATGCCGCCGACCGAGGTCGGTATCAGAAGTCGGTCGCCGAGACTCAATTCGCCGAGATTCGGGCCGATACCGTTGATGCAAGATCTTGTCGAACGATCGTTCCGGGCGAAAGGGCACGTTTCATTGGACACCACGAGTCAACCGTCTGATCCCAACGGATCATTCGAACCACCACGTCTGGCAGCACCTCCCACGGGTGCCTCACCCTTCGCGCCACCGTCGGTCGCGCCGTCTCCTCCTGCAGGGCCCGCATCATTGTTCATCCCTCAAGAGGGAGCTCCCACTGCCACCGTTGTCGCCGCCAACACCGTCGGCAAGCGCGGCAAGGGCAAGATGATCGGCGGACTGCTCGCGGTCGTCGCCCTGCTTGGTGCCGGCGGGTTCGCGGTCAGCAAGATCGTCGCCGGCAGTGATGGCGGCGCGGCGAATCCGACCGAGGTCGGTACTCACTTGATGGATTCACTGGCGGCCGAGGATGTGCTCGGCGTCGTCGATCTGTTGCTGCCGGGCGAGCGCGACATGATGCGTCAGCCGCTGATCGACATGGTCGACAACCTCAAGCGACTCGGAGTCGCCGACGACACCGCCAACCTGCAAAAGGTCGGCGCGCTCGACATCTCCTTCGAGAACGTCGAGGTCAAGCCGACCCCGACGAACGTCGACGACGTCTCCGACATCCGCATCACCGCCAAGGGCACCGTCGCCCTCGACGGGAAGAAGATCCCGATCGGTCCGCTCCTCATCGACGAGGCATTCGGAGGCACCCGCCCCGGCGTGAACAGCCAGACGCAGTCGACTGATCTCGACTGGCACCTGGCGACGGTCAAACATGGCGGACGCTGGTACCTCAGCGCGTTCTACTCCATCGCCGAGAACGCCCGCAAGGGTGTCGGCGATGTCCCCGAGACCCCCATCGTGGCGCACGGTGCCGACACGCCCGAGGGTGCAGTGCAGGCGATCTTCAATGCCGTAGACGACCTCGATCTGCAGGCATTGATCGCCACGCTCAACCCCAACGAGGCCGAAGCGCTGCAGCGCTACGCGCCACTGTTCATCGACAAGGCACAGAGCTCTGTCGACAAGCTCAAGGTCAACATCGGCTTCTCCGACACCAAGTTCACCGTTGCCGGTTCCGGCGACCGTCGTACGGTGAGCATCGACGGGTTCAAGATGCACTTCTCCAAGGGAAGCCAAGACGTGACCGTCGAGCTCAAGGGCGGCTGCACGGTGATGACGGTCGGCGATACCACCACCGACTCGTGCGCGAGCGGCAACTCGATCGATTCGATGGTCAAGGCGCTCGGCCTCGATGACAACAACGACGTCCAGTCGCTCATCAAGACGGTGCGCGACGCGTTCAAGGACATGAAGCCGGTCGGCGTGACCGTGCAGAACGTCGGCGGCAAGTGGTTTGTCAGCCCGGTCGGCACCGGCGCCGACGCGATCCTGGCGGTCATGGCGGCACTCGACAAGGGTGAGCTGACCGACATCATCGACGGCATCAAGAAGGTCTCGCAGACGCTGTCGGTCAATGGTGGTCTGTTCGGGGCGACCTCGGGCACGGACACGACGGACACGTCAGGCACGGATCCGGCCAGCACGGATCCGACCAGCACGGATCCGTCGGTCACGTACCCGTCGGTCACGTACCCGTCCAGCACGGAAACGTCCGTCCCCGACACGTCCGTCCCCGACACCTCGGGCGCCAGCGGCATGGACAGGTGCTATCAACACGTCGACTACGCAGCCTTCTCGGCGTGCATCACCGCCGGTATCAACGATGGTTCGATCGACGCCACGTTCGTCCCGGCGTACTTTCGATTCGCTGACTGTGGCGTTGGCGAGAAGTACTTCAACGGTGGCGTGTACTCGATGAGTGACGCCGACTTCATGGCCTTCGCGACCGCGGCAGCACCGTGCTTCAAGAAGTACGTCGACAATGGCACGATCTCCGTGTACGGGTTGCCGTACGAGCTCTCCCGACCGGACTGCCTGGAAGGCAAGAACTGGTACGCGGCCACCGATTCGGCGTACTTCGAGCGCCTTGGCTCCTGCGTCTCCGGATGACAGCGACACGTTGGGGACCACGTCGACGGCCTTAGCCTGACAAGTCCATGCGGACCAGGACCCTGCTGTTGCTCGCCATCGGCTGCGGGCTGGTGATCCTGCTGGCCGGTGGAATCCAGTTGCTGCGAGTCGGTGGACAACAGCAATCAGCGAAACTGCTGAGCCTCGGCGAGCCGGGCAAGGCCGGTGACGTCACCGTGCAGCTCGCCTCGTCATCGGTTCGAGGCGCATCGTTGATCGCCTCGATCCGCATCGGTGGAACCGACGACCCGAATGGTCTCGCTGACTTCACCCTCGTCGGTCCCGGAAAGGTGGTCGCAGTGACCTCGTCTACGTGCACGGGAATCACCGCGCAACAGGTCGACTGTTCGTTGACGTTCGACACCAGCACGATGGTGGGCACTTCTCGACAGTTGATCTTCCATCGTGCCGACCAACAGCTGCGATGGGTGCTGGCCGGGTAGAACTAGGCGCTACCGTGGCCCCCGAAATTCTTGTCACGTTCATGGCCCACTGACCGACCCCCCACGGAGCCAACATGGAGTCCGCAACCGAATTCGATCTCGTCGTCATCGGCGGCGGTCCAGGTGGATACGGAGCAGCGTTGTACGCAGCATCGGCCGGGCTCACCGCTGCATTGGTGGAGATGGCCGACATCGGGGGCACCTGTCTCAATCGTGGCTGCATCCCCGCGAAGGCGTTTCTGGAGACCGCTGCGGTGCAACGGCATGTCGCTCATGCCGGCGAGTTCGGGATCGAATCCAGTCCGCCCGTTGTGAACTTCGGCACGGCTCAGGCTCGGAAGCAGAAGATCGTCGACGGCCTCGTCAAGAGCCTCACCGGGTTCATGAAGTCGAAGAAGATCACGATCTTCACCGGTGTCGGCACGCTCGGTGCCGATCACACGGTCAGCGTCACTGGCCCGGAGGGCACGTCGCGAATCCGCGGCAAGAACGTCGTCCTCGCGGCCGGCTCGGTGCCACGCACGATCCCGGGCTTCGAGCCCGACGGTCCGGTGATGACCAGTGACGAAGTGTTGATGCTCGATCACGTGCCGGCTCGATTGGTCGTGATCGGTGGCGGGGCGATCGGGTGCGAGTTCGCCAGTACGTTCGCCGATCTCGGCTCCCAGGTCACCATCCTCGAGGGCCTGCCGAAGATCCTTCCGGGGCTCGACACCGACGTCGCCAACGTCGTCGTGCGCAGCTTCAAGAAGAAGAACATCGACATCCGCACCGACGTCAATGTCGTCGGCCACACGCCCAACAGCGCCGGCACGACCGTGCACTTCGGCGAG
>JANYKU010000012.1 GCA_025358075.1 Ilumatobacteraceae bacterium
CGCGTGCGATACTCGCGTCACTGGAAGTGTCTCCTGGCTGGTTGAACAATGCGGCGTCAGATACCGTCATCGTCCCAGCCCAGGAGACCTTTCACGCGGATACGCGACCACCTCACCGGTAAGCCCATCGGTGGATCGAGGGTAAGTGCTCGTGGCCGCGTCGAGCCACTGTCCGTCGGCCAACGACGCATTCAGCGTCTTCAGCAGGCCGGTGTCGGCTGCGAAGACCGTGATGCCACTGTTGATGCCCGCGGAGATCGCGTCGGTTCGCCGTACGGTCGCGTTGGGGACGGTGGCGATCGAGCTGACCGCGTTGACCGGGCCGATCCGGCTGACCATCTTCACCGAGTCGGCGGGAAGTGTTTGCGTGCCGCGACCGAAACCTTGCCCGGCCTGCACTTCCAGCAGATTGGTACCGAGGGCCCTGATGCGCGACTGCAACTCCTCACGTGAGGAGGCCGACAACCCGAGCACGCCGACCATCGCCGCAATGCCGATCGCCACGCCGAGCGTGGAGAGACCAGTGCGCAGGCGGCGGGTGCGCAGGCCAAGGGCACCGACTCGCAGGATGTCGACGGCGCGAAGGCGCGACCTGTAGGTGGTACTCGCGCTGCTCATGACCAGACCCCGGCTGAGACGTCGACAGCGTCCTCGACCGCTTCGATCGATCCGTCGCGCATCAACACGCGGCGCGGCAACGAGGCGGCGAGCTCGCGATCGTGGGTGATGATGAGGATGGTCCGCCCCTCGGCATGAAGTTCGCGGAGCAGTTCCATCACGGCGCCGCCCGATCGCGAATCCAGGTTGCCGGTCGGTTCATCGGCCAGCACGATCGATGGACGGTTGACGATCGCGCGGGCAATCGCCACCCGCTGGCGCTCGCCGCCCGACATCTGGCTCGGGGTGTGCGTCAGTCGCTGCTCGAGTCCGACGCGGCGAAGCGCCTCGGCCGCGGTCTCGCGGCGCTCGACCAGTGCCTTGCCGCGGTAGAGCAACCCGTTGGCGACGTTGTCGATCGCGGTCATCCCCTCGAGGAGGAAGAACGATTGGAAGACGAACCCGATGAGGTGCGAGCGAACTCCGGAGAGCTGTCGATCACTCATCTGCGACGTGTCGATGCCGGCGACGCGAACGATGCCGCTGGTTGGTCGGTCGAGCGTGCCGATGATGTGCAGCAACGTCGACTTGCCGGAGCCCGACGGGCCGACGATCGCCGCCAGCTCACCGTCGCGCACTTCGAGCGAGACGGAATCAAGGGCGCGAACCGGAGGTTCGCCGGCGTACTCCTTGACGATGTCGATCAGCTCGAGGGCCAGGCCGACGGGGCGTGGACCGACGAGACCGTCGTTGGTTCCAAGACCAGTCATGACGGCACGACGACATCGGTGTCGGGCTTGAGCGAGCCGTCCACCTGAACGAAGCCGTTGGTGAAGAGACCGGGTTTGACACCGACCAACTTGGTCAGGTTGGTGCCGTCGGGGTTCTCGCCGGCAACCACTTCGACCGCGTAACCGCCCTCCTTCAGCGCCACCAGTGCGCTGACCGGCACGACGATTGCCTTCGGCACGCTCGCCGAGACGACGCGTAGCGTCACGGGTACCTCGACGAACGTGTCGACTGTTGCCGGGATGTTCTCGACGCTGATCGTGATCGTCACCGACGGGGTGCTGCCCGGTTGTGTTGCTCGTGTTCGTTGCCACGTTGCCGACATCGACGACCGTGCCCGGTTGAACGGTTGCGTCAGGGAACTGGACGTCGATCTTGGCGCCGAGTGCGAAGGTCGTATCGCCGATCGGTGCCGTCGTCGTGACCTGTCGCGAGGGTGCAGTCAGCGACATCACCACGCTGTCACCCGGCAACACGGTGCCATCGGGGACAAGGGTGGTCCCGATCGACAATCCGGCGGGTACGACGGCGAACGACCCGGCTGGGATCACGAGGCTCGCCGGATCGGCAGTGACGCCGAGCGATGCCAACCACGCTGACGCCGCTGTCGCGGTCGCCGTGTCGAAGTGGTCGTCGACGATCAACGTCGAGTCAGCGGTGAACCCACCGGCGGCCAACGCCTGCTCGAACAGCTTGACGTCAATGCCGTCGGCGACACCGACAGATAGAGCTCTCGACAGCACTGGTGTCGCCGCGGCATCGCCTTCAACAGCAATCACGGGCAGACCGTTGCTCCAGAACAGCACGGTGCCCGTGGCGACCTTGCCGCCGGCAGCCGCCTGCCGATCGATGGTGGCTCCGGCCAGGCCCGATACGAGGTACTTCCGCTCGGCCTGGCGCCCGACGACCAACGACGAACCGGCGTTGACCGAGCTACCGACGGTGGCGGAAACGGTGTCGACGAGCAGGCGCCCGGGAACGAAGACGAGCTCGCCCTTGGTGATCTGGCCGTCACCGACGAGGCCCAGGCTGTTCTCGAAGGCGGTCACCGCGGCCTTGGTCGCGGCGTCGAACTTCTCGTCGATGACGACCTTGTGGTCAGGGTCGAACCCGAGTTGCACGAGGTTCAGTTCCAGCTGGCGGATGTCGGCGCCGTTGGTCGACGTCGTCGACAGGTCGCGGTACACGGGGACGTCGCCGATCATCGCCACGACCGGCGCGCCGTCGACGGTGGCGACGACCGTTCCGGCATCGACCGTGTCGCCGCCGGCCACGATGCTCGTCACGGTGCCGGCGACCGGCGACGAGACTGTGGCCGAGGTGGTGAAGCCGAGTGTGGCGTTGGTCTCGTCGTAGGTCGTCAGATCGAGTTGTTGCACCTTGGCGGTGCTCAGCTTCACCGGGGCTTTGGCAACGGTGTTGGAGTTGGCATGGCGGGACCCGATGAGGTATCCGCCGCCGCCACCGCCGGCCAGAGCCACGAGAGCGAGCGCCGTTGCCGACGCCCGCCTCACGGCGTTGTCGTTGTGGTCGTGGGCGTGAACGCTGCGGTCATGATCGGCTCACACTTGGCGAGCGCGGCGATGACTTTCGGGTCGGTGTCGTCGAGCTTGAGTTGCTGGATGAGACGCTTGGTCGGATCGAATCCGCCGCGGCCCGGGCCACCTTGACCACCGTTGGCCGGTGCGCTGCCATTCGGTGGCGGACCACCGAAGCCACCGCCGCCGCCGCCGCCAGCCGGCACCGAGCCGTCAGGTGCGCCGCCGGTACCTGCTCCGCCGCCACCGTTGCCGGCTCCGGCTCGGCGAAGTATTCCTAGAGTTCGGTGAGAGCAGAGCTGTCAGGCACTTCCGGCACGCAGCACGTCTTCCGCGGCCTGGCGGACCTGCCAGTCGCGATCGACCAGTGCTGCCTGCAACGCGCGGTCGACCTCGTCGCCGTCGAATGGAGCGAGGGCCAGAACGGCACGCCGGCGTACGGCCGGCTTGTCGGTGCAGCCATGCAGGATCGTCGGGAGCCCGCGTGGGTCGCCGATCGCGCCGAGCGCGGCCGTGCACGCCTCGCGGACCAGAGCGTCGGACGACCTCGTGCCGAGCTCGATCAGCGCGTCGAGCACTTCGTCGTCGACCTGTTCCTGCTCGCCGCAGGCCCACGCTGCAGCCTCGACCACGGTGGGCTCGGGATCATCGAGCGTCGCTCTCAGCGAGATCTCCGGCCGTTGTCCGGCGAGCATTGCTGCACGTCGACGCACCGAGAACGCGTCGTCGACGAGCGCGGCGCGCAGATCGTCGTCGGTGAGCAACCCGAGGCGCTGCAGCGCGCCGAGCCCGAGCTCGCGCACCACCGTGTCGGGATCGGCAAGCGCACCGCGTGCCGCGACTCCGTCGCCGCTATGGCCGGCGATCGCGATCTCACGCCACCTGCCGGTCATCTCCGGCCGGTCACTTCTTGAGCATGTGCGACAGGGTGATCACGATCCACGAGGCGGCGAAGCCGATCAGCGTGGCGGTGATGGCGCCGACGACCAGGGCCATGGTGCCGCCGGCGGCGATCGCCCATGCCCGGCGCCACAACGGCGTCGGCCGGTAGACGGGCACGTCGGCTTCGGTGAGCGGCAGGCCGATCCTTGCCCGATTTGGTCGGAGGGCGCGTGCCGGATTAGCAGTTGCTCTGGCAGGCTTACGCCAACCTGCCGCAACGAGTGCCACAATGGCGAGGACGGCGATCCAAGCAGTAGCGATGGTGAGTTCCCTGGTCGACACGCAAGAATCAATCGTAACGGAGCCACCGGCCGAGGTGCGGTCGTTGAGCCGACGCCACTTGGTGTGGGCCATTCCGCTGGCCGTCGTCGGGTTCGTCGGTGTCAGTACTGTCGTTCTGGCTGCCCTGCTGCCCAGCACTCTCATCGCCAAGAAGACCGATTGCGTGCAGCGTGATGCGGCCAACGTCTGCACCAAGAAGGGGCCGTCTCAGGATGTGCAGTTCGCGATCGTGCCTGCCGACGCCCAACCCGTCGAGCCGCGGCTGACGATCGACGGGCCGAAGACGTACGACAGCAACGGCCAGGTGCTGTTCGTCACGGTGCGCTCTCCCGAGCTCAACCTTCTCGACTGGTGGGTCGGTCGCAACAACCCGGCGGTCGACCCGAAGAGCTACAAGGACTTGTACGCCACCGAGACGCCGCAACAGCAGACATCGCGCGGCCAGCGCGACATGCGCACCGCCAAGGAGAATGCAGAGTACGTCGCCCTCCATCGGCTCGGCTTCGATGCCAAGCTCAACCCCGGCGACGTCATCGTCGACGAGTTGGTGTGCTTGAAGGCCAGCGCCGACGGCAGCAAGTGCGTCGAGTTCGCGCCGTCCGATGCGTTGCTCGACCCCGGCGACAAGTTGGTGAAAGTCGACGGCAAGTCGTTGGCGGTCGTCGACGACCTCACCAAGATCCTCGCCAATCACAAGCCCGGCGATGTCGTGCAGATCGACTACCAGCGCAATGGCAAGGCCGGTAGCGGCAAGGTCAAGCTGATCGCTGCACCCGACGATCCGACCCGCACGATCATCGGGTTCATCCCCAGCGACACCGCAACGGTCAGTCTTCCGAGCGACGTGAAGATCAACATCGATACCGAATCGATCGGCGGCCCGTCGGCCGGGCTGGCGTTCACCTTGACCCTGATCGATCAGCTTTCGTCGGGCGACCTGCTCGGCGGCAAGCGAGTCGCGGTCACCGGCACGATCAACATTCGCGCCGAGGTCGGCGCGATCGGTGGGCTCACCTCGAAGGCATCGGCCGTGTTGCAGTCCGGCGCGAAGTACTTCCTCGTGCCGACTGCACAAGGTCCGCAAGACATCGCCAACGCCCGCAGAGTTGTCGGCGACCAGGTCGAGATCATTCCGGTGGCCACGCTCGAGGAGGCCATCGCCGCGCTGAAACGGATCGGTGGCGACGCCGTACCGGCCGCACCACCGGACCAAACGGTCACCACCGATTCCACTCCGTAGCCGTCCCGCCGCGCTGCGTCGGTTGATTGCCACGATTTCAACGGCGTGCAGACCTACTCTTGTGCTCAATGGCACTTTCGTTTTCACGTCCTGATCCGTCGTCACCCGACGCGGTCGCCGCGGCGACGTTCTCGACGTCACGGCGCGGCTTCGATCAGACCGAGGTTCGCGATCTGTTGCGGATGGTCGCGGCCGAGATGGCTCGCCTCCAAGAACGCGAAAGGTTCCTCGAGCGTGAGTTGCGTTCCGCGCAACGCGGCTCCACCAACTCGGCGGTTGCGCTCGACGAAGAGGTCGTCACTCGCATGCTCGGCGAAGAAGCCGCGCGCATCCTGTCGACGGCGCGCGAGGCCGCGTCGCAGATCAAGATTCGTTCCGAGGATGCGGGCTCACGCATGCTGCGCGAGGCCACCGATGAGGCCCAGCGATTGCGCGAAGAGGCCGAGGTCGAGGCGGCCCGTCGTCGCCAAGATGCGTCGGCCGACGCCGAGTCCGAGCTGGTCATGGCCAAGCAGCAGGGCCGCGAGATGGTCAACGAGGCCCGCGCCTATCGCGAGCGAGTGCTCAGCGAGTTGGCCCGTCGCCGCGAGCTGGCCCGGCAGCAGATCGAGCAGTTGATGCACGGCCGCGATCGGTTGCTGCAGGCGTTCGAGCGCTCGCGTCTCGTCGCTGTCGACGTCATGGCCGAGCTCACCCCGTTGGGCGAGCCGTCGGAATACGTCAACCTGTCGCCCACCACCGGCCCGGTGCCGCTGATGGTTCCCAACCAGCGTCCGCCGCGTGCGCCGGTCGAGGCCCCGCTGGTCGAGATCGTCGTCGAAACCGGCAGTGACTCGGCGGCGGAGACGCCGATCGACGACAACGTTGCGACCATCGAGGTCATTGAGATCGTCGAGGTCGTCGAGGTCGTAACGGTCGACGACGAGATCGACCACACCGTCGTGCTGATGCGCGAGATCCACGAAGTGCATGCGCACGACGAGGAAGACGATGCCCGCCAGGCGGCGCCGGTGGTGGCGCTGTTCGGTGGCGAGGACGACGACGAGGCCGACTCCGACGACGATGGTCCGCGTGCCTCGGTCGACGATCTGTTCGCCAGGCTTCGTGCGGCCCGTGCCGACGCGGTGGTCGAGCGCGCCCAGCAAGCAGAGACCGACGCCGCCGAGGCAACCGATGAGATCGTCTCAACCGACGAGCCCGCCGCAACCGACGAGCCGGAGGAGATCGTCTCGCTGACGATCGTCGAGGAGCTCGCCGTGTTCCAGGCGACCCCCGAAGCGCCGCATATCGAAGAGGCCCTCGACGACACGTCGTTCGGTCAGCGCGACGCGTCGTTGACGCCGATCATCGTCGCCAGTGCCCGAAAGCTGAAGCGCGTGCTCGCCGACGAGCAGAACGAGATCTTGCACACACTGCGGCGCAGCGAGCCGGTGCGCAACATCGACACGATGTTGCCGTGGCAGACCGAACAAGCCGCACGCTATGCAGCCGCCGTGCAACCTGAGCTCGAGAAGGCAGCGCTCTCCGGTGCCGCCAGCATCGACAGCGGTTCCGCCAAGGAGCACAAGGCCGACATCAACCGAGCCGGTGCAACAAAGGCCGCGGTCGAGGCCTTGACGGCCACGATCGTGGCTCCGTTGCGCGAGCGGTTGGAGCGCGCCGTCACCGAGGCTGCCGGCGACAACACCGAGTTGGCCACGATGGTGCGCGGCATCTACCGCGAGTGGAAGACGCAACGTATCGACGAGCACCTCGACGACGTCGCCCGCGCCGCGTTCGGTCGTGGCGCGTTGGCCGCGGTCGTGCCCGGCGCCAAGGTGTGCTGGATGGTCGACCCCAACGGTCCGGCGTGCCCCGATGCCGAAGACAACGCCCTCGCCGGCGAGGTTCCTGCAGGTCAGGCGTTCCCCACGGGGCACGTCAACGCCCCGGCCCACGAGGGTTGCCGCTGCATGCTTGCGTTAGCACCCCGCTAGTCTCGCCAGGGTGCGGAACCCGTCCGATCTACCGCCTCGTCCACCTTCATCGATCAGGTCCCCCCGATTCTCCGACAAGGGTCGCATCGCGCTGATCACCGTGGCGGTGCTGGTCGTCGGCGTGCTGCTGTTCGGTCGCTTCTTCGCCGGCTTCTACACCGACTATCTGTGGTTCGACTCGGTCGGCCGCGCCGGGGTCTTCTCCACGGTGCTGCGCTCGAAGCTGGTCCTGTTCGTCTTGTTCGGTGGCACCTTCGTCGCTCTGGCGATCCTCAACCTGGTGATCGCCGACCGGCTCGCACCCTCGGCGTTCTCGGCCAATACCCATCCGTTGGTCGAACGATTCCACGAGTTCTTCGGTCACCGATTGCGGCTGCTGCGCATCGGCGTCGCCGTGGTCGCCGGGCTGCTGTTCGCCGCGCCTGCGGTCGGCCACTGGCAGGACTGGTTGATGTTCCGCAACCAGCAGAGCTTCAACATCGCCGATGCGCAATTCGGGCACGACGTCGGGTTCTACATGTTCCGATTGCCGTTCATCGCCTTCGTGCTCAACTGGCTGTTCGCGGCGCTGGTGTTCATCATCCTGCTAGTCGTCGCCACGCACGTGCTCAGCGGTGGCATCATCATCCAGCCGCCACGGCCCAAAGTGCGTAGGGCGACCAAGGCTCACGTCGCGGTGCTGCTCGCCGTGCTGGCGGTGGTGAAGGCCGGCGACTACTGGATCAATCGATACGAGCTCACCAACGACATGGGGAAGAAAGGAACAGATGTCGCTCGCGAATCGGCGGACCTTGTACTCTTGGACGACAACTTCGCTTCGATTGTATCGGCGATCCGTTCGGGACGGCGCATTTTTGATAACTTGAGAAGAGCCATGGCTTA
>JANYKU010000062.1 GCA_025358075.1 Ilumatobacteraceae bacterium
CCGACCGAACCGCTCAGGTTCCAGTCAGTGGAGTCGCCCTGGGTGATGATCGTGCTCGCCTGCACGGAGTGGATCGACGGCCAGTTGCAACCCTGCGGGAAGTTTGGATTGCCATCGGGATTGCTCCCCGGGATCAGCGGCCGGCACACGTCGGAGCCGTTGATGGTGGTGTCGCCCGGGTCAATGCCCGCGGCAGTGCTCGGCTGGTGCGGATCGCCGGTGTTGTCGTCGTTGATCATCCAGTGGTACGTGAACGGCGCCGGGATCGACGCACAGCCGGTCGGCGCGCCAGCCTCAGCGAAGGGCGTCAGCAGCTTCATGCCGCGATACGGCGCGCACGGGTCGTCGCCACGTGCCGGCCGCAGCGTGCTATTGCGCGCTGAGACCACGTCGAGTCGGATGTCGGTGGTCGTGGCCGCCGCGGCGACGTGCACCGCGGTTGACTGCACGAGGACCATCGGGAACCCAATGACCGCGACGAGCATGGCTGCTGTCCAGCGATGACGCCTGACGATCCCGCGACTCATTCCGTGCCTGACCATGGTGGTCCTCCTCGTATCCATCAGACGGCAATCCCGGTACGCCCGGCTGACCGGGCCCCCAACGCCAGCGAGCAAGTGTCGGCAGCAATGGTGAGCCCGGCGCCGCCGGGGCCGCTCCTCAGCGCGAGCAACTGGACGGACGCCCGCTGCCGCAGAGACCCCTGACCGTGAACTCGATGCCGTCCCATTTCCCCCGCCTCCCGTTATCACGATCACAAGAAAGGAAGGCTTTGGCTCCCCGTCCCGGATCCGTGGGCGGGACTACAACAGATATGCGCGGTCTTGTGTGGAAGATGGCAGATTTGTCATCGATGTCTCATACATCCGCTCATCGGCTTGTCATCGAGTTCGAGACGCGCACGGCCGGCGAGCGACCAACGCGGGGGTTCTAATCGATCTCGATGCTGACGATGTGCTGGTCGATCTTGACCGGGTAGGTGCGTAGGTTGACTCTGATCGGCGCGCCCTTGCCCTCACCGGTTCGGTAGTCGAATCGACCGTTGTGCTTGGGGCATTCGATGATGTGATCCATCACCAGACCATCGGCGAGCACGGCGCGTTCGTGGGTGCACAGCCCGTCGGTCGCGTAGAACGTGCCGTCGGGCGAGCAGTAGATCGCGTACTGACAACCGAGGTGTTCGAAGGGGACGACGTCTTCTCGATCGATGTCATCAACCGCACATACTTCGACCCACGCGGACATGCCGACTTCGCTATCCAGACGTCGTGACCGCGGTGGCGGTGCCAAAAACTTCACGGTGAACGTAGTACTCGGGGTCGGCGCGTTGCCGCAGCATGGCCGGCACGAACTCGCGGAACGCGGCCGCGATGCTGGCCGCCGGTGCCGGCAGATCGTCTTTGATCTCTTCGTGTAGAGCGGGCAGCGCATGGAACGGAACCATCGGGAACATGTGGTGCTCGACGTGGTAGTTCATGTTCCAGTACACGAAACGAGAGATCGGATTCATGTACACGGTGCGACTGTTCAACCGGTGGTCGGTGACATCGTCGGCGAGGCCGCAGTGTTGGGTGAGCCCGGTCATCAAGTGGTGCCAGGCCCCATACATCCGCGGGAGTCCGATCACCATCGCCGGCAGAACGCTTCCGGACACGACACAGGTGACGACGACCGCGGCGTAGATGAGCAACCACACACGAGCGGTCCAATACGTCTTGGCGCGTTCGGTGCCGGGTACGAATGTGGCCTCTTCGACGGTCAGCCGTCCCGATGCGTGGATGGCCATGTGCTTGAACGCCAGGGGCACATCGAATAAACCGATGAAGTTCGCGGCGATGTGCCACAGCTTCGGCGGACGCATCGCGATGATCTCGGGATCGCGGCCCACGATGACCGTGTCGGTGTGATGACGAGCGTGGCTCCAGCGCCACACCGTCGGGTCACGCATGATCATGAAGCAGGCGAGGTTGTAGATGACCGTGTTCATCCATCGCGTCTTGAACGCGGTGCCGTGGCCACACTCGTGCCACCGCGCATCTGACGCCGACCCGTAGAGCACTCCGTAGGCGGCGAAGCACAGCAGCGACCACACCGAGAACCAGAGGTAGACGCCCAGCCCGCCGAAGATCACCAGCAGACCGAGCCACAACGCCGTGTCGCGAATCGCTGGGCCGTTGCGCCGATGCATGAGCTCCTTCATCCGCTTGCGCGGGATCGGTGTTCGATACCAGTCGGCCTGCGACAAGCCCAGCGCGACAGCACGACGCGAGTCGTCGCCGATCAATGAGTAGTCGCGCTTCGGTCTCATGCCTCGCGGAGATGCTACCCGACACCACCCATCGGCCAAGATGGTCGGACTCACCATGGACCTGCAGCGTCGAGCTCTCCCCTCTCTCGTCTTTGGCGTTGTCGTCGTCGGTGGACTGCTTGCAGCCTCGTGCGGCAGCTCGGGCTCCCCGGCCGCCCCCGCATCGGTCAACGCTGCGCAGTCGGCCGTGCAGGTCGTCGCGGTTGGTTGCAGAAGCACTGACGTGCACGGCGCCGGGCTGATGGTTGGCGACGGCCGGGTCGCCACCGTTGCTCATGTCGTCGCCGGCGCCACACGACTCGAGGTTCGCGGCGTTCACGGCACGGCCGCGGCGACCGTGGTGTACTTCGACCCGATCCTCGACCTCGCCGTGTTGAAGGTCGATCCACGGTTGGCGACCTCGGTTCCGATCGGCGATGCGGCGAGTGGCGATCAGGGCACCGTCACGGTCTACCGAGACGACGCACCCGTCCAGCTGACGGCCGAGGTGCGGCGGCCGGTCCAGATCAACACCGCCGACATCTATGGCCTGGGGAAACACCTTCGTCCGGGCTACGAGCTGAACCTCGACATCCGGCCCGGGGACTCGGGTGCGGTCGTCGTCGTGGGCGGCAAGGCCGTTGCGCTGTTGTGGGCGACGAGCAAGGAGGCGGCCGCTCGAACGTGGGCGATGCGCGCCTCGTTGTTGACTGATCATCTCACCGACAGCGCTCCTGTCGACAACGGCCACTGCACCTGACGCTGCCCGCATGAAAGTGTGAGCCGCGCAACGTGGCATATTGTCGACCATGACGGCAGCAACCAAGCCACGCTTCATCCGCGCCGATGGTCCCGACAAGGTGACCGGAAGCGGCCGATACACCGCCGACCTCACCCTCACCGGCATGCTCGCGGCCAAGTTCCGATACGCCGACATCGCCCACGCGCGGATCACCAAGCTCGATGTCAGTGCCGCGCGGGCGATCCCCGGCGTGATGGCCGTCCTCACCGCCGACGACGTGCCCGACGTGCGCTTCGGGCCGTTCGTCCAGGACCGCACGTTGTTCGCTCGCGACGTGGTTCGCTTCGAAGGCGAGGTCATCGCGGCGGTTGCGGCCACCACCGCAGCGATCGCTCAACGCGCCGTTGACGCCATCGTCGTCGAGTTCGAACCGCTGCCGTTGGTCACCGATCTCGAGATAGGGCTGACGGCCGACGCTCCGCTGGTGCACGCCGATTGGGCGTCGTACGGCGCGGCCGGAGCGTTGGTGCGCGACCGCAACGATGCGTCGTTCTCGTCGATCTCCAAGGGCGATGTCGACGCTGGTCTGGCCGAAGCCGATCATGTGATCACCAGTCGCTACGTGGCCGACGGAAGCCATGCCGCGCCGATCGAACCACGCGCCGTCGTTGCCCAATGGGAGGGCAACAAGGTCACGATCTGGACGTCGACGCAGGTGCCGTTCGATGCCCGAGCCGGAGTGTGCGAAACCCTCGAACTACCGGCCAACCGCGTGCGCATCATCGTCCCCCACCTCGGTGGCGGATTCGGTGGCAAGTGCGGGTTCCACTACGAAGCACACATCGCCGCGTTGGCCAAGGCAGCCAAGCGACCCGTGCGGTTGGTGTTCTCACGGCGTGAGGAGTTTCTCGCTCCCGACCGCCGGCGTGAGGGCATGGTCATCGACGTCACCACCGGGGTCCGCAACGACGGCACGATCACGGCTCGCAAGGCGTGGATCGCCATCGACAACGGGGCCTACACCGCCGACAGTGGGTTCTTCCCGCAGCTCGCGGCGATGCACGTGTCAGGTCCGTACCGCATCCCCAACCTCTACGTCGAGGCCCATCTCGTCTACACCAACCATCAGCCGTCGGGCTCGGTCAGGGCACCAACTGCGCCGCAGTCGTGTTGGGCGATCGAGTCGCACACCGACGAGGTCGCTGCTGCACTGGCAATGGACCCGGTCGACTTCCGCCGTCTCAACGCCGTCGACACCGGCGTCGAAGGGCCGAGCGGGCAGACCTACGGCGAGATCGGCGTGCAGCAGTGCATCGAGGAAGCCACCAAGCTGGTCGGTTACGGAAGAACGCTTCCCGATGATGAAGCAATCGGCGTCGCCATCGGTTGGTGGCCCAGCTTCGCGGTGCCGTCCGGGGCGTACATCAAGATCGACGGCGACGGTTCGGGCCAGATCATCACCGGTGCGCAGGAATGCGGTACGGGCTCGGTGATGACCCTGCGCCAGTTGGCCGCCGACGAGTTGGGCATGCTTCCAGAAGACTTCCAGCTCGTCTACCAAGACACGTCGGTGGCCCCGTACGACATGGGCGCCACCGGATCGCAGACGATCTTCAACAACGGTCGGGCGGTGATCGCCGCAGCCGGCCAGATCGCCGAGCAACTCAAGGCCTTGGCCGCCGAGCACCTCGAGGCGTCGCCCGCCGACATCGTGCTCGCCGATGGTCACGCTCACGTTGCCGGGACACCGAGCTCGTCGGTGTCGATCACCGAGCTCGCCGGGATCGCCTCAGGCGGCGAGCTGTTGATCGCTCACGGCTCGGGTACTCCCCCGTCTGCACCTCCATTGCTCGGCTCGAGTTGCGTCGGCGACGTCGGCATGGCCGCGTTCGTCGCGCCACAGTTCTCGTGCCACGCGGTGCGGCTTCGTCTCGACCGAGACACTGGCGTCGTCAGGATCCTCGAGGTCGGTGCTGCACACGATTCGGGCACGATCATCAACGAGACTGGTGCGCTCGGCCAGATCCAGGGCGGTGTGATGATGGGCATCGGCCAGGCGTTGACCGAGGGAACGCTGTACGACGACGAGTCACGCCAACGCAACCCAGCCCTCTTGGAGTACAAGCTCCAGACCTGCGCCGACTCGCCGGTCATCAACACTCACTTCGTGCAGATCGCCACTCCCAATGCCGGTCCGCATGGCGCCAAGGGGCTGGCCGAGGCACCCAACGTTGCCACCGCCGCGGCGATCTCCAACGCGCTGGCCAAGCTGCTCGGCAGACCGGTTCGCCGACTGCCGATGACCGCCGAACGGGTGTGGGAGACGATGTCGGAGGTCGATCCATCATGAACTTCACCATCGCCACCACACTCGACGAAGCGCTCACGGCGCTCGCTGCCGGTGCCCGACCCGTTGCGGGCGGCAGTGACCTCGTCGTCGGCGCACGCCAGGGCAAGTCACCGCTCCCGGAATCCGTCGTGGCCATCGATCGCATCGAATCGCTGACGCACCTCGATGCCTCGACCGACGGACTGGGCATCGGTGCCCTGGTCACTCACGCCCAACTCGAATCCGATGCGACCGTCGTCGGCGCGTACACGGCCCTGGCCGACGCCAGCGCATTGGTCGGCTCACCATCCACCCGCAACGTCGGCACGCTCGGCGGCAACGTGATGAATGCGTCACCGGCCATGGATACCGGCGCGCCACTGTTGGTGTTCGGAGCCGAGGTCGAGCTGCGCTCGTCAGCCGGTTCGCGACGCGTTGGCGTTGCCGACCTGTGGACGGGTCCCGGTCGTACCTCGGCCCAGGGCGACGAGCTCTGCACAGCGATTCACCTACCTTCTCGGCCGGCCGGGTCGGGCAGTGCCTACGTGCGTCTCGAATACCGTCGGGCCATGGAGATCGCCGTGGTCGGCGCCGCGGCGTCGATCACGCTTGCCGCAGACGGCGCAGTGGTTTCGCTCTCCGTCGCACTCACCGCGGTAGCACCGACGATCATCGCCGTCGGCGGCACCGACACGCTCGCCGGCCGCCAAGTCGACGATGCGTTGCTGGCCGACGTTGCCGCGCTCGCCAGCAGTCAAGCCGTGCCGATCAGTGATCTGCGGGCGAGCGAGCGATACCGACGTCACTGCGTCGGCGTGATGGCCCGCCGAGCAGTCGATGCCGCAGCGCGGCGAGCCCGTGGCGAGTCCATCGCCGTCCCCGTCAACCGCAGTCTCGGCATCGGAGCCGCATCATGAGCACCTCGATCACCCTCACGGTCAACGGCACCGACTATCCGGTGACCATCGAACCCAGCCGCAACCTCGTCAGCGTGTTACGCACCGAGATCGGTCTCACCGGCACGAAGGAGGGCTGCGACGACTGCGAGTGCGGTGCCTGCATGGTGTTGATCGACGGTCAGCCGGTCAACTCGTGCTCGTACCTCGCCGTGCAGGCCGCCGACCGGGCGATCATGACGGTCGAAGGCGTGATGGCCGGCGACGAGCTGCATCCACTGCAGCAGGCGCTACTCGACGAAGGTGGAGTGCAGTGCGGGTTCTGCACACCCGGCATGATCATGTCGGCCAC
>JANYKU010000069.1 GCA_025358075.1 Ilumatobacteraceae bacterium
AGTTGGTCGATCTCACTGCGCACTTCGTCGATGCGGCGACGCAGTTCGGCGTTCTCGGAGCGGAGGTTTTCGAGTTCCTCGGAAGACACCGTGGTAAAGATACGCCCAGGATGTGCTATTGCAGTCGATCTCCGGAGCAGCGGCCATGACCGGTCACGTCGCTGCGGTGCTCGTCGTTCCGCACGGGACCCATCGCCCCGAGCCGCTTGCCGAGGCGCTGCACACGCTTCATCCAACGTGGGAGGTGGGGGCGCTGTGGTGCGGCGACCCGCAGCTGCGCCCTCGGCTCGACGGTGTCGATTGGCTCGACAACGGCAAGATCGATACGGCTGCCGAGATCGCCATCGTCTCCGGCGACGCCTTGGTAGGGGAGTGGAAGCGAGCGATCGAGGCGACGGCGCGGTTGCTGGCGAACGGTGTCGATCGAGTGGTGCTGCTGTGGGTCGGGGCCGTCGCGGTGCTCTCGGGAATCGAGGCATTCGTCGAACCGGGTTCCTACGCGATGACGCTTGTGCCGCGTGCGATCGAAGGTCTTCCCGACGATGGCCTGTCGCCGACCGAAGCCGACCTCGTCGCCACTGGTCTCCACAGCACCAGCGTGGCGGTCTTCGGTTCCGACGCCGCTGACGCGGTGACGTGGTTGGCGGCACATCTCACCGGTCTTGTCGATGTTGGTCAGCTGTTGTCGAGGGCCGCGCAACTGTTCGGTGCGAATCGTTGCGACGACGAGTCGATCGGCGTCGGACGGTGGCGTTGGAGCCGCGTCGAGCCGGCACTGCTCGATGTCGACGGATACGACACACGCAGCCCGTGGGCACTCGATGCCGAGGCGCAACGGCCGCTGCGCGTCGAGTTGCTGGGTCATCCGACGCGGCAGCAAGCGATGACCCGCGCCGCACCGCAACTTGCCGGCGAGCGAACCTCGGTGTGCCTTCCGGGAGGATTGGTCGTCGATTCCGTCGTCCGCCAGGTCGTCGCCGAGTCCGAGTCGCTGCCACCCGGGCCGTGGAGCGCGGCGGCCGAGTTCCGCGAATGGCTGGCGCCGCGCTACTGGCGCGCGCTGCACGAGCAACGCCGAGACCTGTGGACTGCGTTTCCCGATCCTGAGCAGCGATCGGCCACGGCATTCCAACGATGGTGCCGACGTGCGTTCTCGGTCGACGAGGTGCCGTTGTTGATCAAGGTGCCCGAGATCGAGCGGGCACCCGTCGTCGTTGCCGACAAGCTCCGCGGTGGCGGGCTCAACCTGGTTGGGTACTTCACGCGACAGTCCGGCCTCGGCGATGTCGTTCGCCGCCTGCGCGACGCAGTCGACCAAGCCGGCGTCGCTCATAGCGCAGTTGCCACCCAGCGCACGGCCAGTCCCACCCACGACAGCGATGTCATCGGCAACCGAGTCGAGTTCACCAACTCGGTATGTGTCGTCACCGCTGATCAGTTCCCCTTTCTTGCCGCCGACTTTCCGCAGCTGTTCGCGGCCACACAGCGGATGATCGGCTACTGGTTCTGGGAGCTCGAACACGTGCCCTTGCACATGCGCCAGTCGATCGCCCTCGTCGACGAGATCTGGGCCGGGTCGCGATTCGTCACCGACGCGTTCGCCGCAGTGTCGTCGGTGCCCGTGCGACACGTGCCGATCCCCGTCGGCGAGCCGCGACGATCTGGTTGTGGTCGAAGTGACTTCGCTGTTCTTGCCGACGTCGGCAAGCGACCAATCTTCCTCACGGTCTTGGACCATCTCAGCGTGACCGAGCGCAAGAACCCGATCGGTGTCATCGACGCGTTCTGCCGTGCCTTCACGCCCGACGAAGGTCCGGTGTTGCTCATCAAGACCATGAACGGTCACCAACGCTGGCCCAACCATCTGCGTGTGCTTGCCGCCGCCAACGGGCGCGCCGACGTTCGCGTTTGGGATGAGGCGCTCGATCGCACCGATCAGATGGCCTTGATGGCGGCGGTCGATTGCGTCGTGTCGCTCCATCGCAGCGAGGGGCTCGGGCTCCACCTCGCTGAGGCGATGTGGTTGCGCACACCGACCATCGCCACGCGCTACTCCGGAAACCTCGACTTCATGAACGACGACAACTCGTTGCTGATCGATGCCGTGCTCGTCAACGTCGACCACGGCGAGGGGGTCTATCCGCCGACGGCGCGATGGGCCGACCCCGACATCGATCAGGCAGCCGCGGCGATGCGCAGGATCGCCGGCGACCCGGCACTGTGCGCGCGGCTCGCCAAGGCCGGCAGGCGAACGATGGAGCAGCAGCCCAGCCTCGCCGACACCGGTAGGTTGATCAGTCAGCTACTCCTCGGAGGAAAATGACGCCATGGAACTTCGCAGCCAACTGAACTGGCTCGTCAAGGGGCGGGCGACCACGCAATCGACCCTCGATTCGCTCACCGCCGATCTGCAGGCACTGCAACTCAAAGTCGCCGCACTGCAGCCCAAGGTTGCCGAGATCGAGGCCCGTCAGCTCGACGAGTTCGACAAGGTGCGCGCCGCCGTTGCCGCGGCCACCGACGACCTGATGGCGAGGGTCGACGCAGTTCGACAACAGGTCGACAAGTCGTGACGACCAGCGAGTCCCCGGTCGAGCGGCTGGCGCGCTGGACCGCGGCCGACGCGGCGATCGGGTTGGCGGCCGAGGCCGAGCAACTGCGTGCGCTACTCGCCGAGCGAACCACCGAGATGGAAGATCTGCGGGCGCGACTCGCGCAGCTGACCACTCGGGTCGCTCAGCTCGAAGCCGGCAACGCCGAACTGCGCCATACCGCCGGCAGGGTCCCGCTGACCATCTTCGCCCGCCGGGTCTATCGCCGCGCCAGGTCGGCTGCAGCGAGTCGTTTGCCGCGATGACCTTGGTCAGCGTGATCGTGCCGAGCATCGGCGTCACCGGGCAGGTCGGTGGCAAGCAGCGCACGTTGGTCACCGAATCGATCCGCTCGGTGCTGGCCACGGCGCAGGTCGATGTCGAGGTCATCGTCGTCGCCGGACGAGAGATGCCGGCAGACGTGGCCGACGAGCTGCGTGGGCTCGGCGAGCAAGTGCGCATCGTCGAGCATCAGCAGGCCTTCAACTTCTCCGCCGTGGTCAACCTCGGCGCAGCCCACGCGGACGGCGAGCATCTGTTGTTGCTGAACGACGACACCGAAGTGATCAGCCCCGACTGGCTGGTGCGCATGGTCGACGCCTGCACCGACGGCGTCGGTGCGGTCGGCGCCAAGCTGCTGTTCGAGGACGGCACGTTGCAACACGCCGGCCACACGTACCGCACGGCAGCCGGTCATGTCGGGTTCGGCATGCCCGGCGACAGCGCCGGTCGAAACGGTCTGTTGAGTCGCCGCCGCGAGGTCGCCGGAGTCACTGCGGCGTGCATGTTGACGCCGTACTCGGTCTTCGATGCGGTCGGCGGGTTCACCACACTTCTGCCGGGCAACTACAACGATGTCGACTATTGCATGAAGCTGCGCGTGGCCGGTTGGTCGATCGTCTACGAGCCTGCTGCCGTGCTGTACCACTACGAGTCGCGATCTCGGGTGGCCGGAATCAGGCCGGATGAGATCGAGATCATCCAAGGGCGCTGGCTCACTCATCTCGCTAGCGATCCGTTTACACCAACTGTCGTCTAGGGGCGACTGAACGCCGGCGGGAAATGCACTTAGTCTGACGGCCAATGTCGCTAAACCGGGGGGTGGTGCGTTGGCGCGTGCTGGTCGTAGAAGCTACGGCCGTTGCCGCGAGCACTCTGCTTTTGGTTCTAGTGCATCTTCGAGCATGGCGTGCAGCGTGGCGTGAGCCCTGGCTGCTCGGCGGCGACTCGAACTTCTATTTGATGATCACCCGGTCGCTCCAACAGCACGGCAGCTACCTCCGCAACGCCAACTTGGGTTGGCCGTTCGGACAGACGACCTACGACCTGCCGCAGGGCGTCGACAACGCCCATCTCGTGGTCCTGCGGGCGTTGACGTGGATCACCGGCGGTCCGGGCGCGGCCATCAACGTCTTCTACGTGCTGACGTTCTTTGCCGTCGCGTTCACGTCGCACATCGTGCTGCGCACCCTCGGCTGTTCCAGGATCGCCTCGGCGCTCGGGGCATTCCTGTATGCGTTCGCTCCTTACCACTTCCTACGGGGCGAGGGCCACATCCTGTTGTCGGGATACGAGCTCGTGCCCGTTGGCGTGTTGCTCGCGCTGTGGGTCTTCGATGACCGACTGCCGTTGCTGCGAGAAGGGAGCTGGCGCATCGATTGGCGCGCACCTCGCACATGGCTGGTAATCGCGTTCACGATTGCTCTGGCGTCGACCGGCGCGTACTACTTCGTGTTCTCCATGTTGCTCATCGCGACTGCCGGGATCATCCACGCAGTCGCGGCGAGGACTGTGCGACCGCTGATCGCAGCTGGAGTTGTCCTTGGTATCGGCGCCGCTGCGCTGTGCGTCAACCTCGCTCCGACGCTTGTGTTCATGCTCCATCACGGGCAGAACGCGCAGGTCGCCCACCGATCACCGTTCGAGACGCAGGTGTATGGGCTGCGCATCTCCCAGCTGTTCATCCCGCGAGAGGGGCACCGTGTCGGCGCACTATTCCGGCTGAGCGAGCGGGCCCAAGGTCAGGGCGGTGCGTTCGCCGCGGAGTCGGGACAACAACTCGGGTTGATCGGAGCAGTCGCCCTCGCCGTCATGCTGCTCGCGCTGGCAGTGCATGCCGTTGGCCGGCGGCGCGACGACGCCGACAGCCCTCAGCGACTGCTCGTCCGTCGACTCGGGGTGCTCGCCGTGATGTGCATGATCGTCGGGGCGATGGGTGGGCTGTCGTTCTTGCTGTCGAGTGCCGGGCTTCGCGACATACGCGCGTGGAACCGCATCTCGATCGTCATCGCCTGGCTCGCGGTGATCGTGGTGGCCGTGGGTGTCGACGCAGTCGGGTTACGTCTGGCGGGCCACCGGAACGGCCGATTCGCGCCGCTTCTTGTTGCGGTCGCCGTTCTGGCCGTCGGCTTCTTCGACCAGGCCGGACACGACGCGCCTGACTACCGGGTCGTCCACGCGCAGTACGTCAGCGACACGACGTTCTTCCGCGAGGTCAAAGACGTCGTCGGCCCTGGCGCGGCCATCTACAACATCCCCTTCGAGCCGTTTCCGGAGGAGCCCCCGCGTGTCGCCATGGGTGCCTACGACCAGTCGATCGGATACCTCTACGAGCCGTCGTTGCGGTGGAGCTATGGCTTCATGCGCGGCCGGCACCCTGACTACCCGCGGGTGCTGGAGTCGCAACCCGCGGATCAATGGATGACCTCGATCGCCGCGATCGGATTTGCCGGCATCGTCGTCGACCGCTACGGCTACCGAACCGCCGATGCGGTCGCCCAGGAGGCGGCCATCGCTGCGCTGGTCGGTCCGGCGGTGATCACGAGCATCGACGGTCAGTACGCCTTCTTCGATCTCCGTGGGTATGCCCAGCGGACCCGTGATCGTCTCGGCCCAACCGGCACCACAGCACGAGCAGTCGAGGCATTGGCGCTTCACAGCGGGTAGCTATTGGCGAACTTTGGTTGCACGCGGCCGTCGTAGCCGCGTACGACCAAAGTTCGGCGGAAAACGTGACTCAGCGGTCGATCGCCGGGTGCCCATCACGGCCATGCGGAGAGGAGGTCGTGGGCTGTCCACAGCTGCGCAAGCCGGGCTCGCGTCGATGCGCCCGCGGGGCACACCGCCACCAGGGATGTGCCGATGTCAACTCCTGGAACGCTGACCGCGCTTGCGGCGAGTTCGGAGACTTCGGAACTGGTCAATCTGGAGGTCCTTCGCCACTTGATCGTGCCGGCAAAGGACACCTTGTTTGCCGGGGCGCCATCGGCGCCGATGAGGTCGATCTCCGGCGTGTTGCTACGCGGCCACCACCCACCAACGCGAGAGACGTTTGGCCACGCTGCATCCGGCAGCAGCCGTTGCAGCGCATCCCGAACGACAGGCTCGACGGCCCGCCCGCGCCACGACTCGAAGCTGATGGCCACCCGGGCCAACGCGAGATCGGGTCGGCCGCGGTCGACCTCGGCGAGTGCCGGATCGACGAACGCGAGCCAGAACCGAAGCGACGGGTCTGATATTCGCCAGCGCCGATCTTTGCTCGCCCTCCTGATGGAGAGCGGTTCATCAGCGGCGACAACTCGCTTGTCGGAAAGAAGACGCAGGCTGGTGGTCAGCGTCGTCGCATTCAGCGGCTCCGGCCCGGAGGACTGCTGGATGCCCGTGAAGGTGCGTTCTCCTTTGCCACCGATCGCGGTGAGGACCTGGCGGGCCAACGTTGCTTCACCGAACTCGCTGTCAAGCACGCGGGTCCCCGACACGACGAGTGCGCTCGTCGACCGGGAGAACGATGTCTTCAGAAAGTCATGACGCGTCATGCCGCGTTCCCACTCCTGAGCGACAAGAGGGAGACCGCCGGTGATCAGGTATGCGTCGATCGCATCGAACGCGCCAAGGCCGGTCATCTGGGCAACGTCACGCGGCGTGAGCGCGTCGAGGACCATCTCTGTGGCGCGACCGTAGAAGGGCTGGTCAGATCTGGTGAGCTGCTCCATCATTGCCAGGTCGCTGCCAAGGAGCAGCACGAGGACCGGTTTTGCAGCCAGCGACTTGTCCCACACTCGCTGTAGTTCGCCGGCCCCTCCTTCGATGCTCTCGAGCAGCCACGGGACTTCGTCGATCACCGCGATTGACGGCACGTCAGAAGGCAGCGCAGCGGCCAGCAGGTTGAGAGCAGCGGTGAGGCTTGCCGGCTGATTGCCCTCGGCGACCGCGGCACCTGGAAGCGACGATGTGGAGATCGCCTCGGCGAACAAGGCGAGTTCTCGTGTTGAAGGTGCACCGCGCGCGGCTTGGAAATACACATGGGGTAGACCCGCGTGCTCCACAAACTCGCTGACAAGTCGGGACTTGCCGACACGCCGGCGACCGCGCAACATGACGGCGACGCCCCTGTCAGCACGCCCGCCTCGCTGGACGACATCGAGGATGCCGCTCAGTTCCTTCAACTCTCGTTTGCGACCGACGAAGTTCATGCTCATCTCTGAATACTATAGGATAGAATAGTATTCCCAACACAAGTATTGTCAGCTGTACGGCCCTCAGGCAGCACGTGTGGCCACCTCTGCGGCCGCTTTTGCGGGCGCGCCCCGCAAGCCGTCGCGTTGTTGAACGCCACGTACCCGCCAAAGACTCGCCGCGACCTCTGGCGCAGCGGCGAACTTTGGTCGCACGCGGCCGTCGTAGCCGCGTACGACCAAAGTTCGGCGGAAAACGTGAATCAGCGGTCGATCGGGACGAGTTGGTCGAAGCGGGCGTATGGGGTCCACACCGTGCGGGCCCCGGTCGCGGCGAGGGCCGCGGAAAGGGCCCGGCCGGCAGCGTCGAAGCCACCGGCGGCTCGATCGCGGCACTCTTTCCAATGGCGTGCCGACACCGCGGCGGCGGCAAGCGAGACATGGGTGCACTCGCGCTCGATCAGCAGGTCGTTGCCGGCGCTGGGCGTCGCCACTTGAAGGCCTTGCAACTCGTACCACCGGTAGTTCGGCACGTCCCAACCGGCATGCACCACGGTGTCGTCGGCGTCGGCGATCAGCGAGCCGACCAATCCGGTGCCGGGCGAGCGGGCCAGGCCGGCCAGGGTCTCCAACCAATCGGGCGTCAGGTCCGAGCGCGGCACGAGGCCGGGGGCGACGGAGACCAACACCTCGCAGGGATAGTCGTTGAACGCCCGATCGAGTGCGGTGGCGATCGACCAGTCGCCGGGTACGGCCAGCGGGTCCCAACGATCACCGGCGGCATCGTCGAGCAAGGCGACCAACTCGACCGGCAGCGTGGCCGGATAGGCGATGACGAACCGCGTGTTGGGGTGGGTCGTGCGCAATGCCGAGCACGTCGCCGCGGCGGCCAACCGATAGGGGCGGGAGGCACCGCCCTCGGCTCGTGTGGGCACGACCACCGTGATCGGGATGTCGGGGGAGATGGCCCGAACCAAGCGGTACGTACCTCCCAACGGACCATGCACAACGTTCGCATCCAAGCCGAGCCGATCGCACTGATCCTGCACGGCTTGGCGGCCGCGGGCGACGGCATTGCTGAGTGTCGAAGTCTCCCGCGACACCGAGCTGGAGACATCGCGCCAGTGGTACAACATGTGCGGCAGGTGGACGATCCGCCGACCTCGATCAGCGATCAACTCTGTCGCTCGCAGGATCAGGTCGTGATCCTGCGACCCGTCGAACCCGGTGCGGAACCCGCCGACCTCGGTGACGACCTCGCGGCGCAACACCGAGAGATGACACGTGTACATCGAGGCGCGGAATCGTTCGGGCGACCAATCTGGTTTGAGGAAATGAACCGATTCGCGGCCGTCGACCAGTACGTGAGCCTCGTCGCTGTAGACGTAGTCGACGTCGCCGGCGGACCCACCCGCCGAATCGATCGTCGAGGCCATCTGCTCGAGCGCAGTGGGCACCAACCGATCGTCGTGATCCAAGAAGGTGATGAACTCACCACGGACCATCGACAGTGCATTGTTGGATGCGGCAACGATTCCTCCGTTGATGGGCCGGTGCATCACCCGAATGCGATCGTCGTCTCGTTCCAGCGCATCGAGCGCGGCGCGCACCTCGGGCCGAGTCGAGCAATCGTCGACGAGACACCACTCCCAATCGCCGAACGACTGCGACCGTACGCTGTCGGCGCAGGCCAAGAAGGCTCCGAGCGGCGGATCGTAGACAGGGGTGATGATCGAGAATCGAGGACTGATGGTCGTCGATGCTAACGACCACTGGTACTGTGGCCGCCGATGTGCCGAGTGTTCGTGAGCGGGCGCGGCAACGTCTTCATGAGGGAGATCGCCGAGCACCTGGTGGAAGCGTTGGTGCTCATGGGTCGATCTGGTCAACTCGTGATCGACGATCTGCCCGACAGTGGCGGTGACCCACTGGAGAACCTCGTCGTCGCGCCACACGAGTTCTTCGTCCTCTCGCCGGCATCGGAACCCGATCGCTTGCGGGCGGCCGCGGCATCGGTGTGCATCAACACCGAGCAGCCCGGCACCCCGTTCTTCGACCTCGCCATGACGTACGCCGCGTGCGGCCCGGTGGTGCTCGACATCAATCGCTTCTCGCTCGACGCCGTGCATCGCTGGGGGCTGGCCGCCGTGCATCTGCCACTCGGATGCACGCCATCGATGGACGTCTGGGGAGGCGATCATCGAGCGCGTCAAACCGATCTCGCCTTCCTCTGCGGTCGAACCCCACGGCGCGAGCAGTTCATCGCCGGGGCCGGCGGCATGTTGTGGGAATGGCGCACCGACTTGCGGTTCTTCAGTTGGCATCGGCCGATCATCGGCGACGGTCCCTCGTTCACCGCCGGTGCAGCCAAGTTGGCCGAGCTCGCCGACACCAGGATCCTGCTCAACGTGCATCGCGGCGAGGAGCCGTACTTCGAGTGGGCACGCGTCGTCGAGGCGATCGCCAACGGCTGCGTCGTCGCCAGTGAGAGCTCTGTCGGCATCGAGCCGCTCGTACCCGGCGAGCACTTCTTGATGGCCCCGCTCGAACATCTCGCCGAGCAAGCCATCGCACTCGCCTTCGACGAACCGCGCCGGCTGGCCATGGCCGAGGCGGCGTACAAGTTGGCCACCACCGACTTGTCGCAGAGCGAGTCGCTGCAGGGGGCGCTCACCGAGGCCGCCGTCGTGGCCAAGCGAGGGAGTCGTGGCGCTGGTTCGACTCGTCGGGCGCGGCGGCCGAGACCATCGGGATCGGCGACCGGACACATGCTCGACAAGACGGTGAGCGACCTGAAGGCCGCCTACCTCGCCCAGATCCAGTTGTCGCAGTCGATCGAAGCGAGCATCAGCCTCGTCGAGCACGGCGACCCCGATCACGTCGAGGTCGTTTCGACATCAACCTGGTCGTCGTTCGCTGCCGATGTCTCGGTAGTGATCCCGGTGTTCGACCAAGGGCGACATCTGGCCGAAGCGGTGCTGTCGGTGATCGCCGCAAGTGGCGAAGCCGGGCCGCGCACCGAAGTGATCATCGTCGACGATCACTCGACCGACGATTCGCGCCAGGTCGCCGAACGGTTGCTCGACGCGATCGCTTGGTTCCCGGTCGCTCTCATCGCCCGGGCGGCCAACGGTGGTCTGGCCGCTGCTCGCAACACGGGCTTCAACGCGGCCAGGGCGCCGTACGTGTTCGCCCTCGATGCCGCCAGCGTGGTGTACCCGACGGGATTGCGATTGCTGCACGATCACCTCGTTGCCGCGCCGGCCGACGTGGTCGCGGCATATGGCATCCTCGAACGGTTCGACACGACGGGTTCGCTCGGCCTCACCAGCCACCTACCTTGGGCCCCCGATCTCCTGGTGCAAGAGGCGTTCATCGACGGCATGGCGCTGTTCCGTCGCGATGCGTGGCTCGAGCTCGGTGGCCACTCGCCAGACGCTCGGCTCCTCGGCTGGGACGACCACGACCCCTGGCTGTCGATTGCCGAACTCGGTCAGCGAGCCGATCTCGTGCGGTCGATCGTCGGCCGCCGCCGTGAGCCGTCCGAGTCGATGCGCAAGATCAGCGATGTCGACAGGGCATCGACCTTCGTCCTACTCCGCGAACGACACCCGAGGTTGCCATGGCCGAGCTAGATCCCACCTTCGACCCGGCCACCGAGCGCGAGTTGCGGTCGCGCATCCTCGAATTGGAAGCAGTCGTCGAAGCCCGAACCGAGGCCATCGTCGGCCTCGGCGCTCAGCTTGCCGAGCTGCGCGGCGACGGATCGCCGATGATGGCCGAGCGTCTGCGCGAGTCCGAACGACAGCTCGCCGAACTGCGCGGCACCAAGGTGATGCGGTACACCGCTCGGGCCCGGCGGGCCTACTCGATGCTGCGCGGCAACCGTGGCTGACGACAAGGCGACCCAACGACTGCTGGCTGAACTGGCAGACCAGCTGCGACAGTCAAGGCAGCAGGAAGACCTCCTGAAAGAGGCCCTGACCAGGGCGATCACCCTTTCCGGAGGCGACGGCGGAGCCTGATCGCCGACCTCGCCGTTAGGGTGACTTCAGCACATTTGAAATTGTGCCGATACATCAACGGGCCGGGTTGAGGAGATCAGTCATGCAGCGCCGCTGGTGGAAAATCGGAATTGTGTTGGGCTTCGCTCTGTCGGGCGTTGTTGTCGCAAGCAGTGCATCGGCTCACCCGACCGTGGTGGCGAGCCCGCTGACGGCGCCGCCATCGGCAGCGTTCTCGACGAGCGGCGACTACGCCACCGATGTGCTCGGTGACCCCTGGGACTTCTCCAACGTCGAAGACGTGCCGCCGGTCGACATCATCGGCACGGAGGGCAGCAACGGCCCCATCTCGCTGGACACCACAAAGGGATTGCTAACCCTCCCTGCAAAGAACGGCTCGCTGGTCAAGCTGGTGCGCACCTGGGGAGCGGTGCTGCCGTGGGGTCGCGACGGTCTGCTCAAGCCGGTTGATTCGTCGATCTACACGCACTTCTCGATGAACCTGTGCATCGACCAGGGCCGGCGAGACATGCTCGTGCGCTACGTCAACGAAGCCGGCCAGTCGAACCGGGTGCGGGTCGCCATTGCAACTCAGGGGTGCCACCCTTACGACGTCGATCTCACCCAAGCGGGCCTCGACGGACCCAGCGTGTGGACCGGCAAGATCATCCGGTTCGACGTGCTCGCGGGTGGGCCTTCCGACGGCAATCCCGACGCATTCACCCTGCAACTCGATTGGGCGCGTCTTCATCGCGCCGATGCCCCGATCGCACCGGATGCCTCTCCGGTCGTGAAGATGCTCAGCCCGAGTGAAGAGGGTGGCGCCGACTACGCAACCGTCTCTGGCAACGCCTGGGACTTCAACGGTCCCGAGGATGTCGTCAGCACGGGCGACCTGACGATCAACTCCTTTGCGAACGGCGAGATCGCCGGTACGACGATCCGCAACGACTCGTTCGTCGAGCTTCCATTGGCCACGCCATTGATCACCGATCGGTACCACCGAGCCACGATGGAGGTGTGCTACGGCGGCGGATTCGCCCTCACGAACGCTGCGGGAGGGGGCATGAATGCTCGCTTCGCCTGGTTCGACGAGGGCGGCCAGACCTGGAGCGAGACGCAAGACATCGTCGTCTACCCGGGCTGCAATCGCATGACGGTCGACCTGGCCACCAACCCCGCGGTCGCGGTCAACGATGAGGGCACGGTCTACAAAGCAGGATGGCGCGGCTTGCACATCAGCAGGATCCGGTTCGACCTCAACGAAGACCCGGGTGTGCGCAACTTCTGGCTGCGCGACATTCGCTTGGCCGATGACGCCGCGTTCTCGTCCGGCACGTTCCCGATCAGCTTCAACGCCAGCGCCGGGACGACGGCCGACGTTTTCGTGACCACCGACGAAGGGGCCTGGAACGGCACCAAGGTCGGCACGGTCGCGGTCACTGCCGGAGGCACGACCACGTTCAACTGGGATGGCAGCGGACTGCCCAACGGAACGTATTGGGCATACGTCACCGTGCACAGCAACAGCCTTCTCGGCTCGTCGTACAGCACGGGGCCGGTGCGAATCGAGCGACCGGTGCCACCGACGCGCAGCTACTACGTGCCGCTGAACCCGTCGCGTGTTCTCGATACCCGCGACGGCACCGGTGGCAACATCTCCGCGCTCGCCAGCACCACGTACACAGAGGTGAAGGTCACCGGCGTCGGCGGCGTGCCGGCCACCGGCGCGACCGCTGTCGTGTTGAACGTGACCGTCGACGCGCCGTTGACGGCGGGGTTCATCACGGCGTGGCCGTCGGGTGAAGCCCAGCCGACCGTGTCGAACCTCAACTTCGTCGCCGGCCAGACGGTGCCGAACCTGGTGACCGTGAAAGTCGGCGCCAACGGTCGGGTCAACCTGTACAACTCGGAAGGGTTCACAAGTGTCGTCGCCGACGTCGTCGGCTACTACACGGCGACGCGCCCACCCACCGGCGGCTTGTTCACCGCCGTCACTCCGGGACGTGTGCTCGACACGCGAAACGGCACCGGCCAGGGCGGCTCGACTGCGCCGATCGGCGCCGGCCAATCGATCAACGTGCAGGTGACAGGTACGGGCGGTGTGCCCTCAACCGGTGTCACCGGTGTTGCGTTGAACGTGACCGTTGATCAGCCGACCAATCCCGGGTTCCTCACGGTGTGGCCGACCGGCGATGTTCGGCCGCTTGCCTCGAGTCATAACTTCGTGCCCGGATTGACCGTCGCCAACCTCGTACTCGCCAAGGTCGGCACTGGCGGACAGGTGAGCATCTTCAACTTCGCCGGTTCCACCCACGTCGTCGCCGATGTCGTTGGCTATTTCTCGGCATCGGGTGGCATGTTCGTTCCGGTCAGTCCGGCGCGCATCGTCGACAGCCGTTTTGGAGTCGGCAACGGGGTGAATGGCCCACTCGGCCAACAAGTGACCATCAATGTCGCCGTGGCGGGTGTCGGTCCGGTGCCCAGCAATGCCACTGCGGCGATCGTCAACGTCACCTCGGTCAACTCGTCGCTTCCGTCATTCATCACCGTGTGGCCAACGGGTGACGCCAAGCCGACGGCCTCGACGGTCAACCCACGGCCCGGTGTACCCGTGCCCAACCTTGCCTATCTGAAGCTCGGCTCAAGTGGCCAGCTATCGATCTTCAACAACACCGGATCGACCGACTACCTCGTCGACGTGTTCGGCTACGTCGTCCCCTGAGCTCAACGCCACGACGCCGAGCCAGGCAATCGCCGCGGCATTGATCGCGATCAGCAGCCATGGGTTCAGTGGTGGGCGCCACGATGCATGTTGCAACGTGAATGAACCATCCAAGCCGACCATGTAGCGACGCAAGGTCTGCCACAGGGTCAGCACTTCGGCGCACGCCCCGGCGATCACGATGCCGCGCCCGATGGACCGAGTCGGCACGCCGGCGCGTGCGGCGTACGCCACGCCACCCATCGCGAACATGATCGAGTAGCGGCCCTGCCAGATCGCCCCGATCTGTCGGTGCACGAACACGTCGATGGCTGTTGGCAAGAGCAGCGCGGCCGCTATCCAACGGACGTACCACCAGCGATCGGACGTTCGGGTGACCACCCACCACACCGCCACGGCCAACGTTGCCACCCAAAAGATTTGGGCAACGTTCGGCGCGAAGAACTCGTTCCAGCCGAGCGCGCCGATCGCTTGATGGGCCATCTTCGGGATCCCGTGAAGCGATCGATCGAGCGTCGTGACCCACGTGTTGGAATCGGAAGTGCGCCGGTCGCGAAAGACCAGTCTTGTCCAGTGGTTCCAGGCCAGCGATGCCACCCCGACGACGGCGAATGGGCCGACGAGCCAGGCCAGCGACCGCCTGGTGAACGGTCGCGGCAGCGTCGGCATCAGCACGAGGGCGACGAGGGCAATGTCGATGAATGCAGCCGGGCGCAGCAGCAGGCACACGGCCAGTGGAACGGTGACGCGCCCGAGCGACACGCCGCGCCCGTAGTGGAACCGTCCGACTGCCTCGACGAGAGCAAGAAGCACGAGGGCGAGCTCGATCCCACTGGTGCCGACCACACCGATCAGGAACCACGCCGACGGCGTGAGCGCGGCGACGAGCCATGGGCTGCCGCCGTACCGCCAGCTTCGTGCCACGGCGAGACCGAGCAGCGCGGCGCACAGCAGGACCGCCGCCATCCGATACGCCAGCACGCTTCGTCCGTCGGACAGCAGGCGGGCGATGAGGCCGACGATCGCGTAGTACCACGGAGGCGAGGCGCCTGCAGAGGTTGCGACCCGCGACATGCCTGACCCAGTCGCGGCGACGGCACAGTCGGCGGTGGTCGTCTCGCTGTGCCGGTAGCAGGCCGGGTCGCCCGAGGCCAGGGCGGCGGGCACGGTGACTTGCCGGTAGCCCGGCTCGAGACCGTTGACCGGCTGGCCGACGAGATCGCCGTGTGCCACTGCCGCGGCGCGAATGACGTGCGCCGGCTCGTCAGGCCCGCCGTAGCGGGCGATGGCGAATGCCCACGTGCAGCCTATGATCACGAACGCGGCCGTCGCCGAGAGCCAGACGAATCGGTGGTTGTCGCTCACGGACCGCTGCACGTGGATAGTGTCGGGGACGTGGCCGAAACGATCGAGTCGAAGCGGCGATCGCGTGTCGTGCGAATCGGCTCGACGGTCGGAATCGTCATCGCCGCG
>JANYKU010000101.1 GCA_025358075.1 Ilumatobacteraceae bacterium
GGCCTTGTCGGGCAGGAAGCGATTGGTGAGATAGCGGTTCGACAGCACCGCCGCGCTGACCAGCGCCGAGTCTTGGATGCGCACGCCGTGGTGCACCTCGTAGCGCTCCTTCAGCCCGCGCAGGATTCCGATCGTGTCTTCGACACTGGGTTCGCCGACGTAGATCTGCTGGAAGCGGCGCTCGAGCGCGGGATCCTTCTCGATGTGCTTGCGGTACTCATCGAGCGTGGTGGCGCCGATCATGCGCAGCTCGCCGCGCGCCAACATCGGCTTGATCATGTTGCCGGCGTCCATGGCACCCTCGGCCGCGCCGGCGCCGACGATGGTGTGCAATTCGTCGACGAAGGTGATCACCTCGCCGGCCGCGTCGGTGATCTCTTTCAGAACCGCCTTCAGACGCTCTTCGAACTCGCCGCGATACTTCGCCCCGGCGATCATCGAGCCGATGTCGAGCGAGATCAGCCGCTTGCTCTTCAACCCCTCGGGTACGTCGCCGTCGGCGATGCGTTGGGCAAGGCCATCGACGATGGCGGTCTTGCCGACGCCCGGCTCGCCGATGAGAACCGGGTTGTTCTTGGTGCGCCGGCTGAGCACCTGGATGACCCGTCGGATCTCGTCGTCGCGGCCGATGACCGGATCGATCTTGCCGTCGCGGGCCCGTTGAGTGAGGTCTTGCCCGTACTTCTCGAGCGCGGCGAAGTTCTCTTCGGGGCTCTGGCTGGTGACCCGGTGACTTCCACGAACCTCTTTCAAGGCTTGCAGCAGTTCTTCACTGCCGACACCGAGCCGCTGGTTCATGGCCAACAAGAGATGCTCGACCGAGAGGAAGTCGTCCTTCAGATCCTTCTGGTACTGCTCTGCGCTCTGAACGATGTTGTTGAGCTCGCGATTGACGTGCGGCTCGGCGCCGCCGTACGCCTTCGGCAGCTTCTGGACGGCCTCGTCGGCCTTGTTGCGCACCATCAGCGGCGCAAGACCCAACTTGGCCAGCACCGCCGGAACGATGGTGTCGTCCTGGCGCATCATCGCCGCCATCAGGTGGTCGGGGGTGAGCTCCGGATTGCTGAGCGCCTTGGCTTGATCGATTGCGGCCGCGAAGGCTTCATTGGTCTTCAGAGTCCACTTCTTCGGATCGAACGCCACCTTGTGCTCCCTCGATTTCTTGGCCTCGAATTGCTGGTCGGGCGGCTGTCTCAGTTGCCTATCAGCAGAAAGGTTGAGTCACAGTTTATCAACTTTGGCGGACGTTCAACACGGCTATCGCGGGCACGACCACGAGGCCAGTTCGGCGCCCGTGAGATCACGGATCGTCACCCCTTTGGTGTTGGCGGTCGTGCGCCGGATGAACAGTTCGAACGGCGACGCCCCGGTCATCTCGACCACCCCATCGACGCGCAGATCACCACGCGATTGCGGGTCGCGGGAGCCGTCCGGCAGGTACGTGGCGCCGAACTCGAGCATCACCACCGATGCCGCCGACGGGTTGTTGTCGGCCGCGACGGCCACCATGCGGTAGTACTCGGCATTGTCGCTGTACGTCGCCGAAACGACCAGGTCGGGCACGCCGTCGCCGACCAGGTCGACCAACACCGCGCTGCCCCGCTGCGGTGGCGGCGCCGGCTGCACGCCGTTGTTGGTGGTGATCAGTTGCACGACGGCGGCCACGGTCGGGTCATCCATCGACACCGGCGTGAACGTGGCCGGCAACAACTTCCACGTCGGCGCCTCGACCCACAACCCGAGCGGATCGGCATTGTCGGCGGCCCGAGGTCCCACGGCGATCGGACATGTTGCCGGGCTCTCCGAGGGATCCAGCGGCCGAATCTGCACGTTGAACTGCGAGCCGACGAAGTTGACGATCGACGAGACCTCGAAGGAGCCTCGACGCAGCTGCGGTACCGGATCTCCCTGATAGGGCGCAAAACCGGCCGGCGAGATGTGGCCGAGTGGGTACCCGTCGGCAAAGACCATGTGGTCGCCGACCACCGGCGCGACCGTGGTGGTCGTGGTCGGCGCGACCGTGGTGGTCGTGGTCGGCGCGATGGTGGTCGTGGTCGTCGTCAGCGCGATGGTGGTCGAGGTCGACGTCGTGGAAAACGTTGTCGGCACGATCGCGGCACTCTCCGACCTGGCGTCCTGCCATTGGGAGAGCACATACGACACGGCGCCGCCGCCGACCAGCGCCGTCACCACGAGGAGCACGATTCCGACGCTGCGGTTCGCACGACCGGCGGTACGGGCGTGGCGGTCTTGGTCCGGATCGGGAGGATCCCAAGGATGCGACATGTTCGCCACAGTCTTGCGCACGAGGCCTCCGGGATCGGCGCACACCCCACTCGTACACTCGACCTTGTGCCGATGAGATCCACTGCCGCGGTGGCGCCGGGGCTCCAACTGACCTGGCTGGATGGCGAGGTGGTGGCGTGGCAGCCCGGCCGCGGCGTCTATGGCGGCAATCTGCAGGCCGCGGTCACCTCGACGTTCGGGCGCCCCCCGGCCACGCCGTCGGGTTCGATGCGCGTCGTGCGCATGGCACTCCCCGGTGGCGAGCAACAGGTGATGTGCCAGCGCCTCACGGTCGCCTCGCTGGCCGCGCTCGGCCAACTCGACGCCCTCGGTGGCGAGATCGGGGCGTCGGTCGGTTGGCTCGGTGCTGCGTACTCGGTGGCGATCCGCCTGGTCACCTCCGGCCGGGTTCTGCCACAGCTCAGCGACACCGGTCTCGGGTGGTGGGTGGCGCGATGGCGACCACTTCGGGCCGACCTCGCCGGACCGGTCGCCGAACTGGCCGCGACGCAGCCACCGGTCGTGGCCGTCGCCAGTCCGGGGTTCACCCGCGAAGAACTGACGACCGTCATCATCGATTCGTTCGTCGACCAGACGGCTCGCTTGCTGCTCGCAGGGGCCGGTTGGCACGCCCCGATCACCGACACCCGGCGCCTTGCGGCCCGCGCCGCTCGGGCCGTCTCTCGGGCGCTCAGCTCACCTGCCGGCGAGTTCCGGGCCGATCCCGAGCTCGGCGAGGCACTCGACGACTTGGCGACGATCTTCGATCAGGCCATCCGCCGCGGCGAGGGCGAGCCGGTCGTGCGCGCCAGGCTGCGGCTGGCATTGCCCGACGATCCCCTCGGCGATTGGCCGCTCTCGCTGGAGCTCGTCGACCCCGACGATCGCAGTCGATGGTGCACTGCCGCAGATGTTGCCGGCGGCCTTCCGGCAGCAGTGGGCCTCGCCGGCGACCAACGATTCCTCCCGATGCTCGCCGAGTGCCTCGCGACGGCACACGTCGACATCGATCTGCTTGCCCCGTGGCTCTCGCCGTGGCTCGTAGACCCGCAGTCGGGTGTCGATCTCGAGGTCGCCGCAGCCACGCTCGAAGCGGTCGATGCGTTGGCCGCCGTCGACATCGAGTTGCTGACACCCGAACGTCTCACCCGACGCTCGGCGAGCGCAAAGGGCGTGGCGACTCCTCGCGACGCCGCTGGATCTGGCCGGTTCAGCACCGCGGCGATCGTCAATTGGACGGTGGTCGTCGACGACACACCGGTCGACGAGGCCGTGCTCGAGCGCGCCGCGGCATCGGGTGCCGGCCTGATCAACATCAACGGGCGGTGGGTGCGTCTCGACCGCAGCGAGGCTCGGCGGGCCCTCGCCAACCTCGCCGAACATCGACGCGACCATTCCGAACTGTCACCCATCGAGCTCCTTCGACTCGCCACCGAACTGGCCGCCGAAGAGGCAGCCGCGGCAACTCCGACCGACGACGACACCGCGTCGACGGTCGATGGGCCGGTGCTTGCCGCGACGGGCTGGCTCGACGATCTGCTCAACGGCCTGCCCGATGCCTCACTCGTCGAGGCAACCGAGCCTCCCGGCTTCATGGCCACGTTGCGCCCGTACCAGCGGCGCGGTCTCGGTTGGTTGCAGTTCCTGCACCGCGTCGGGCTGGGCGGTTGCCTGGCAGACGACATGGGTCTCGGCAAGACGCCTACAACGCTCGCCCACCTCGTGGCCCTGCCGGGGCCCCACCTGGTGATCTGCCCGCTGTCGGTCGTACGTAACTGGGAAGCGGAGGCCGCACGATTCACCCCGTTCATGCGCGTCGCCGTGCACCACGGCACCGGCCGCAGCGACGCCTCCACCTTCGCCAACGTCGTCGCCCAGCACGACATGATCATCACGACTTACCACGTCGCCGCCCGCGACATCGAGACCCTCAAGGCCGTGCGTTGGACGGCGGTGGTGCTCGACGAAGCCCAGGCCGTGAAGAACCCTGAAACACGCACCGCCAAAGCGCTGCGCGCCCTTCCTGCCGAGCAGCACATCGCCCTCACCGGCACACCCGTCGAGAACCGGCTCAGCGAGCTGTGGTCGATCATGTCGATGGTCACGCCCGGCCTGCTCGGCAACCTCAACCAGTTCCGGCAACGCTTCGCCACACCGATCGAGCGCAACCACAATGTCGCCGCCGCTGCTGCGCTGCGCCAGCTCACCTCGCCGTTCCTGTTGCGCCGTACCAAGGCCGACAAGTCGCTGGTGCCCGACCTCCCCGACAAGGTCGAGCAGCTGGCATGGGCTTCGCTCACCCGCGAGCAGGCCGGCATGTACCAAGGCGTCGTCGATCAGCTGTTGGCAGACGCGCAGCAAGCCACCGGCATGCGCCGGCGCGGGCTGGTGCTCGCGGCGCTGACGCGACTGAAGCAGATCTGCAACCACCCGGCGCACGCACTGGGAGACGGCTCGCGGCTCGGTGGTCGGTCGGGCAAGCTGCTCCGCTTCGACGAGCTGATCACCGATCTGCTCGATGCCGGCGAGCAGGCCCTGGTGTTCACGCAATTTCGTGAGATGGGTCTGCTGCTGCAGCGCCACTTGCACGAACGCTTCTCGCTGTCCACGCCGTTCCTCCACGGCGGTGTGTCGAAGACCGGGCGCGACCGCATGGTCGACGAGTTCCAGGGCGGCACCGGTTCGCCACTGCTGCTGGTGTCACTGAAGGCGGGCGGCACCGGCCTCAACCTCACGGCCGCGTCGCGAGTGGTGCACTACGACCGATGGTGGAACCCCGCAGTCGAAGACCAGGCAACCGACCGGGCATGGCGGATCGGGCAACACCGCTCGGTGTTCGTCCACAAGCTGGTCTGCCAGGGCACGATCGAAGAACGCGTCGACGCGATGATCAACGACAAGCGGGCACTCGCCGACGCCGTCATCGGCACCACGGGCGAATCGTGGCTCAGCGAGTTGTCCACCGATCAGCTGCGCGATCTGATCGTGCTCGATCAACACGCGGTACGTGGCACATGAGCATCGTCATCACACCCGGCCCGACGAAGCTGCGTACCGAGCCCACACCAGCCGGTCGCCTGGCCTCGTCGCTGCTGTCGGTCACGGTGGCCGGTCTCGCCGACCCGCAGAGGTTCCGCCGCGGCAAGAGCTACCTCATCGAGCGTGCGGTCACGTTGCTCGAACTGTCCCAGGGTTTGCTGCTGGCGACCGTGGTCGGCGGACGGCCCGAGCCGTATCACGTCACGATCAGCGTCGAGACCGTCGCCAGGCCCGACGATCTCGGGCAAGTCCCCGATCGAGCCCACGTCGCTCGCCTCATCCCACGCGGCGAGGAGCTGCTGTGCACGTGCACCTGCCCCGACTGGGACGACCCTTGCAAGCATGGCGTCGCCGCCCTGTTGGCGCTTGCCGCCGAGTTCGGTCCCCGCCCAGAGTTGCTGGTCACGTGGAGGTGTGGCGACGGCGACGACCGCCCGGCCACGCGGGTGGGCTCACGAGCCCGGACCGACCGCCATCTCCGGCTGGTGCCACCGACGCCACCGCTGTCGCCGTACGACACTCCCGAGTGGCACGAGTTCGTCGGCGATCAGCTGGAGGTTCCACACTGCAACGTGACGCACGAACCGCTGACCCTTCCTTCGATGCACCTCGATCGCACCGATGTCAGCGAGATCATCCGCTCCGCTTGGCAGGCCCTCAGCCGGTTCGACTCCGACGACGAGTCGCCAGGCTGACACGCGGACGGAGCAGGCCAAGCCCCCACGCTGGCGCCGATTCGGGCCGCCCATTTCGGCGCCAGCGGTCGTTCAAAAGGCCGACCCCGTACCGCGGACGAGCCCAGCCTCGCAAGGCTGGGCTCGTACAGGTTGTTGCAACTGTGCGGAGTTCGAGTCAGCCCGTGGTCGTGGCAGCCTGACCCGGGGTGGCCGCGCCGGCCGGCGGCGGGCCCTGGTGGCCACCGTTGGGGCCACCCGCTGGCATGTCTTCCGTGGCGGTGACGGCGAAGTTGGCGTCGACCTTGACGACGACCTGCGTGCCGTCAGCCTTGGTCACGTGAGCCTCGTACGGCGAGCCGGCCGAGTCGGTCTCGACCCGGATGATCGTTCCGTCGGGGATCGCCGCCTGCGCCGCAGCGGTGACGCTCGCTGCAATGTCACCGGTCAGCGCGGTCTCGCCGGCGCCGGGACCACCCTTGCCACCAGGCCCACCGGGCCCACCCTGGGGCTGATCGATGGTGCCGGTGACTGCGTAGTCGGCACCGACCTGGACGATGACATGCGTGCCGTCAGCCTTGGTGACGTGAGCCTCGTAGACGCCGTCGTTGTCGGTCTCGACCCGATCGATCGTCCCGCCCGGCACCGCAGCGGCAGACCCGGTTGCAGTACTGGTCGAGTCAGCGGTCGTAGCAACGACGGCGACAGCCGGCGATGCAGCCGATGAGGTACCGGGCGAACCGAGCACCGAGCCGGCGAGCAGGCCGCCGCCGAGAGCCAGCCCGAAGACGGCGGCTCCAACTTTCATGTTCTTTCCAATCATCACAAGTCCTTTCGAGGGTTGGGGGGTGATGCAAGATGAACGATCGCATCGCATCCTGGGACGATCCTCTGAGACCACGGAGATGTTCAGCAGAGTTGCGACGGCCAGTTCTGACGGCAACTCGCGAGGACCCAAAACGCGATTCAGGGGCCCGGCCGCACCGAGACTCGGGAGGGAGCAAGTCTCGGGGCCAGGCCCCTGTTTCGGGCTGGGGATCGTGTCAGCAATCGGAGGGCGTCAGCTTCCCTTGGTCTTGGTGACGGCAACGGCGGTGGGAGTTGCCGCCTTCACCGTGGCAACCGTTGTTGCCGTGGTCGAGGCCGTGGTGCTCGCAGTCGTCGCGGCAGTCGCGGTTGCAACCGTTGCGGTTGCGGGCGCAGCTGCTGTGGCTGTGGCGGTCGTTGCAGCACCAGAAGCGTTCGCCGTCGACTGGCCGTTCGCCGCGCCGACTGTCATGAATCCGGTGAGGACGGCGGCAACTGCGACACCTCCGACCCCGGCCGCCCGCCGGGCCCGACGCGCCGGGTGTGGACGGCGTCGGCGCTTGGACCGGACTGCGGCTGGGGCGGGGATCTGGGGGATTTCGGGGATCTGGTTCTCGTTCTCGGTGTTCATCGAAGTGTTCCTCTCGGCTCGTTCCCTCGGTCTGTCGAGGTGATGTCACTCATCATCGACGAACTCCCTGGGAGGTTCCTCAGACCTGGCTCCGTTGTTGCGCCGATCTTGAGGCGACAGCTTCGACAGCGCTGGCGCTGATTCGGTCCGCCGGCACCCGGCCTGCCGCCACCGTCGACCGTTCGGCGCGTCGCTCGGCTTTGCTCAACCGCACGAAGCTCAAGATGGTGACCATGGCAGTGGCGACGGCGATGGTCAACAGGAGCACGAACGTCTTGCGATCCGTACCGGCAGAGAGGGCGTGAACGGTGGTCAGGAAGAACAACGGGAAGCTGAGGTAGTGCGTCATCCTCCAGACTCGCTTGGAGAGTCGTTTGCGAGCCAGCGACGTCAGTTCGACGGCAAGCAGGAAATAGAGCCCGATCACGCCCCACGCCACGGCGGCAGGATGCCACGTACCGGTGAAGGGGACGAGCACCTCGACGAGCCCGAAGTGAACGTAGGTGTCGAGGATCAGTGAACCGACGTGAATGCCGGTGAAGAACAGGGCCAGGCCACCGAGGAAACGGTGCAGATCGAGAATCCAATTCGGCTTGGGCTTCCCGTTCGTGACCTTTGTCGACAGCGCCAACCCCCACAACACGCTGGCAGCGAGCAACGCCCAGGCCACGATGCCGCCGCTGCGAGCCATGTACCACCACAGCTGGCCGTTCACGACCGCGTCTCGATTCCTCGGACCTGATCAATGTCGGTAGGCAACGGGACTGCGCCGGTGAACTGTTGAAAGCCTGGGGTGATCCGGATCGTGCCGACCGAATCGATCGTCAAGGCCTGGACTCCACTGCCGTCGATGATGTCGAAGGCCCGCTTGGATCCACGCAGCAGCACGGCTTTGGCCAGCACCTCGGCGATCCAGGCTTCGCCGGCGATCACGGTGCACAGTTCGAGGTCGCTGTCGGACGGCTGTCCGGTCGCCGGGTCGATCAGATGATGACGGGCCTGCCCGTCGAGGTTCCAGCGCCTGCGCAACGTGGTCGACGTCGCAATGGCCCCTTGATGCAGGCCGACGAGGGCGACGGGCTCGACGATTGCCGGATGCTCGATCGCAATCGTCCACACGTCGCCCTGCGGGCTCTCGCCGGCAACACGGAGGTCGCCTCCGAGGTTGACGCACGCACCTGCGGCGCCGGCGGCGAGGATCTCGCCGATCACGATGTCGGCGGCAAGACCTTTGCCGATGCCACCCGGGTCGAAGCCGGTTCCGGCAGGCAGCCGCACCGAGTGGCCAGTGACCTCGATGTCGGTGCACCCGGTCAACAGATTGCTGCCGGCCGTCGTCTTGTCGTCGGGCATCACATCGAAGCTGACGTCGTAGCCGGCGCGCAACACGTCGCCGAGCACCGTCGGATCGAAGCCACCGCCGGTCAACCGCCAGGCCTCGATCGCCCGAGCGACCAGCAGGGCGGTCTCGGCCGACACTTCGACGTCGTCGCCGGCATGGCGGTTCAGCTCGCAGATCTCGCTGGTCTCGATGAATCGGCTCCAGCGGCGCTCGAGTTGGTCGATGCGGCGCTCGGCATCGTCGAGCAGGTGATCGGGCCCGCCGACGATGATGAGATGGGCGTCAGAGCCCATCGCCCGGAAGCGGCGCTCGACGGCGGCGTTCAGCTCAGCTGCCATGAGTTGATGAGTTGGGCAACGGCTGGAAGATCTGTCGGTTGTGCTTGGTGACGACGGGCGGCGTCGCCACCGGGACGTTCGGCTGCGTCACGACGGGCGCGGGGGTGTTGTCGTCCTGGTTGGCGGGTACGACGATTGCAGGCTGCTGCACCGCCGGCTGCAGCACGGTGGGATCCTGGATCGATGGTGTCACCACCCTCTGGCTGGAAGGCTGTTGGGCATTGGCGGTCACCATGTAGCCCACGATTGCCGCCGATGAGGCCACGGTAGCCCAGCTGGCGATGCGGCGTGCCCGCGCCGCAGGATGGCGACGACGCGGGCTCGGCGAGGGGGTGAAGGTTCGAGCGAGGCTCGGGCGCGAGGCAACGGGTCGATCACGAGGTGGGCCCCATGCGGGGCGATCGGGCGATGGTGATCCATTCGTCGGTGGCTTGGACGTTGCCATGGTCGTTCCTCTCGTGATTCGCGCACCACATGGGTGCACCATCATCCTCAGGGTCGAACCTCAGAGGAACCTTGGAACCGGCGCCATCACACCGAGTTCTTACCGGGCACACCGAGTTCTTACCGGGGCAACCGCAAGCTGTAACCGACACCTCGAACCGTGTGGATCAGCGGGGGGTCGACATCGTCGATCTTGTGCCGGAGGTAGCTGATGTAGGTCTCCAGCACGCTGGCGTTGCCCGCGAAGGTGTAGTCCCACACCGCCTCGAGGATCTGATCGCGCGTCAGCACCCGCTTGGCGTTGGCCAGCAGGTAGTGCAGCAGCTTGTACTCGGTCGGGGTGAGATCGATGAACTTGCCGGCGCGCCAGACGTCGCGGGTCTCCTCGTCGAGTGCCAGGTCGTGGTAGGTGAGGGTGTGCGTGCGGTTGGCCGTGCCCCCGGTGCGACGCAACACCGCCTTGACCCGCTCGACCAGCTCCTCCACCGAGAACGGCTTGGTGATGTAATCGTCGACACCGAGCCGCAACCCTTCGACCTTGTCGCTGGTGGAATCGCGCGCAGTCAGGAAGATGATCGGGATGCCGGGCCCTGCACCCTCGTTCTGCCTGAGCCGTTTGGCGACCTCGAACCCGTTGAGATCGGGGAGCATCACATCGAGGAGAACGAGGTCCGGCCGGCGGGCGTCGATGGCGGCCAGCGCGGCGCGACCCGATGCCACGCGCTCGACGTCGAAGCCGTGGATGCCGAGCGCCATCGCCACCAGTTCGGTGATGTGCTCCTCATCGTCGACGGCGAGGACGTGTGGTTTCGGCGGTGTCGAGTCCGACAAACGGAGGTGCTCCTTGGTCGAGTCGCGGTGCCGGGCACGATAGCGGCGCGGTTACCGCGAGACGTCGTTCGGATCAATTCCACAGCACCTTCCCAGGTTGCTCGGAGGTTCCGCGGCATGATGGTCGCGATGTCGGAGCGAAGTCTCGCCCAATGAGTTTGCGAGCCAAACTCGTCAGCGCGCTCGGTGCGCTGCTGGCGCTCGGCCTGCTTGCGTTCGGCATCGGCACCTACAACCGGTACTCGACTGCCGAGTATCGCCGGCTCGACGAACGGCTCAACAACTCCTCGATCGCCGCGGAGATCAATCTCAACGACAAGGCGGGACTCGATAGGCCGGCAGGCGGGCCCGATGACCAGGGTCGCGGCCCGTTCGGCCCGGCGCGCGCCGAGTACTCCCAATTGCGCGATGTCAACGGTACGGAGCTCGCGCATGACCCAACCGATACGACCGGTGGCGCGCCGAAGTTGCCCACGAAGATCGACTCGCTCAACAAGCCATTCACGGTCGGACCAGCCGTCGGCCTCGGAGACTGGCGGGTACTGGCCACGACCGACAGCCGGTACCCCCAGTACACCGTCATCGTCGCCACGCCGCTCGGCGATGTCGCCGATTCGTTGCGCGGACTCGTCGTCATCGAAGCAATCGCCGCAGCCGCGCTCTTGGCGCTGCTCATGATCGGCTCCTGGCTGATCCTTCGGCGCGGCCTCCGCCCGCTTGAAGGGATGGCTGTCGCCGCCGCCTCGATCCACGAGGGCGACATGTCGGTGCGAGTCACTCCGGGCGACGGACGCGGCGAGGTCGGCCAACTCGGTCTGGCACTCAACGAGATGCTCGACAACCTGCAGGATGCCTTCGCCGCCCGCCAAGAGTCCGAGGCGAGGTTGCGTCAGTTCCTTGCCGATGCGTCGCACGAGCTACGTACGCCGTTGACGTCGATCCAGGGATTTGCGGAGATGTTCCGGCTGGGCGTCGCCAACGAACACGTCGACCAAGAAGTGATCATGCGACGCATCGAGGAGGAGTCGCGCCGTATGCGCACCCTCGTCGACGATCTGCTGTTGCTCGCTCGCCTCGACGAGCGGCGCGACGTCGAGCCGACGACATTCGATCTCGCCGTACTCGCGGCCGACGCATGCAGTGACGCTGTCGCCATCCAGCCGGATCGACCGATCACGCTCGACGCTTCCGAGTCGGTGTTGGTCGACGGTGTACAGGATCACGTACGCCAGGCGATCACCAACCTTGTTGCAAATGCACTTACCCACACACCGGCCGGCACCCCGATCGAGGTGACCGCAAGTGCCGACAAGGGTCACGCCCGCGTCACGGTTCGCGATCACGGCCCCGGGCTCAGCCCCGAAGCGCTGCAGCACGCGTTCGACCGCTTCTGGCGCGCCGACCCATCACGTGTGGGACCCAAAGCGGGGCTCGGCTTGTCGATCGTGTCGGCCATCGCCGAATCGCACCACGGCAACGCCACGGCAGCGAATCATCCAGATGGCGGGGCGATCTTCACGATTGATCTGCCGTCGGCAACGTCAGTTGGGGCGGCTGGGCCCGCCAAGGCGTGACCCGCCGAACACCGACACCTCTTGGCGCAGGGGGACCAGATCGCGCCGCGGTGAACGACGATCGGCCTCGGCCAAGGCCGACGATGCGACCACTCGCAGATCTGCGTTCTCGGCACGCAACCGTTCGTTCTCGACCTCGAGCAACATCACTCGGCGAATGCCCTCGAGGTTCATTCCCTCGGCGGCCAGTTCGCTGATGCGTCGCAGGCATTCGATGTCGACGTCGCTGTAGCGACGATTGCCACCACGAGTGCGCGCCGGCTGCACCAAGCCGCGCCGCTCGTAGATACGCAGTGTCTGTGGGTGCATGCCGGCCAGCTCGGCCGCGACCGAGATGACGTAAACGGCGTGATCTTGAGAGCGCATGGTCATGACTCCAATCGAGTCCTCGGCGAAACCGTAGTTGCTGCGGCCAGCGCTTCGACGGCTGCGCGCTGTTGTTCATTGAGGTGATGCGGTACCTGTACGTCGACCGTGACGATCAGATCGCCCGTTGACTTGTTGGTGCTGATGCCCTTGCCCTTCACGCGATGGCGCGACCCGGACTGCGTGCCGGGCCGCAGCCGCAACATGACCGGCGGGCCATCGAGTGTCGGCACATCGATGTCACCGCCCAGCGCGGCCTCGGCGAAGGTGACCGGAACCTTGACGGTGAGGTTGTGCCCGTCGCGTGCGAACAGGTGATGCGGGGCAACGTGGCACTCGACGATCAGGTCGCCGGGAGGACCGCCGTTGCGACCGGGCGCGCCACGGCCCTTCAAGCGAATCTTCTGGCCATCGGCGACACCCGCCGGGATCCGCGCCTGCACCTCACGCGGGCGGCGCTCGGTACCGGTGCCACGACACGTCGGGCACGGCTCGGTGATGACCACTCCACGACCGCCGCACGCCCGGCACGGCGACGAGAACGAGAACAGGCCCTGGTTGTCGTCGATGACACCTCGCCCGCCGCACTGTGAGCACACCTTCGGCTGAGTGCCCGGCTTGGCACCGCTTCCGTGGCAGGTGCTGCACTGCGCATCGCTGGTGAGGTACAGCGTGGTGGTGAGGCCTTTCACCGCGTCGGCGAAGTCGAGGTTGAGGGTTGCCTCGACATCGGCGCCACGCTGCGGACCCGCCGCCGCCGACGGGCCGCCGCCGCGCCGCCCGCGGCCGAACATCTGGCCGAGGATGTCGCCGAGGCCTTCGCTACCGACGTTGAAGTTGTAGCCGGGCCCGGCGGGCCCGCCGCCCTGGAAGCCGCCGACGGGACCGAGCTTGCGGACCTCGTCGTACTCCTTGCGCTTCTCGTCGTCGCCGAGCACGTCGTACGCCGCGCTGATCTCCTTGAATCGCTCTTCGGACGCGTCGTCGCCAGGGTGCGTGTCGGGATGGCTCTCGCGCGCCAGCTTGCGATAGGCCTTGGTGATGTCCTTGGGCGACGCGTCGTCGCTGACGCCGAGGACCTTGTAGTAGTCCTTCTCGTACCACTCACGCTGAGCTGCCACTGGTCACCACCTCCCTCACCAATCGTCGTGTTGTGCGCCTCGAACCGGAAGCGTCAGCCGCGGACCTTGACCATCGCTGGTCGAAGGACTTTGCCGTTCCAGGTGTAGCCAGAACGCAGCACTTCGCTGACCACCGGCTCGCCATCGCCCTGCTCGTGCACGACGGCGTCGGCAAGGTGCGGGTCGAACGGTTGCTCATACAGGTTCATCGACTCGAGGCCCTGTTTCTTCAACTCGCTGAGCATCAAGTTGAACAGTGGCTCGACCTCCGCGGGATGCTGCAAGAAGGCCGCCTCGCAGGCGTCGAGCACCGGCAGCAACGCCTCGGCCAATCGCCCGGTTGCCCGGTCGATGTCGTCGGCCCGCTGCGTAGCCATGCGCCGCCGAAAGTTCTCGAAGTCGGCAGCAATCCGCTGAGCCCGATCGCGCCACTCGTCGCGATCGGCCAGCGCAAGTTCCAGCTCGGTGGGCGGAGTGGTTTCAGCTTCGCCCTCAGAACTAGAAGCGAGAGGATCTTCTCCGGTGACAGGACCCTCCGACGACGAGTTCGAGGTGACGTCACTCATGCTCTTCGACAATTTCCGCATCGACGATGTCATCGTCGCCACTCGACGTTGCACCGGTCTGGCCCGAGGCTGACGTACCCGCGGCGTTCTCGTCGCGAGCCGCGTTCTCGTACAGCTTCTGGCTGAACGCCTGGCTGGCGGCCATGAGCTTTTCATGACTGGCGCGAATCGCATCCATGTCGTTGCCGGCAAGTGCCGTCTTCAGTTCTGCGAGCGGAGCCTCGACCGTTGCCTTCTCCGTCGCGTCGACCTTGTCGCCATTGTCGCGGAGGACCTTCTCCATCTGGTACACCAACGAGTCGGCGTTGTTACGGATCTCGGCCTCTTCGCGGCGCTTGCGATCGTCTTCGGCATGCGCCTCGGCATCGCGGATCATCTGGTCGATGTCTTTCTTGTCGAGCGTCGATTGACCGGTGATCGTCATCGACTGCTGCTTGCCGGTCGCCCGGTCTTTGGCGCTGACGTGAACGATGCCGTTGGCGTCGATGTCGAACGTGACTTCGATCTGCGGCACGCCACGCGGCGCCGGCGGGAGGTCGACGAGCTGGAACTTGCCGAGCGTCTTGTTGTAACCCGCCATCTCGCGCTCGCCCTGCAACACGTGGATCTCGACGCTGGGCTGCATGTCGTCGGCGGTCGTGAACACTTCAGTGCGCTTGGTCGGGATCGTGGTGTTGCGTTCGATGAGCTTGGTCATCACGCCACCCTTGGTCTCGATACCGAGGCTCAGCGGGGTGACGTCGAGCAACAACACGTCCTTGACATCGCCGCGCAGCACGCCGGCCTGGACGGCCGCACCGACAGCGACGACTTCGTCGGGGTTGACGCTCTTGTTGGGCTCTTTGCCCGTGAGGTTGACCACCAGGTCGACGACGGCGGGCATGCGGGTGGAACCACCGACGAGCAGCACGTGACTGAGCTCGCCCTTGCTGATGCCAGCGTCTTTCAACGCCTGCTCGAACGGGATGCGGCAGCGCTCGATGAGATCGGCGGTCATCTCTTGGAACTTGGCGCGGGTGAGTGACTCGTCGAGGTGCAATGGGCCTTCGGCAGTGGCCGTGATGAACGGCAGGTTGATCTGCGTCTGCTGCACCTGACTGAGCTCGATCTTGGCCTTCTCGGCAGCTTCCTTCAGCCGCTGGCCGGCCATGCGATCAGCCGAAAGATCGACACCGTGGGCGGACTTGAACTGCTGCACGAGCCAGTCGATGATCCGCTGATCCCAGTCGTCGCCACCGAGGTGGGTGTCGCCGTGGGTGCTCTTGACCTCGAACACGCCATCACCGATCTCGAGCACCGACACGTCGAACGTGCCCCCACCGAGGTCGAACACCAACACCTTCTCGTCTTGCGCGCTCTTGTCGAGCCCGTACGCAAGCGCGGCCGCGGTCGGCTCGTTGATGATGCGCAGAACTTCGAGACCGGCGATCGCCCCGGCCTCTTTGGTTGCGGTTCGCTGAGCGTCGTCGAAGTATGCAGGAACGGTGATGACCGCCTGAGTGACGGTGTCACCGAGGTAGGCCTCGGCGTCGCGCTTCAGCTTCATGAGCGTGCGGGCGCTGATCTCTTGCGGCGTGTACTGCTTGCCGTCGATGTCGGGGCTCTTCCACGACTCGCCCATGTGCCGCTTGATGCTGCGGAAGGTGCGATCGGAGTTGGTGATCGCCTGTCGCTTGGCGACCTCGCCGACCAGTACCTCACCGGCCTTCGAGAACGCGACCACCGACGGGGTGGTTCGGGCGCCCTCTGAATTGGGTATGACGACCGGGTCGCCGCCCTCCAGCACAGCGACGACCGAGTTCGTAGTACCAAGGTCGATTCCAACTGCCTTAGCCATGGGGGTAGCTCCTTGTTCCTCGTTCAAACTTGAGTGAATGTCACGCAAGTTTACGACGGCGACCTCCCGCTCTGCAACATCGCCCTGAGAAATCTTGAGTCGATATGACTCAAGATCTGGTTCGGTCATCCGCCCCAACGAGCCTGTGGAGTTGTTGGCGGCACCCAGCCACCGGTGAAACACTCCACACCATCGGCGGCAGACGTGGGCCAGAATGGGCTGGTGCTGAGTGCGACCCAACTCCAGCGGTTCAACGACGACGGCTTCGTGCTGGTGCCCGACATGCTGGGCGCCGACGAGGCCGAGGCCCTGCTGCACGGGGCGTGGGAGCAGTTCCCGTCGCCCGAGCAGTACTTTGCCGACCCTGAGGCGTTCGCCGACCTCACCAACACTCCGTTCTCCGGCTTGGCCAACTTTCCGTGGACGTCGGCCGCACTCAACCGGTTGGTCGCCCATCCGCGCATCGTGGCCATCGTTCACCAGATCCTCGGCGTCGACGACATCAGGCTGTACAAGGGCGAGCTGTGGGCCAAGTACGCCGGCAACACCGATTACGACCAGCACCATCATCGTGACTTCGGCAACCACACGCTCGTTGTCCCGACCGTCGAGCGGCGGTGGATGCAAGTCACCACGTTCACCTACCTCTGCGACATCGATGAGCACAACGGGGCGACCGCGATCGTGCCGAAGCAGTTCTCCGCGCACATCCCGCTCGGTCAGCGTCGCACGCAGCCCGGCGAACTGCGCGACCACGAGGTACTGGGCCGTGGGCGGGCCGGAACGACGCTGTTCTACTCGACCGAGGTGTTCCACCGGGCCACATCGCTCAAGTCGCCCGACGCCTCGCGCTTCACGATCTTGGCGGACTACAAAGCAGCCGACGCAAGCTGGACCAACAAGCAGGCGTTCGGACATCTCGGGCAACGGCCGGAGATGATCGAGTTCGTCACCAACGTCGATGCCGGCACGCGGACACTGCTCGACATCCCCGCGCCGGGGCATCTGTATTGGACCGAGCAAACGATCGACGACATGGAGATCCGCTACCCGGGCATCGACATGGACCCGTATCGCTCCGCTCGATGATTGGTGTATCGATGGCGTATGTCACGCACCAACATCGACATCGCGATCAGTGCGAGCAGTTAGAGGCGCCCTTCTATTCGCTCGCGTAGACGCGGTGATCGAGTTGCCCGAAGTCGCCGGGTCGCTGGTCTTGAACTGATCGACCCAACTTGTATGGTCGCCGCGATGACATCGCTGACCGACCTGCACATCTTCACCGAGCCCCAGCAAGGCGCCTCCTACGACACGCTCTTGGCCATCGCCAAACGAACCGAGGCGCTCGGCTTCGGCGGGTTCTTTCGCAGCGACCACTTCTTGTCGATGGGCGGTGCCAGCGGTCTGCCTGGCCCCACCGATGCCTGGGTCACCCTCGCCGGCCTTGCCCGCGAGACCTCGAGGATCCGGCTCGGCACCCTGGTCTCACCGGTCACGTTCCGCGGGCCCGGGCTGCTGGCGATCAGTGTTGCCCAGGTCGATCAGATGAGTGGAGGTCGCGTCGAGCTCGGCATCGGTGCCGGTTGGTACGAGGCCGAGCATCTCGCCTACGGCTTCGATTTCCCTGACGCGGCGAAGCGCTTCGACAACCTCGCCGATCAGTTGGCAATCCTCGACGGTCTGTGGAAGACACCGACTGGCGAGACGTTCAGCTACACCGGCAGCATGCACAGCGTCAACGACTCGCCGGCACTTCCGAAGCCCGCGCAGCAGCCCGTGCCGATCATCATCGGCGGTGGCGGCCCGACGCGCACGCCGGCGCTGGCCGCCCGATATGCCTCGGAGTACAACGTCGCCTTCACCCCGGTGGAGACGTTCACCGAACGCAAGCAACGAGTCGAGGCGGCATGCGCGGCGATCGATCGGCAACGGTCGATGCGCTATTCCGCGGCCGTTGTCGTGTGTGCAGGTGCGACGGAGGCCGACGTCGAACGGCGCGCCGCCTCGATCGGCCGCGAATCGGCGGAGCTCCGGCGTGTCGGCGCTGCCGGGTCAGCCGATGAGACCGCGACGACGATCCGTCGGTATGTCGATGCTGGGGCAGAACGGATCTACCTGCAGGTGCTCGATCTGTCAGACCTCGACCATCTCGACTTCATCGCCGACGCGGTCGCCCCACTGCTCGCCTGATGCACCGCGCGTCATCGGGCATTCGAACGACGACCATGCTTCGTTTGCCGCGGTCGTCGCGTCGGCGTACGTGACTCGGGCGCCGAGCCCGAATTCGTCGAGCCTGGCCAACATGGCAGTGCCGCGCACCATCACCACCTTGGTCCACACCTCGGCCCACGCCGCGCTGCCGGCGATCACGGTCGCGGCGACGAGCTCGCGGGCGTGGCGCGCCGGCCGGCCCGTCGCCGGGTCGAGCAAATGGTGCAACGGCTCGCCCTCGGCACTCTGCCAGCGACGGCGGAGCGTTCCGGAGGTGGCAACGCCACCCTCGACCATCGTCAGCTGACCGACTTCGATATCGGTGTCAGCAGCGATCAACGGATCGGCGATGCCGATCAGCCATCCACCGGGCTGCGGCGCACGGCCGCGAAGGGCGACGTCACCGCCGATCGACACCGAAGCGCCCGACGCCCCCGCATCGATCAAGGCTTCCACCACGAGGTCACCAGCCAGGCCCTTGCCGATTCCGCCGGCGTCGAGACACATGCCCTTCGGTGCGGTGACGATGCGCTGCACCGGATCGATCCGCAGTGCATCGAGGTCACCACGCAACAATGCTCCATGCGGCAACGACGTGACGCTCGCCGGGTCGTGCCAACTGGCGCCGTAGCCCAGGCTGACCAGCGGCGCGAGCAGCGTGGGGTCGAAGAGACCCCCCGTCGCCCGCCAACCGTCGAGCATCGCTTGAAGAAGAACCACCGTCGCCGGGTCGGTGTGAACGGGCGACCCGGCGGCGTGGTTGAGACGGCTGAGGTCGCTATCGGGGAGGAAGCGACTCCAGCGTCGTTCTAGGTGATCGATCGACGATCTCGCCAGATCGAGCAGCCCCGATGGGCCGCCGACGACCACCACGTCGACGGAACAGCCCATGGCTCGCCACGATGCGGCGTGAACGTCATTCGACACGACTCATCCTGACGACTTCGTCGTCGTATGCGACTTGTGTTTGACCACCTTTTGCACGGGCAAGGTGGCGACAGGAACTGCCTTGGGAACGACCACTTGCACGTGCTTTTTCACGACCGCAACCGTGACGACCGGAACGGGTGCGGTCGGTACGGTTGCGGTCGGAACAATTGCCGCCGGAGGCCGGGCGGTGACGACCGGCGGCAGAAGGGACGGCGCGACGACCGTGGTGGGCGGATCAACAGGAACAACCTGAGCCGCCGTGGGTGTCGTGTCGGGGAGTTGAGCGGGCGGGTTCGCACTGGTCGCGGATCCGATGCCCGATTGCCAGCCCATCGCCGCAACCATGCTGAACAGCGCGGTCGCCGAGGCTCCGGCCGTGATGATCTTGGAGGTGCGAGCGGGCATCGCCCGCTTGCGCTTCGGTGGGCGATTCGGCCGATTCGGGTCCATCAGCGCCAGGCGTTCCATCGAGGTTCGGGGTGACGGCGACAACAGAGGATCAATCATCGCCGCCACCCCCACCATCGCTGCCACCTTGGAGGCCACTGCCATCGCCACCTTGCGGGATTCCGTCGCCACCAGTGGCACCGACCGTGTTGGTCGGCGCCGAAAGATCGTGTGTCTCGACCGAGGTGCGAACCACTCCGTACAGCAAGTTGGCCTGGAACACGATCTCGATGGAGCCGGACTGGAACTTGACTTCAGCGTTGCTGCCGTCGCTGCTTTCGGATTGGGTGACGGTCCAGCCCGCTGCCGGCGTGACGGCGACAATGGTCAGCACGTCGCTGACCGTGTCGAGCGTGACCGTGCCGGAATCGCCGATTGCGTACGTGGCCTGCGTCGCGGATGCTACGGCGGCCGGCGCGTTGGCCGCCGCTGCCACGGGAGCAACCGAACCGGTCGCCGCGGGCGACACGGCCTGGGCCGGAGCAGTCTGCTGCGCCTGGGGAGCATTGAAGGCCAGCGGAGACGCGGTGCCGCCGTTGAGCACGTGAGTGTTGACCAGTGCCGCAGCCGTGCCCGCAGCAAGCACTCCGGCCAGCGAGATCGCCATGGCCACCTTTGTTTTCATCATTTCTCGGCTCTTTTCGTCCCTGTGGCCCAAGTGGACCACCCGCTCCAGCTAGGTGAAAGGTACGACCCCTGCTGCCAAGGGAGGGTCCGCGAATATCCAAGATTTGTCCAAGATGGCGCTGCCGCGGCGGGCCGCCTTGTCACAATGGGCCAGGTGAAGCTGCTTCTCGTCGAGGACGACAAGGCCATTGCCGATTCGCTGGTCGAGGGATTGACGGCTGCGGGTCACACCGTTGTGCACGTCACCACCGGCGCAGGCGCCCTTGCCGAGCGCGGCCAGGAACTGGTGCTGCTCGATCTCGGCCTCCCCGACATGGATGGTCGCGACGTCTGCCGCGAGCTCCGTCAGCGCTCGACCACCCCGATCATCATGCTCACCGCCCGAAGCGAGGAGTTCGATCGTGTCCTCGGGCTCGAGCTCGGTGCCGATGACTACGTCACCAAGCCGTTCAGCCTTCGCGAGCTCGTCGCCCGCATCCGCGCCGTCGGCAGGCGAACGCTCGATGGGCCACTGACCGGTGACGACACCGATCCTGCCGCTGCACAGCTGATCGGGTCGATGGAGCTCGATCGGCGCACCAGACGTGTGCGAGTCGACAACGAGGAGATCATCCTCACCGCCAAAGAGTTCGATCTGCTCGCGTTCCTGGCCAACGACGTCGGGGCGGTCCTCACCCGAACCGAGATCCTCGAGAACGTCTGGGATGCCCACTGGTATGGCCCGACCAAGACCGTCGATGCCCACGTGGCATCGCTGCGCAAGAAGCTCGGCGATCACGGATGGATCGAGGCGGTCCGCGGCGTCGGATTCCGTCTGGAAGCTCCGAAGTGAGATGGCGGCTGATCGCCGCCTTCGTCGGCGTGACGATCGTGATCCTCGCCGCTCAGAACATCCCCCTTGCTCGATACCTGAAGACCGTGGAGACGGAGCGGATGGTCGCCGGGATCCAACGCGACGCGTTCATCCTCGGCGGCGCCTCGGAGGACGCGCTGGCGGCTGGTAACCCGCAGGCGCAAGCCGACCTGCAGACGAGCATCGACATCTACCGCCTCAGGACGGGGGCGAGGGTCGTGATCACCGATGGCACCGGTGTCGCCGTCGCCGTGTCGGGTGACGAGGCCCGACGTGGCGGGAACTACCTCAGTCGGCCAGAGATCGCCGCCGCGATCGACGGGTCTCCCACGTCGGGGCGAAGGCCCTCGACCACGCTCGGGGGCGACCTCGTCTACGTCGCCGTGCCGGTGCTGTCGGGAGCTCGAACGGTCGGGGTGGTCCGCCTCACCTACCCGGCGTCGACCATCGATGATCGGGTCTCGCACAAGGTTCGCGGAATCCTCGTCGTCGGCGTGATCTCGCTGATCGCCACCGCGCTCGCGGCGACGTTGATCGCCTCGACGATCGTCCGGCCACTGCGTCGTCTGGAGCGAGCGACCGAGCACGTCGCCGCTGGCGATTTCGAGAGCCGCGCATCGGTCGACGAAGGTCCGCCCGAGATCCGACGGCTGGCCGCCTCGTTCAACACCATGACCGAGAGGATCTCCAGCCTGGTCGAGCGGCAACGGTCATTTGCCGGCGACGCATCGCACCAGCTGCGCACGCCGCTGACCGCACTCCGTCTACAGCTCGAGCGGGCAGCAGTCAACATCGACACCGATCCGGCAGCTGCACGCGGTGATATCGAAGCGGCCGGCGAGGAGACCGAACGATTGCAGCGCCTGGTCGAGGGGTTGTTGATGCTGGCGCGGGCCGACCAGGAGAACATGGCGATCGAGACGATCGATGTCGCCGCGGTCGTCACCGAACGAGCCGGCATCTGGGCGCCGCTCGCCGACGAGCGCGGCGTCAGCGTGACCGCCGAGACCCAGCCGAGAATCGCCGCGCGAGCCGTGCCCGGAGCGTTGGAGCAGATCGTCGACAACTACATCGACAACGCGCTGAACGCCGGCAAGTCGGGAAACGAGATCGTGGTGTCGGCCGGGCACGAGAGCGGCTGGGCCACGATCCACGTCACCGATCGCGGGCCGGGCATGCCGACGGATCAGCTACAGCACGCCTTCGACCGGTTCTGGCGCTCATCGAGTGCGTCGCACGACGGCTCGGGGCTTGGACTGGCGATCGTGCGCCAGTTGGCGGAGGCGAGTGGGGGCGAGGTCTCGCTGGCCAATCGGTCGGACGGTGGGCTCGACGCCAGCGTTCGCCTACCGCTCGCGTAGCGCGACGAGGCGGTTCAACAGCGAGTCGAGCCGGCCCCAGGTGATGCAGTAGTTGCGGTCGTACTCGCCGGAGTGGTGCACCGAGTGGTGCTGCTTCGACAACACGATCCCCTTGCTCTGGGCGGCGGCCACCAGCCGCGGCACCGCCGGCATGTGCGCCCACTTGTGGAGCTGGTTGGTCATGATCACCCCGGCGACGAGCCCGACGATGAACACGCCGGAATAGGGGTGATGGGCTGCGTCGAGGAAGAAGAACGCAGGAATGATCACTGGGAGGCAGACAAACACGTTGTCGGCGTTGACGGCGATGAAGTCACCCTGAGTCATTGCCATCGGATCCACGTGATGATCGCGGAACGGCTTGACGAACTTCTGTCCGATCACCGGCGTCTCGGGCGAACCGAAGTTGTCGAGGAGGAAATGGACGATGCCCGAGGCAAGATCGGCAACCGCGTAGGCGGCGACTATCAACATCACGACGAGAACGCCGATGGGCAACGACACGCGTTCCGACACCTCCAACGCCACCTGCCACGTCAACACGCCGGCGAAGCCGAGAAACGCGCCGACCGAGACAAACTCGAACACGCGATGGCTTGTCGGATAGTCGTAGGTCCCGAGCATCGTTCGATCATTACCAGCAGGGCGAGCGCTTCGCTACCCCAGCGCCGCCGAAGATCGCCACCAGTGGGCCGCCATGAGCTCGGCGACCAGCACCTCGGTCAGCAGTGACACGATCGGATCGTCGTCACCCGGATAGCGGACTGCAGCACTGGCCTCGTGCGGTTCGGCACCTACGGTCACGACATGGCTATGACGGTCGAGCATCCACTTCAACGTGTCGGCATCGAACCGCGAACCGGTGAACAACAGAGCGCGGTAGTCGAGCGTCTTGGTCAAGTAGAGGTCGACATGGTTCCAGTCCCCGGTCTCACATCCGTCGGCGGCGCGGCGCGGGCCCTCGCGCACCATCAGCGCACCCTGCAACGCCGACCCGAGCCGTTCTGCGGGGGCCAGCAACCACAACCCTTCGGGTCCTTCGATCGCATCGAGCACTGGTGGCAGCCAACCGTCGCGTCGGTCGAGCAAGTAGGCGATCGCGGTTGCCGTGCGTCGCACGCGTTCGTGAAGCCGCAGATCGACATCGCTCAGCCGCTCTTCCAACGCGAGCAGCGCGACCAGAGAGTGGAGATAGGTTCGACAGGCCACGCCACCATGCTCGACGCCGGCGTGCATGAGCACCATGTGGTCGACCGGCAACGACGCGGCCGGGTCATTGGTCAGCGCGATCGTGCGACTGATTCCGTGATGTGTCTGGAGCAATGCAAGCGTCTCGGCGCTGCGACCCGAGGCGCTGATCCCGATCATCGTGAGATCGGTTGACGGTGGCATCGTTGCTTCCACCGATGCCAAGTCGGCGATGGCCGCAATGCCGTGACGACGCAGCCGTCGGGCGGCGACATCGGCGGCGAACCACGACGAGCCCATGCCGGTGAGCACGATCGGACCCTCGCCGATGTGCGGCCACTGCGGCCACTGCTCGAGCAGTGTCAGCAATGCGGCGGGCTTGGCCTCGAGATCTTCGAGGAAGGCCGCCGCATCCATCGCCAGAAGCTACCGCGCCGCACTCCAGTGTCTCTCAGGTCAACGGGTGTCGAGCAGGCGCGGCAAGGCATCGTCAGCGACGTAGCGCCAATGGGGCAGGTGCTGGATCGAGTAGGCGTACTCGTGGAGTTCCTGGGCAACCCGAAAGCCGAGCAACAACTGCTCATCGACGTGGTGCATCGCCCGGTACGCGTCCAACGCCACACGTGTTCCCTCAACAGTGAATCGGTCGACGTCGATCGTGCGATCCGGCCGTCGACGCTTCAGCACGACCGAACCGACGTGCGCGATCGATTGCAGCATCGAGGCCACATCGCGTAACGGTGACTGGGCACGGGCCCGACCAGCGGCGTCCTGCAGTGGATTGCCGTCGAAATCCGTCACCTGCATCGCGCTGCCGGCGCGTAAGAACTGACCGGCGTGAAGGTCGCCGTGGATGCGATGACCCATCATGTGTGGAGCCTCTTGTAACGGTTGCATCGCGGCGGCGACCGCAGATTCGTCGAGCCACTGCAACCCGTCGAGCTGACCGGTCGCCAGCCGCAGGTCGGCCAGGGCCTGCGTAGCCACAGCGGAGGGATCGACCACTGCCGGCTGAAGATCGGCGAGGGCGCGATGCATCCGTGCGGTGATCGACCCCATGCGCTGCGCCGACGCAGTCAGCGAATCGAACGGCAGCATGCCGGCGAGCCAGGCCTCGACGTCGTCGACGTACCAATCCCACCCGTCGGCTGCGCCAGGCAGGTACGCAGTGACGATCGCGTGGACGAGGCCGTCGCGTTCGTCCGCACCCACCAACGCCGGCATCTCGTCGAAACCTGCTGCGGCGAGATGGCGGATCAGCTCCACGCCCGGGTGTGGGACCGGCACCGGTGGCCGCAGCCACTTGACCACGACCACCTCGTCGACGACCACGCTGAAGTTCGTCTGATCCACCGTGATCGGCCGTTCGACGGAACATCTCCGACCGAGCAACCGCTCAGCCAGTTCGATCGACGCGCCCGCGGTCACGCTAGAACGGTAGCCATGGCCACCTTCTTGTTCATGCCGGAGAGTGCCTACGGGCCGACGAACAACTGCATCGGGATCGGCAACTTGCTGCGCGGGCGCGGTCACAACGTGGTCTTCGCGGCCGAGGCATCGTGGGCCGGCCGGCTAGAGCCGCTGGGGTTCGTCGAGGATCTCGTCGACCTCGCCCCACCTCCGCCTCCCGACGCCCCCGAGCAGGCTGCCGGTCAGTTCTGGACCGACTTCATCCGCGACACCAAGCCGGTGTTTCGCACCTCGACGTTCGATCAGCTCAGCGGATTCATGCAACCGACGTGGCAGGCCCTGATCGACGGGGCGATGTATTGCGAGCCGCAGCTGAAAGAGATCATCGAACGCCAGCGACCCGATGTGATCATCGAGGACAACGTCAACAGCTTCCCGGCATTGACCACCGCCGGCGTGCCATTCGTGCGCATCGTCAGCTGCCAGCCGCTGGAGATGAAGGGTCGCGACATCCCACCGACGTACAGCGGTCTGCCGGCCGACGATCGCAGCGAGTGGGACGCGTTCCGCGCCGAGTACGACCGGACCCACCGGCCGACATGGCAGGCCTACAGCGACTGGGTGCAGTCGTGCGGTGCCCGCCCCCTCGCGGACCTCGAATTCATTCACGAGAGCGCCGACCTCAACCTGTACACCTACCCCGAGGTCATCGACTACACCGACCGCCGGCCGCTCGGTGCGAACTGGCACCGCCTCGACTCGTCCGTTCGGGCGACCGACGCCCCGTTCGAAGTGCCGCCCGAGCTCGGAACAGGTGGCGCGCTCGTCTACCTCTCGTTGGGCTCACTCGGTTCTGCCGACGTCGAACTGATGCAGCGCCTGATCGATGTGTTGGGTCGCACACCGCACCGGTACATCGTGTCGAAGGGTCCGCTGCACGACACCTTCGATCTACCGCCGAACATGTGGGGCGCACAGCAGGTGCCGCAGACCAACGTCTTGCCGCAGGTCGATCTGGTGATCACCCACGGCGGCAACAACACGACCACGGAGTGCTTCCACTTCGGCAAGCCGATGATCGTGCTCCCGCTGTTCTGGGATCAGTACGACAACGCCCAGCGAGTCCACGAGACGGGCTACGGCGTGCGCTTGCCGACGTACTCCTTCGAAGATGCCGAGCTCGCCGGCGCCGTCGATCGCCTGCTCGCCGATGATGCGTTGCACACCCGCATGGCCGCCAACGGTGCGGTGATCCGGTCGCGCGACGGAACCAAGCGAGCTGCCGATCTCATCGAGGGCCTCGCCGGCTGACGCCCGAAAGCGACACGTTCGGTCGGGGTTTAGGATCGCGGCATGGCCGACAGCATCGATCCGTCCATCACCGTTTCGGCGAACGGGCCATACCTGGTCGCTGGAAGCGTGCCGCTCCATCGTCGAAAGGATGTGCAGAGCGAGCTCGGTGAGCCGATGACGTGGGCGACCACAGCGACGTTGGAGACCAAGGATCGCTACGCGTTGTGTCGCTGCGGACAATCGAGCAACAAACCCTTCTGCGACGGTACCCACGCCCGCGTCGGCTTCACGGCCGACGATGTGGCCGGCGGGACCTACGACGAACGTGCCGAGGTCGTTGGTGGCGACGTCAACGTTCGCTACGACCAGAACATCTGTGTGCACGCCGGGTTTTGTGGCACGACAGTGACCAATGTGTGGAAAGAGGCCGCCAACACCGGCAACACGGCCTCGAGGATGCACGCGATCGCCATGATCGAGCACTGCCCGTCGGGCGCGTTGACCTATCAGCTCGACGATGTCGTCAACGAGCCGCTGATGCCGCAGGCCATCTCCGTGATCGACAACGGCCCGTTGTGGGTCACCGCACATGTGCCCATCACCAGCAGCGATGGCACGGTTCTGGAATCCCGCAACCGGATCACACTATGTCGCTGCGGCATCTCCGCCAACAAACCGCTGTGCGATGGCTCGCACAAGGCCGCCGGCTTCACCGACTCGTAGAGCAAGAGGTGACCTGCGCAGGTAGAATGGCGGCCTCTCATGCCGCGTCCGACAAGGGGTCGTTCACCGGCTGACTGCGAAGGATTGTCATGGCAACACCACGAAGCATGTCCGCTGCGAGCAAGCGCGCCAAGGCACAAGGCCCGGCGCTCCCCGAGAACCACACTCCGAGTGAGGCTCGCGCTCACGCCATTCGCACGGCGTCGATCGACCTCACGCCATCCGTCGATCGCATCATGAACTCCGGTCTTCACGAAGCCGGCCGTCTGCACGCGATCACGCTGTTCGGCGATTCGCTCGGCGTGCCCGGCGACCCGAACCGCTACCCGGTCAACGCCATCGAGGCCGGCCGCCTCGTGCCCGACGATTCTTCTTCGTCGACGTAGAACTCGTGTCGCTCAACCGTGCTGCAGGAACTGCAGCACGGCGAGCACACGGCGATGTTCGGTATCCGACGTCGCCAAGCCGAGCTTGGAGAAGATCGACGAGATGTGCTTCTCGACCGCGCCGTCCGACACCACGAGATGGCGAGCGATGCCGACGTTCGAGCGACCCTCGGCCATCAACCCGAGTACCTCGCGTTCCCGCGGCGTGAGGTCGTCGAACGGTCCGCGTCGTCGGCGGGCGAGCAACTGGGCAACCACCTCCGGATCGAGCACCGTGCCCCCCGCCGCGACTCGCTCGCACGCATCGACGAAATCGGCGACATCGGCGACGCGTTCTTTCAACAAGTAGCCGATGCCCTGGCTGTCGCTGGCCAGCAGTTCCGTGGCGTAGCGCTCTTCGACGTACTGCGACAGCACGAGGATCGGCTGGGTCGGCGCGGCGGCTCGCACCTGCACCGCAGCCCGGATCCCCTCGTCGGTGAACGTGGGTGGCAGTCGGACGTCGAGCACGATCAAGTCGGGGCGGAGGTCGACGACCGTCGTGACGAGGGTGCCGGCGTCGACGAGTTGGCCGACGATCTCGTGCCCAAATTCGCCGAGCAGCCGGGCGATGCCCTCACGCAACAGCACCGAGTCCTCGACGATCACGATCCGCATCGTGGGGATCTTCTCATGAGGTCCGAGCCGCGGGCGGCGGCCAAGCCGTGCTGGGCGGCAGTGGGAGCTCGGCGAGGACTGCCGTCGGCCCACCGATCGGACTGGCAACCCGCAGGCGACCTTCGACCGCGGCGAGGCGACCCGCCAGCCCGGCGAGGCCTCCACCGTGCTCGGCATCGGCACCTCCACAGCCGTCGTCGCTGACCTCCACACGCAATCGTCCATCGACGACGCGTGCGTCGACACGAATGAGCGAGGCACCGCTGTGCTTGGCGGCATTGGTGAGTGCCTCGGCGATGACGAAGTACGCGGCAGACTCCAGTGTCGCTGGGGGGCGGGTCGCCAGCGAGATGTTGACCTCGACCGGGATCGGGCTACGAGCCGCCAGCGCCGACACGGCAGCGTCGAGACCGCGGTCGGTCAGCACGGCCGGGTGAATGCCTCGCACCAGGTTACGAAGCTCGGACACGGCCCGCTTGGAATCGTCGTGCGCCCGCTCGACGAGGGCCAGCACGGCCGGGTCGGCGTCATGACCGGCGGCCAGCTTCTGACGGGCCATGCCGAGGTCCATCGCCAGCGTCACCAGTTGCGCCTGGACCCCGTCGTGCAGATCTCGCTCGATGCGCCGCCGTTCCGATTCGGCGATGTCGACCGAGGCATCGCGGCTGACGGTGAGCGACTCGACTCGTTGGCGAAGCTCGGCCGCGGGTGAGCCCCCGAGCAGGCCCTTGATCAGGCCGCGATCCACTGCGGCGAGACCTCGAACTACATGGGGCACGGCGATCAAGACCAGCACGCCGACCACGAACGCTCCCGAGATCCAGCCGGTCTTGATCCAGCCGTGAACCGGATGGCCGTACCAGTTGTTCTGTGGTGTCGCCCACCCCCACAACGGATAGCTCGTTCCGGCGAGGGCGATCGACCACAACGTGACGACGATCGTGAAGTTCATGATGCCGAGCGGCAACATGATCACTCCGTAGCCGAGGCCCTTCCATCCGGGTGCGTCGAGCAGCATCGCCTTGATCCGCCGCCAGTTGCCCTGCTCGTGTCGCGACTCCGCGGGCAACGGAGGAGGAACCTCGATGCCCAGCAGAGCCCTGGCCCGTGCCCGTTCGACGATGCCGATCAGGCGGCCGGCGAACACCGTGGCGACGAGTACCACGAGGCCGATGAGCGCCAGCACCACGAGGCCGGCACCGAGCGACAACCCGGTGACGACGATCGTGAACCAGGCGATTCCGAGGGGAAGATCGAGCAGCAGGTGCAGCGTCTCGGACCAGGTTCGAGCTCGGGCGAGTGGAGCGAAGAGTCGTTTCATCTCAGCCGTGCCCGACCTGAGTGGCGGGCAGTGCCCGCTGCAGCCGACGGGGCAGCCACCAGTTCCAGCGGCCGAGCAGTTCCATCGTGGCCGGAACCATCACCAGTCGGACGATGGTCGCGTCGATGAAGACTGCAGCAGCCAGCCCGAAGCCGATCAACTTGATCGAGCGGAGGTCGGCGACCATGAAGCTGGAGAACACGCACACCATGATCGCAGCCGCGGCGGTGATCACTCGCGCCGTGGTCGAGAGCCCATCCAAGACGGCGACGTGGTTGTTGCCCGTCTGGTCGTAGCGCTCCTTGATGGCCGAGAGCAGGAACACCTCGTAGTCCATCGACAGCCCGAAGACGATGGCGAACAGCATCATCGGTGCCCATGGCTCGATCGGCGCCGGCTCGATGTTGAACACCGACGAGAGCCATCCCCATTGGAACACGGCCACCATGGCTCCGTACGCCGCGCCGATCGAGATCAGGTTCAACACGACGGCCTTCAGCGGCACGAGCAAGCTGCGGAACACGGCGAGCAGCAGCAGGAAGCTCACCAGCAACACGGCAGCGATGAACCACGGCAGCCTGGCGCCCATGAACGCCGAGAAGTCGATGCCCGAAGCGGTCTGACCACCGATGTGCACCGTGCTCGGCAGCTCGTCACGCAACGTGCGCACGAGGTGTTCGGTGGCCGACGACTGCGGCGATGTCGTCGGGTAGGCGGCGAAGATGCTGATCGCACCGTCAGGGCTGGTTTGCGGCTGACCGACGAAGGCCACGCCGTGCGTCGTCCGCACCCTGCTGGCGATCGAGTCGGCGGCCTTGACGTCTTCGACGACAACCAGCAGCGGGCCATTGAAGCCGGGACCGAAGCCTTCGGCCAGACGGTCGTACGCAGTGCGGGTGGTCGAACCGACCGGATCATTGCCTTCATCGGATACGGCCAGGCGCATTCCGAGCACCGGGATGCCTGCCAGCAGCAGCACCGCGGCCCCGGCGATCACTGCGGTCACCGGGCGACGCTGGATCGTGCGACCCCAACGGCGACCGAGGTTGTCGCGATGCACGTCGACGTGTCCGCGACGATGGATGCTCAGTCGATCGATGCGCCGGCCGATGATCGCCAGCAGCGCGGGCACGAGCGTGATCGCCGCCGCCACAGCAATGGCCACGGTCAACGAGCTGGCGACCGCAAAGCCCTTCAAGAAGTCCATGCCGATCAGCAGCAGCCCAAGTAGCGAGACGACAACCGTCCCGCCGGCAAAGACGATCGCTCTCCCGCTGGTGCGCACCGCGGAGGCAATCGCCTGGGTGACATCGCGGCCGGCGGCGAGCTCGGCGCGATAGCGCGTCACCATGAAGAGGGCGTAGTCGATGCCGACGCCGAGCCCGATCATCGCCGCGACCGTCGAGGTGAAGTCAGCGGTCGGCAGCAGCGCGGAGACCACGGGGATGAGACTGAGCGACAGCCCGATCCCGATCAGCGCGCTGATGATCGGGAGGCCCATCGCAACGACCGACCCGAAGGCGATCAACAAGATCACCACGGCGGCGGCGAGACCAACGCCCTCTGTTGCCGGCACCGCGCCCTTCACGAAGGGATCACCGCCCAGTGCGATCTCCAGACCGGCCGAGCGATGGGCCGCAGCGATTCGCTCGATAGCTGCCGCAGTGTCTTGGATGCTCGGCGGACCGGTCCGACGAGAACGTGACCGCGGCAAACGAGATCCCGCCCGGGCCGACCTGTTCGGGATGGTCGATGGGACTGTCGAGGTGATCGATGCGCGGGAGGGCGCGGATCTCGTTGACCACCGCTGCGGTCGATGCCAGATCGTTGGTCTTGAACACCACCGCAGAGCTGAACCCGGTCGCCGACGGCATGTGGGCCGAGGCGAGGTCGTAGGCACGCTGCGAGTCGGAGCCGTTGAGACGATCGGTGACGTCAGCTTTCGACGTGATCATGCCGCCCAGCGCTATGACGCCGACGAGCGCGGCAATCCAGACGATGAGTGTGCGGTAACGATGGTTTGCGGAAGCTGAAGCGAGTCGTTCGATCATGGTTTCAACTGTGAGCCACAACGGATTCCGGCGGAATCCGGCGGCCCGGCGTCTGCAACCGGGGGTTATCCCCACCTACCATGTCGCCGTGACCGGAACACTCGTCATCCTTCGCCACGGCGAGAGCACGTGGAACCAGCTCAACCTGTTCACCGGGTGGCACGATGTTCCGCTCAACGACAAGGGACTGGCCGAGGGGGCCGCCGCCGGTCGCACGATGGCCGAGGCCGGGTTGCGCTTCGACGTCTCGCACACCTCGGTGCTGGCCAGAGCGGTGGTCACGCATCACCTGGCGCTCGAGCAGATGGGGCAGGTGTGGCTACCTGTGCAGCGCCATTGGCGACTCAACGAGCGTCACTATGGCGCACTGCAGGGGCTCGACAAGAAAGAGACCACCGAGCGTCACGGCGCCGAACAGACCAAGCTGTGGCGGCGCAGTTACGACGTGCCACCGCCGCCGGTCGACATCGACAGCCCCGAACATCCGATCAACGATCCGCGGTACCGGCTGCTGCCGCCGGATGTGCTGCCTGCGGGCGAATGCCTCAAGGACGTCGTTGCCCGCGTGCTCCCCTACTGGTACGACGTCGTCGCCCCGCAGCTCCTCGCCGGGCAGAACGTGTTGATCACGGCTCACGGCAACTCACTTCGCGCGTTGGTGATGCACCTCGAGGGCGTCTCACCCGCAGAGATCGCCGAGCTCAACATCCCGACGGGCGCACCGCGGCGCTACACCTTGGGCGCGGGCTTGGAGGTCACGGCGGCCGAGTACCTCGGCGATGCCGACGCGATCGCCGATGCGACTGCCAAGGTTGCCGCGCAGGCCGGCGGCTGACCGCGATTCGACAGCACAGTACGAGCGGCGCACGCAGGATGTCTATGCTCTGCGCATATGGCTAGCAAAAAGGCGTACCTCGACCACCTGCGCAAGGTTTCATTGTTCTCGGCGTGTTCCCAAAAGGACCTCGAAAAGATTGCCAAGGCGGGCGATGAAGTCGTCATGCCGGCCGGATCGCTAATCGTCGATCAGGGTCAGACGGGCCGCGAGGCGTTCGTCGTGCTCGAAGGTTCCGTCATGGTCAAGCGCAACGGCAAGAAGGTCGCGTCACTCGGGCCGGGCACGGTCGTGGGCGAGCTCTCGCTGCTCGACCACGGACCGCGCACGGCGACGGTGATCTGCGAATCCGACTGCACGCTCCTGCTGCTCAGCCAACGTCACTTCATGGCCGTGCTCGACGACGTTCCGTCGATGGCACACAAGCTGTTGGCCTCGCTGGCCGGTCGCATCCGCGATCTCGACCGGCAGTACTACGGCTGATCCGCTACCGCGGCGTCGACTCAGTCGACGAGCGAGTAGTGATGCTCCAGTTCGCGACGCACCGTTGGTGTGACGACGTGACTGCGATGCACCTTGGGCGCCCGCAGCACATCTTCCTTGTCGTATGGCACCACGACTGCGCCGGCCTCTGAGACGTACACCGGAGGAGCCAGGGGAATGTAGTGGCGCGAGTGGAGCACGCCTGGCGACACGACGCCCCACGTCGGTTCTTCGGTGATCTCGTCGTAGAGAACATCGGTGATGGTGCCGACTTCGGTACCGTGCCGATCAATGACGGCATGGCCGCTGAATTGTTGCAGTTCGTCGCTCATCTCTTCTCCTCAGGGTTTTTCGCCCGTAGACGGATGTCCGACCGCGCTGTACTTCGTTCGAGCGTACCCCAATGCGACCATTCTCAAACGATGACATCGCCCTACTAGGGTCTGACCTGCCATGAGTACACACTCTGACCCTTTGCCACCCACCCCCGGCAACGCCCGCAAGCGGATCAAACCCCACCAGCTCGTCATCGGCATCGGCTGTTTCATGGGGCTGTTCACGCTCGTCTCGGGCATCTTGCCGCAGCTCACCAAATGGCGCGATCGTAAATCTCCGTCACGTGAGGTGTTCTCCGGCATTCCCGGCGCGCTGCAAGTCGCGTTCTACACCGTGATCCCCGTCATGTTGGTGTGGGGCGCCATCGCCTTCGCCGATCGAGTTCGCAACTGGGAGCGCGGTACCCCCGACCGCCGGCGAACGACGACCAAGAACGTCAAGCGTCGGCTTGCAGATTTTCGAGCAGGGGTCTACATGCGCACGCTGTTGCGCGACTCCGCCGCGGGGTTGATGCACTCGATGATCTACTTCGGCTTCCTCGGTCTGCTTGCCGTCACGACGGTGCTCGAGGTCGACCACCAGATGCCCGACCGCGCCAAGTTCCTCCATGGCAAGGCGTACATGGCGTACTCCATGTTCGGCGACCTCGCCGGTGTCGTGTTCCTCGGCGGAGTCATCTGGGCGATCCTGCGTCGCTACGTCTATCGCCCGTATCGCATTCGCATCAAGACCAAGCCCGAGCACGCGGCGATCCTCGGCACCTTCTTCGTCATCGGCGTGTCGGGATTCTTTGCCGAGGCATTCCGAATCGCCGAGATCCAACGGCCCGGTTACGAGAAGTGGAGCTTCGTCGGTTACCCACTCAGCCGAGCCTTCAACGGGTTGACGGCCGGCACGCTCACGCGCTGGCACGAGATCCTGTGGTCGCTGCACGTCGTCGGGTTCATCGTGTTCCTCGCCTTGCTGCCCGTGACGATGTTGCGGCACATGTTCACTTCGCCGCTCAACATGTACCTGCGCGACCGCGATCGTCCGAAGGGGGCCATGCGGGCGATGCCCAACCTCACCGAGACATCGCTGGAGACCTTCGGCGCATCGGTGGTCGAGGACTTCACGTGGAAGCAACTGCTCGACACCGACGCGTGCACGATGTGCGGGCGCTGCACCAGCGTGTGCCCGGCCCACGCCACCGGCAAGCCGCTCGATCCGCGTGAGATCGTGCTGAAGACCGGCGAGGTCATGGCGGCGACCGCAGCGCACGGTCACGTCAGCCCGCCACTGGGTATCGACAGCGAGATCACCATCTCGTCGAACTCGTTGTTCGAGCGGATCACCGCCGAGGAGGTGTGGAGTTGCACCAGTTGTCGGGCGTGCGACGAGGTCTGCCCGGTCAACATCGAGATCCTCGACAAGATCCTCGACATGCGTCGCTACCTGTCGCTGATGGAGAGCAACTTCCCCGCCGAGTTGGGCAACGCCTACCGGGCGATGGAGAACCAGGGCACCCCGTGGGGCATGAACCAGGGCGAGCGCGGCGACTGGGCCAAAGACCTCAACGGTGTCACCGTCGTCGACCCCGGCCAACCACTCACCGCCGAGTACCTCTATTGGGTCGGCTGCGCCGGCTCGTTCGACGACAAGAACAAGAAGGTCACCCAGGCGATGGCCAAGCTGCTGCGCCGGGCAGGCATCGACGTTGCCATCCTCGGCCCCAGCGAGATGTGCACGGGCGACTCGGCGCGCCGCAGCGGCAACGAGTACTTGTTCCAAATGCTGGCGATGCCCAACGTCGAGATGCTCAACGGCATGGGCGTGCGCAAGATCATCGCTCAATGCCCGCATTGCTTCAACACGTTGAAGAACGAGTACCCGCAACTCGGCGGCAACTACGAAGTGATCCACCACACGCAGTTGCTCGAGTCGCTGATCGAGGCGGGCAAGCTCGACGTTTCGCAAGCCACGCTCGAAGAGCGCATCACGTATCACGACTCGTGCTACCTCGGCCGCCACAACGATGTGTACCTCGCGCCGCGCAAAGTCGTCGGGTCGATCAAGGGCATCGAGGTCGTGGAGATGCCACGCAACGGCACCACGGGCATGTGCTGCGGCGCTGGTGGCGCACGGATGTGGATGGAAGAGTCGATCGGCACCAAGGTCAACGACGAGCGAGCTCGTGAGGCGATCTCCACCGGTGCGTCGCGCGTCGCCACCGCCTGTCCGTTCTGCTACATCATGCTCGACGACGGGGTCAAGGCTGCTGGTCTCGAAGAGACCCAGGTGAAGGTCGCCGACATCGCCATTCACTTGCTCGATGCGATCGAAGCGGGCGAGCGCAAGCTCTCCCACCCCAACGCGCCGCTCAGCTCGTTCAGCTGACCTCGCCACCTCGATCGGCACCCGCAGGGCGTCGCCGACCACGTTCGCTTAAGCTTTTCGCGGATGGGTGGCCGCGTCGCATGCTTGTTGGTGGCACTTGCTGTGGCCGTGGGCATCGTCCCGACATCGCCACCGGTCGCGCGCGCCGAGACCAGCACCGAGTGCGCTGCGGCAACCGACACCGCCCACCTCAACTCGTTCATCGCCAATGAGTTAGGTGATCTCGTCGGGTTCGACACACCGCACGTGATCGCCCTCCCAGATGGTCGCGATGTGTGGACCGTGCAGGACGCGTTCATCTCCGCGAACCCGGGCGCGCGATCGTCGTCGTTGCGACCACCGACCGGCTTCGCCCACAACGCGCTCGTTGTACAAGACGGCAACTGCTTCACCACGTTGCACGGGCCGATCACACCGGGCGAGCAGTGCGCGGTCGGCGATGCTTCCTATGTCGGCCAGGAGATGACGGCGACGTGCAGTCACTGGTGCTGGCCACTCAGCGGCGACCTCGATCAGCTCGGACGGCTGACCGTGTTCTACGTCGAGATGGCCAACGAAAGTGGAGGCGGGGCTGCGCTCGGTGCTCATCCGGTGTCGGTGTGGGTGCCTCGATTCAACTCGGCCACCTTCAACCTCATCTCCTTCGCGCCCGCGTCTGCACCAGCGGCCGACGTCGTCTACGGCTCGACCGTCGAGTCCGACTCGTCGTTCAGCTACCTGTTCGGCTGGTCGTACGATCAGTTCGACCTCCCCGATCCGTCGTCACCGCCACCGTCCAAGATGTTCGTCGCCCGCGTACCGGTCGGCAGGTTCGACCTTCAACCGGCGTACTGGAACGGTTCCGCTTGGGTCGCCAGCCGCACCGCAGCTGCCGCCATCGATACCGAACCTGACGGGGCGACCAACCCGATGCAGCCACGACTGATCGACGGGATGTGGATCTCGGTGGTCAAGCCAGACGACTGGAAAGGCAGCACCGTTCGAGTCGATGTGGCCCCCGCGCCCGAAGGACCGTGGACCACCTCGGAGACGGTGACCGTGCCGACACGCACAGATGACGGCCGCACCAACACGTATGCGGCAGAACTGATGCCGTGGCGCTCGGCCAGCGGGAACCTCGTCGTCTCGATCTCCAACAACGCATGGAAGATGGACCCGCTGGCGTTCGACAACCCGACGTTGTACCAGCCGCGCCTGTTCGAACTGCCCGCTCCGCCCGGGCTGCAAACTGCGCCGATCCAGGCATCCACCGAACCACTCGGCTTCGTGCCGACGAGCCCGCCGATCCGAGCGATGGACACATGAAGCGGTGCACGATTGGCTGCCGGCCATACGTTGCACCTGGGCTTGGCAGGGCTCGTGCCCGATGGTGCCCGCGCCGCGGTGATCGACCTCGCCGCCGTCAACCCCGCGGCAGCCGGTTACCTGACGGCGTGGTCGTGCGACGAGCCGATGCCGGCAACGTCGAACCTCAACTACCTCGCCGGTGAGACCAGGGCCGCGCACGCGGTGGTCACCTTGGCGGCCGACGATTCGATCTGCATCTTCACGATGACCAACACCGATGTGATCGTCGACGTCACCGGCAGCTACTCGACCGATCCTGCCGCGCTGCGCTTTCATCCGCAGGCGCCGGAGCGGATCTACGACTCTCGACTCAGTGGTGGAGCCTGGCGGGCAGGGGAAACGCGTGCGATCGCGGTGCCACCGGCTGCCGCTGCGGTGGCGATCAACGTGACGATCACCGAACCCGAGAAGGCGGGGTTCGTCACGGTCTTCCCGTGCCAGGCCGCGCTGCCAGTCGTCTCGAACATCAACTACTCGGCCGGCCAGGTGGTGGCCAACCTCGTGGAGACCGGTGTGTCGGACGGAACGATCTGCGTGCACAGCATGGTGGCAACCCAGATCGTCGTCGACCTAGATGATCTATTCCAAGGGGTGAGGGTCCGCGTTTGGGGTGTGCGGGGTGTCCATGATCGGCGTTGCATCCCAACGTCAAACCTTGGAGGTCTTCGTGGACGCCGATCTGGACACCCTTGCGACTGCACTTTACGCG
>JANYKU010000103.1 GCA_025358075.1 Ilumatobacteraceae bacterium
CTCGTTGAGTTGGTCCACGGTGACCCGCTGGGCCGCGAGTCCGGCAGCAGGTGGGAACAGCAAGCGACGCACCTCTAGGACCTCGTCAAGGCCGCGGCCCTGAACCAGCTCGAGGGCGAAGACCATCCCGGACAGAAGATCGCTGGGCTGGAGGCTTCTGACGTACGTGCCGTCGCCGCGACGGACGTCCAACACCTTGATCTGGGCGAGTGCCCGCACGGCCTCGCGAAGCGAACCTCGTGACAGACCGAGCTGATCGGCCAGCTCTTGTTCCGGCGGCAGCCGGTCACCTGGTTCGAGCGCGCCGTCGACGATCATCGCTCGGATGCTCTCGATTGCCTGTGTCGTGACGCTCATGACGAGACCTCCAATGTTTAGGACCGTCGGAGACGTTCATTCTGGCGCGACATCATGCTGACGCACGATACAGGCCGACAGAAGCGACGAGACATAGGATCAATGCTCCGGTAGGTGGCAGGTGTGTCGGATCGATGCACGGAACACGCATGGAGCACAAGTTGAGCAGTGACCTGGAGGTGATCAAGGCAATCGTCGATGCCTTCGAGCGCTCCGACTGGGCCGAGATCGACGTGAGGTCGGGCTCACTCCGGATCCACCTCTCCACGCAACCGCAGGCCTTTCCCGGCTCTGCGCCCGAGATCCCGGCTGGACCGCCCGCCGTGAGCAACGATACCGCGGACGTGCGGCCAACCAAGACTGCCGCCATTCCGGCCGGTGCACACGCCGTGCTCTCACCATCGCCAGGAATCTTCTGGCGCTCGCCATATCCGGGTGCTCCACTCTTCGCCGACCTGGGCGACGATGTCCAGTCCGGCAGCACCCTGGCCATCGTCGAGGTGATGAAACTCATGAACCACATCAGTTCGGGCATCCCAGGAACCGTGGTCGGGGTGTTCGTCGAGAACGGAATGCGCGTCGACCGAGGGGACACGTTGTTCGCCGTGCAGCCGTCTGCCTCGCCATGACGGCGGTCACCCAGACCTCGACATTGCGCCGCGTGCTCGTCGCTAACCGTGGGGAGATCGCGGTTCGGATCGTCCGCGCCTGCCGCGACGAGGGCGTCGAGGTCGTCGTCGCTGTCAGCGATGCCGATCAAGACTCGCTCGCGGCTCGCTTGGCGGACGGCATCGTGCACATCGGCCCACCCAGCCCGACGCAGAGCTACCTTCGGGTCGGACAGATCGTGTGCGCCGCTCTGCTCGCTCGGTGCGATGCTGTGCATCCGGGGTACGGCTTCTTGTCCGAGCGGCCCGCGCTCGCCGAGGCGTGTGCCGCCAACGGTCTGGTCTTCGTCGGTCCAGGTGCCGATGTCATCCGCCGTGGCGGTGACAAAGTGGCGGCACGGGCCGCGGCGCGTCGTGCAGGCGTGCCAGTCGGCGCCGGCTCCGACACGGTCGAGACCGTTCGCGCGGCGATGGATATCGGCGCCGATATCGGCTTCCCGGTGCTGCTCAAAGCAGCCGCGGGCGGCGGCGGCAGGGGAATGGTGCGAGTCGACGATCCAGCCGAGCTCGCCACGCGCTTCGCGGTGGCTTCGAGCGAGGCCTTGTCTGCCTTCGGTGATGGTCGTCTGTACGTCGAACGGTTGGTCGAGAACGCCCGGCACGTCGAAGTTCAATTGCTCGCCGACACCTACGGCAACATCGTGCATCTCGGCGATCGTGACTGCTCCCTGCAACGGCGGTACCAGAAGGTCCTCGAAGAAGCGCCGGCATCAGCCCTGCCTGCAGCGCTCCACCATCGACTGGCCGAAGCTGCGGTCGCTCTCGGGCGCGAGCTCGACTACGTCGGTGCCGGAACCGTCGAGTTTCTCGTCGATCTCGATCGCGACGAGTTCGTGTTCCTCGAGGTCAACACTCGCGTTCAAGTAGAGCATCCGGTCACCGAGATGGTGACCGGGGTCGACATTGTCCGCGAGCAACTTCGGATCGCCGCGGGTTCACCGCTTTCGCTGACGCAGGACGACGTAGTGGTCAGCGGTCACTCGATCGAATGTCGAATCAACGCCGAATCCGTCGGGTCGGGCTTCGCCCCATCGCCCGGCCGTGTAGTGCGCTGGAGCCCTCCCGATGGGCCAGGCATTCGTCTCGACACCCACGTGTTCACCGGCTACGACGTGCCGCCTCACTACGACTCGCTGCTCGCCAAGCTCATCGTCGGTGGCACCGACCGCGACGACGCGATCCGCAACCTGCGAGCGGCGTTGGCAGCATTCGAGGTCGACGGCGTCGACACGACGATCGAGCTGCATCAGCGAATCGTGGATCACCCGGACTTCCAAACAGACAACGTCAACACGAAGTGGCTCGAGCGCGTACTCCTCGCGGATCCGGCATCGATGTCGTCGACGACACAAAGGGATGCAGCTGCACGTGGCTGAAATCGAGATCATCGACCAGACCCTGCGAGATGGTCAGCAGAGCCTGTGGGGCATGCGGATGAAGGTTGCGCACCTGTCCGCCGTAGCGCAAGACATCGACCAGGCCGGGTATCGCGTCGTCGACCTCACCGGCAGCTCGATCTTCGAATGCATGATGCGTTACAACCGCGAGGATCCATGGGACGGCCTCGATCTGTGGCGTTCGTGGATGCCCACCTCGCGTTTACGCTCGGGTTCGCGCAGCAACTGCATCGCCAAGTTCGGGCTGACCCCCGATTCGCTGATGGACCTGTGGATCCGCACGCTGGCCAAACACGGCATCGACAGCTTCTGGATCTACGACTGCCTCTACAACATGGACAAGATGGAGCGCCTGTGCCGCACCGTCGCCGATGCCGGTTGTGAGGTGGTGCCGGCGATCATGTACGGCATCAGCCCGGTTCACACCGACGAGTGGTTCGCGGCACGCGTCCGTGAGTTCGTGAGTTGGGGGATCACCGACGCGATCTACTTCGAGGACGCGGCCGGCATCCTCAAGCCCGAACGGGCAAAGACCCTCATGCCGGCGCTGGTCGAGGCGGCTGGCCATGTGCCGATCGAGATGCAATGCCACAACACCGTCGGCCTTGCCGGCTACAACTATCTGATCGGTGTCGACAGCGGCATCCGAATCCTGCACACGGCTCCGGGCCCGATGGCGAACGGGCCGTCGCTTCCCTCCACCGAGCAGACGATCGAGAACCTGCGGTGGGAGGGCCACACCACCAGCGTCGATCTCGAGCGCGTCCGACGGGTCAGCGAGCACATGCGCCGGGTCGCTGTGCAAGAAGGGCATCCCATCGGCGTGCCCAACGAGTACAACGTCTTTCCGTACCACCACCAGCTCCCCGGTGGCATGACCGGCACACTCAAGGCGCAACTCGCTCAATACGACATGTCCGATCGGTTCGACGAGGTGCTCGAGGAGATCGTGCAGGTTCGCGAGGATCTCGGCCATCCGATCTCGGCGACCCCGTTCTCGCAGCTCATGGGGATCCAGGCGGTGCTCAACGTCGTCACCGGCGAGCGGTATGGCACGGTGCCCGATGAGGTGCTCGTCTACGTGCTCGGGCATCTGGGCGAGCCCCCGGCGCCGATCAACCCTGACATCCTCGACCGCATGCTCTCGACGAGCCGCGGCAAAGAGATCCAGAAGTGGTCACCACCACAGCCGACGATCGAGGAGCTCAAGGAGCAGCATGGTGATCGGTCGATGACCGACGAGGAGTTGCTGCGCCGTTATCTGGTTCCGCTGCCCGATGTCGAAGCCACGCATGCGGCTGGCCCGGCAGCCCGCGAGTTCCACTTCGAAGCAGACGGGGTGCCGACATCGCTGGTGCTCGACCTTCTGCAGAGCTCCCGCGCCAGCTTCGCCCAAGTGGAGACCGGTTCAGCAACGGTCACCATGCGGCGCTCCGTTCCGGGGGGAAACATCAAACAGGGGGCCATCACATGACCACGTACGAGTTCGACACGGGCTTGGACCCGAACTTTCCCGTGCTCACCCGGGGCAATGCCGGCGAGATCATGCCCGACATCGTCTCGCCGCTGTCGGCGACGATGTTCTTCCCGCCGCTCGAGCGGGGATGGCGCCGCTCGTTCAGCGAGCTCTGGGACGTGATGGAGTGGCCGTCGTGCCCGACGACGTTCGCCCCCATCGTCGGTGGGCGCTTCTACATCAACATCTCGGCGTTCCGACGCCTGGCCGATTTGACCCCCGGCACCAGCCCGGAGGACATCGATCGCACACTCTTCGCGGCCGGCGGCATCAAGCTCGATCCCTACGAGGTACCCGACGAGCCGGGCTACGCCGAGCGGGGTCAGCGCATCGCGGCCACGACGGCCGACTTCTTGGAGCATCCCCCGCTCGAACGGGTCGCGAGCGAGCACGACCAGGCCCAGGCACGCCGCCGAGATGGCCGGGCGCATCGTCAGTCGCGCAGTTCGGCCGGGTTGCTGGATCGGATCATCTCGTTGATCCCGTACAACGAAAGCGACTTCGTCACGCTGTTCATCGGATCGTCGGTCAGCCCCGTGGCGCTCGGTTCGCTCCAGGCGGGCCTCGTGACCGTCTACGGCGATGAGGGGTACGAGCTCGGTCGCAGAGCGGTGATGGGCGGCGGTGGCATCGAGTCTGCCGATGCCGGTAAGGCCGTCGCATCGCTGGCAGGCCTCGAGGACGCCGAGCTCGAAGCTGCGTTCGAGCAAGTGCTCGAGCAGTACGGATTTCGCGGGGTCAACGAATGGGAGGTGGCCTCGCCCTCTTGGGAGATCGAGCCGGCGATGCTTCGACGAGCGATCGATGCGGTGCGCGCCGGAGGCGCTCACCGCGACCCGGGCAGCATCCGAGATGCCGTTCTCGCCCGCTTCGAACGCGACGGCACTCGAACCAACTTCCCTGAGCTCGACCTGTGGCTCGAGCGCTGCAGAGTGTGGATGGGCATCCGCGAGCGCACCAAGGCCACATGCGTGCTCACGATCAACGAACAGCGGCTCGACGCGCTCGAGATCGGTCGACGCCTGGTCGCCGATGGCAAGCTCGAGTCAGCGGACCAGATCTACTTCCTCACGCTCGACGAGCTCGCGGCGGCTGTGCAGGAGGGCGCCGTCGACGTCAACACCGTGCACTCGCGAAAGGCTGCGCAACACGAGCTGGAGCGGTACCAGGAACCGCTGTTCGCCATCGTCGGTGAGATCCAGCCGGTCGAGGAGTGGCCCTTGGTCAGCCGTGGCACCTCCGACGACGACGTCTGCGAAGTCATCGGCGCAGCCGGGAGCCCGGGCCACGCCACTGGCCGCGCGCGTGTCGTGCGCAACGCCTATGTCGATGAGCCCCCGCAGCCCGGCGAGGTGCTCGTGGCCCCGATCACCGACCCGGGCTGGATGCCGCTGTTCGTCGGCGCGGTCGCTGTCGTGGCCGAGATGGGCGGCGAGCTCAGCCACACCATGATCGTGGCGCGCGATCTCGGCATCCCGGCCGTCGTCGGTGCAGTGGGTGCAACCACGGCGATCAAAACCGGCGATCTGATCGAGGTCGACGGGTCGACGGGGATCGTCCGCATTCTCGAGCGGGCATGAGCGCATCGTTCGATTTCACGGGTCGCACCGTGATCGTCACCGGCGGTGCACGGGGCATCGGTCTTGCCCTCAGTCGATTCTTCGCCGAAGCGGGCGCCACGATCTGCGTGGCAGACGTGAACGAGGCCGCGCTGGCAGAGATCACGACCGGTGTGCTCGCGGACGCCATCCCCGTCGTCGTCGACGTGGGCAACGCGGCATCGGTTGCCTCCTGTGTCGAGCACGCAGTCGCCCGAACGGGTCGGCTCGACGTCGTCGTCAACAATGCAGGCATCCTGCGTGATCGCATGGTGTGGAAGCTCAGTGACGACGACTGGCAGGCCGTGCTCGGCGTGCATCTGACCGGCACCTTCAACATGACGAGGGCAGCGGTGCCCGTGATGCGCGAGCAGGCGTACGGGCGGATCGTCAACATCACGTCATACACGGGCCTGCACGGCAACGTCGGCCAGTCGAACTACGCCGCGGCGAAAGCGGGCATCATCGGCTTCACGCGTGCGACCGCCAAAGAGCTCGCCGGTTTCGGGATCACGGTGAACGCGATCTCTCCCAATGCCGAGACCGACATGGTCGCTTCGATTCCGGCTGATCGACTCGCGGAACTGCGAGACCAGATCCCGATGCGCCGCTTCTCCGATCCGGCCGAGGTCGGTCCGGCGGTCGCCTTCCTTGCGTCCGAGCAGGCCGGCTACATCACCGGTGTGGTCTTGCCCGTCGACGGCGGTCTCTCGATCTGACGGCGGAGCAGTCTTGGCGCGGGCTCATCCAGCCCGCGCTGGCGCCGATTCGGCCGCCCGCGCCCATTTCGGCGCCCGCATCAAGGCACGGCCGAGAGTGCACCCGCATCTCACCTTGCTGCCGAACTCAAGGGTGGTGGTCGAGGACGGCCGGATGCCGATCTGGTCGGTCATGCGGACAGCCGTGCCAGGGCGCGGGCGGCGGCGTTGGCGCCGCACATCCCGTGCGCTCCCGCCCCCGGCGGTGTCGACGCCGAGCACAGATACGTGCCCGGGATGCCGGTGAAGTACGGGTCGATCGCGAAACGTGGCCGGAACAGGAGCTGTGTCAGCGTGGATGCACCGCCGATGATGTCGCCACCGACATAGTTCGGGTTGTACGTCGACATCTCCGTCGTGGAGCGCACCGCCGTGCCGATGATCCGCTCGCGAAAGCCAGGAGCGAAGCGTTCGATCTGAGCCGTGATGGTCTCCGTCGCGTCTCCGGTGTAGGCGTGGGGCACGTGCGCGTACGTCCACAACGGGTGGATGTTGCCGACCGACCGGGTCGGGTCAGCGAGGTACTGCTGGCCCACGAGCACGAACGGCCGCTCGGGCATCGCGCCGCGATGAACCGCTTCCTCATTGGCGACGACCTCTTCGAGACTGCCACCGAGATGAACCGTGCCGGCCTGTCGGGCCGTAGGAGCCGTCCAGGGAACACCGTCCTCGATGGCGAAATCGACCTTGAACGCGCCGGGGCCGTGACGGAACCGACGGTACGAGCGGGCGAGGCGATCTGGTAATCGATCGCCCAGAATGTCGGCGGCGATCGACGGCGACACGTCCAACATCAACACGTCGCTCGGCGGGAGGTCGTCGACCGAGTTCACGCGTACTCCGGTCTCGATCCTGCCCCCGTGGCGTTCGATGTCCGCGGCCAAGGCCGTGGCGATCGCCCCTGAGCCCCCTTCCGCCACCACCCAGCCCTTCGCATGCCCGGCGACGATCATCATCAGCCCGACCGCGCTGGTCATCGGTCGGTCGAGGCGGGACATGGCGTGCGCGGCCACGCCGGCCCACAGTGCCTTGGCCTCCTTCGTCCTCCACGCCCGGGCCAAGGTGGTCGCCGGCAGCATCGCGCCGGCACCGAAGCGCGCCAACGTCACCGGGTGTCGCGGCACCCGCAGGATCGGCTGGGAAGCGTCGGCGAACAAGGCGTCGAAGCGCAACGTCATCGGCTCGAACACCCGACGCCACCGCCGGCCGTCGCTCTCCAGACCCTCGGCGGTCAGTTCGATCGATCGATAGATCACACCGGCTGAACCATCGTCGAGCGGATGGGCACAGTCCACCCTCGGTTGCAGCCAGGTGAGACCGTCGGACTCCAGGTTCAGTCCGGCCAAGAACGGCGACCCTGCGGCGAGCGGATGGACCGCGGAGCAGTGATCATGCACCAAGCCTGGGACGATCATCTCCGAGCTGCGGGTTCCACCGCCGATCGTGTCGCTCGCTTCGAGCACGGTCACGTCGAGCCCGGCGCGGGCCAGTCGCGCCGCGGCTGCGAGCCCATTCGGCCCACTGCCGACGACGATCGCCGAGCTCACGAGGTCACCGGATGCGTGCGCCTCAACTCACACTCGGCCGCCGCTGCCAGGATGGGCGACGCCCGGAGCCACGTACCCCGGGAGCGTCCAGGTGATCGTGTGCGGGATCGGGCCGTTGGGGAGCCACGGCTGCTCGTTGTAGGCATCGTCGTTGTGATACCAGCCCTTCTCGACCGTGCCGAGGGCAGCGTCGATCACCCGGTATTGCACCTTCTTGCTGAAGGCCGGCTGCGACTCGGTGAACGCCACCACGACGTCGCCCGGTTCGTATTGGCATCGCTGCTGCAGCGCCTCGATCAGGCGCTCGTCGAGGCAGTGGCCGTCGCCGAAGTTCCAACCGGTGAGGACGTTGCTGACGAACTCGCCCTCGCGTTGGACCCGATCGTCGAGTCCCGCGGTGTGGCGCATGAGGGCCGAGATGTGCATGCGTCCCATGGGGTGCATCATCCGGAACGCCACCGCCTTTTGGATGAAGATCTCCGAGATCTCCTTGCCGAACAGCGGCTCGATCTGGTCGATCTGGTTGTCGGCGGCCTTCACGACCCGCTCGTTGATCCGGTCTTCCATCGACTTGTTTCGAAACGAGAACGTGGCCGCCGCCCAGTTGCCGGCGTACTGCTTCATCCCGACCAGGAACGAGACGTACTGCGGCCGAAGTGCTCCGAGGACGATCGGTGCGAGGGCGACGAACAGAACGATCGCCAGCAGGACTGGATTGATGTCGCCGACCCCGTACCCGCCACCGGCGGGGAAGTTGGCAAACAGGAATGCCACAACGAACATGAAAAACACGTTCCACTCCAACGGCACCGCCAAAGGAATCGTGGAGATGATGAAGGTGTGGAGCATCCACAGCGAGATGATGGCAATCCAGGTCAGCCACGGCCACGGTGAGAACAACAGCACGAGCGGCATCACCAACTCGCAGGTGGTGCCACCGACGTGGGCCATGACATGCGTGAGCTTCGATGGCCGAAGGTCGTTCGGGTAGTCCTTGACCGTCGCCCTGCGGAAACGTTGGGACACCATCCAGGGCGTGTTCTGGACCATGATCGCGACCGTCGACGAGAAGCCGTGCTGCAGCTTCGAGAAGCCCGCACCCATCCAGATCACCACGATGGCGATCTTGGCGCCGATGATCATGTCGTGGAAGTTGTGGAACAGACCGAAGTACAGCATCGTCGGCACGTACTGCTCGGAGCGGGCCGACAGGAACACCACCTTGTCGCGGAGACCCATCAACAAGATCAGGCAGCAGTAGGTCACCAGAGCCCATTGGGGCATCACACCGGCTGAACCCTTGGGCAGCCCAGCGACGTGCTGACCGGACAGGAACATCATCATGACCAACCAGAACACGATGAGCTTGTAGAGGCCGGAGTCCCACGGCGTGCGCCGGTTGCCCTTGGTGAACGGGACGTGATTCGGGTACGGAGGAACCCGCAGGGTGTCGTTCTGCCACCAGTACAGGATCCCCCCGATCGGCGGATCGAAGTGGAACGCCAGCGGGCCGCACGTGGCCGCCAGCCCCATGATCTCCAACAGGATCGTCCAGACCATCAGCTTCTGGTACAGGATCGGCTGGTGCCACCAATCGGCGATGTTGTTGAACTCCAGCCCTTTGGTGAAGGCGCCGCAGAAGATCAGCCCGAACAAGGCGTAGTAGAAGATCTTCCACACATAGAAGATGATCGTTTGCTTCGGAGTGCCGAAGCCGAACTTCACCCAGTGGAGCTGCAGCATCTTCATCCGTTCGAAGAACGGGATCGTGGCGAACTCGTCGAGGGCGACGGGCGGGAGCTCTGCGGTGCGGTAACCCATGGTCAGTTACCTCCTTGCCCGCTGCGACCAGTCACGCCGCTGCTGTTCGGCGTCGAAGTAGTACTCATCATCTTCTTCCCTCCTTGTGGAGACGATCTTCCCCGTGAGACGTTGCAGCTCGTGCTCGCGCACCCGCTGACGCCTCCACTGCTTCTTCTTGTTCTTCCGGCGTAGCCGCTCGAGGTGGTCCTCCTCGGTCTCCGAGGTACCGCGCAAGTAGGCGTCCTCGATCTCGTCGAGGCGTTTGATCGCCTCGGCCGCGGGAAGCTCGAGCAGGATCTGGCCGCGCGCCATCAGGTACATCCGATCGGCGTACTTCAGTGCCTTGTGGGCATGCTGTTCGACGATCAACGCACCGGTGCCATACTCATCGGCCGCAGTCCGGACCGCGCCCAGCAGGCGGTCGACGATCTTCGGCGCCAAACCGAGCGACAGCTCGTCGGCAAGCAGGATCGACGGATTGCGGCTGAGCGCTCGGGCGAGGGCCAGCATCTGTTGCTCGCCGCCCGAGAGCATCCCACCCCTGACCGAGAGTCGCAGCAACAGCTCCGGGAAGAGCGCCAACGCGTGGTCGACCGAACCCCCGCCGATGCGCAAGTTGTCGCGGGCCGACATCTTGGTGAACACCAGCCGTTCCTCGGTGACCAGGCCGACGCCACCGTCGCGGACCCGTTGATACATCGGCGTGAAGGTCGGCACGTTGTTGAACATGACGATGCCGTCGACCGGCACCAGCTCGCCGGCGATCGTGAGCAGGGTCGTCGTCTTGCCCGCACCGTTGGGGCCGAGCAGGCAGACCACTTCGCCAGGCATAACCGTGAGGTTGACCGCTCGAACCACCTCGCGACCCAAGTAGCCGGCTTTGAGGTTGCGGGTTTCCAACAACGGTGTCATGACGCACCACCGCCAACTGATGCCGGCGCCGATGCCGGCTGGTTGTCAGCTTCGGTGTCGCTGTCGTCGCCGAGGTAGGCGGCGATCACCGCCGGGTCGGAGCGGATCTGTTCGGGGGAACCCGAGGCGATCAGGTTGCCGAAGTCGAGCACGACCACCTGATCACAGACTCCCATCACGAAGTTCATGTCGTGCTCGACGACCAGGATCGCCATGCCCCAATCTTCGGCCAAGCGGCGGACCACCCGGGCCAGTTCGGTGCTCTCGGTCGAGCTCAAACCGGCGGCCGGCTCATCGAGCAGCAGAACGCTGGGACTCATCGCCACCGCCCGGGCGATGGCCAGCAGCCGGCGCTTCCCGTACGACAGGTCCTTGACATCGCGATGCAGATCCTGGTCGAGCTGGAACTCCAGGACGGCCCGCACCACTTCGGGTGGGAGTGGTGGATTCCTCGGCCAGATCAGATCGAGTACGTAGGAGCGGAGGTCCTGCGGGTCGGCGGCCACGCTGAGGTTCTCGAACACCGTCGAGTCCTCGAACAGCTCGAGCGACTGGAACGACCGGGCCACACCGGCTCGGGCGCGCTTGACCGCCGGCGCCTTCGACAGGTCGAGGTCGTCGAGCCGCACTCGGCCGTCGGCGGGCGTGAATCCACTGATGGCGTCGATCAACGATGTCTTGCCGGCACCGTTGGGCCCGATCAGTCCGGTGACCGTGCCAGGTTCGAGTCGGTAGCTCACGTCGTGCACGGCGGTCACCACCCCGTACCGCACCGTGAGACCTTCCAAGGTGAGTGTGCGCGGTTGGACCCGGGCATGGTGTTCGGCGGCGTAGCCGGGATCGGCGACATCGGCGAGCTCGATGATGTACGGCCGACCCCACTTCCTGGCCCTCTTGAGCAATTTGAACACCTTGGCCCACTCCGCAGCCACACCGTCCTTGTACGTCAACACGGTGAGCAGGATCGCAATCCCGCTGATCAGCTGGATCCACCGTCCGACGCCCGGCCAGTTCGAGTCGAACATCTGCTGGCTCACCCCGGCTGTGGCCATCGTGGAACCGACGAACGCGCCCAGCAGATAGCCGACACCTCCGACGATTGCTAGGCCGACGTAGGTGATCGAGGTGAAGTTGGTGAACGACTGGTAGCTGATGGAGCTCAGCCGGAAGGCGATGACGATGCCACCCAACGCCGCGATCGCCGACGCCAGTGCGAAGGCGAAGAGCTTGGCCACCATCACGTCGATTCCCAGCGCCGCCGCGGCCCGCTCGTTGGTGCGGACGGCGATCAGTCGGCGGCCGCTGCGGCCGCGTCGCACGTTGGCGACCACCAGTACCGCCAACATCGCCATCACCAACACGAAGATCCCGTAGCGCGCCGGGTGATTGATCGATCCGATGTCGAAGCCGAACAGGGCGGGATTGCCGACCTGGGTGCCCTGCACGCCGCCGGTGTAGTTGCGGTTCCTGAACAGCATCAGCTCGATCGTGGTTCCGAGGCCGAGTGTGACGATCGCCAGGTTGATCCCCCTGGTTCGCACCGCCGGAAGACCGAAGATCACGCCGAGCGGCACGGCGGCGGCGACGCCGGCCAGCAGTCCGACGAGGAACGGGATGTGGAACACCGCGACCAACCGTCCTGCGACAAACGCACCGAAGCCCGCAATCGAGTACTGGGCGAGGGAGAGCTGCCCGGCGTACCCGGTGAGCACCACGATCGACAGCAGGACGATCGCCACTCCCAACGACACCGTCATCGCGTCGATCCACTTCGGCGCTTTGGTCAGCATCATGAAGACGACGGTGCCGCAGCCAAAGAGCGTCCAGTCCCACGACATTCGACCGTTGCCGACCATCGGCAGTTGTTGAAGGTAGTAGTCGCGCAGTGGCAGCGACCGCCCCCGGAACACGAGGACCACGATGATGACGAGGAACGGCAGCGACGGTGCGAGGCCTTGCTGGTTGGCGAACCGTCCGACCAGCGCCTGACCGATGCCGAGCGCGAACCCTGCTGCCGTGGCGATCGGAAATGACCGGAAGTCGCCGACCAACGCAGCGGCCAGCGCGGCCAGGATCAGCGCCGTCATCGCCGTGACCTGCAGGGTGATGATGGGGACGACGAGGATGCCGGCGACGGCGGCGATCGCCGACCCCAACGCCCAGTTCAGCAGGGCGATCCGGTTGGGAGACAACCCGATCGCCGAGGCGGAACGCTCGCTCTCCGACACCGCCTCGGTGGCGAGGCCGAACTGGCTCGATCGGTAGAGCAGCCACAGACCCAGCGACGACGCGCTGGCGATGCCGAGCAGGATCACGCGGTCGAGCGTGATGCCGACGTCGCCCCACAGCGCCACTCGGTGCGTGGGCAGCCAGCTGTCGACCTGATGAGGGTTGGAGCCGTACCGGATCACGACCGCCGCCTGGATCGTGACCAGCACGCCAAGCGTGGCGATCACTCGGACCAGCGCACTGGCCCGGCGCAATGGCCTCATGATCACCCAATGGGTGAGTGCCCCCAGAAAGGCCGACCAGGCGACGCCGACGATCGCCGAAACCAGGAACGGCCAGCCGTGCTGGTTGTGCAAATCCCACTGCATGTAGACGCCGGCGATCGCCGTCGCGCCGAGTGAGAAGTTCAAGACACCGGTGCCACGGTAGACAACGATCAGCCCCTGAGACGCGAACGCGTACAGGGCGCCGACGCCCAGCCCCAACAGCGCGAACCTGATGACCTCGTTCATCTTCCCCCTCTCGCTGGACCCCACTCTGCGTAGCGAAACATCAGAGCAGTCGGCGCCCTTCGGATGGTACTACCTGCGCGAAACGCCGGAAGAGTTAGGTATCTGGTGGCGAACATCCAACCTATGCGGTCCTACGAGACCGCTCGACCGGTGTCGTTCCAGTACCGAGACCGCACCGACTTCTTGTCCGGTTTGCCGACCGGGGTCAGCGGCAGCGCCTCGACGTAGTCGATCGACTTCGGTGACTGTTGCGAACCCTTCGCGTCTTTCACCAACTGTTGCAGCTCTCGAGTGAGCGCGTCGGAGGGTTTGTGATCCGGCCGGAGCACGACGACGGCCTTCACCGCTTCGCCCCACTTGTCGTCCGGCACGCCGATGACCATGACCATGCTCACTGCCGAGTGCGCGCTGATCACGTCTTCGACCTCGCGGGGAAAGACGTTGAAGCCGCCGGTGATCACCATGTCCTTCGTCCGGTCGACGATGTACAGGTAGCCGTCACCGTCGAAGCGACCGACGTCGCCGGTGTGCAACCAATCGCCCGACAGCGCTTCGGCGGTCTCGGCGGGCAGGTCTTTGTACCCGGTCATCACCAGCGGACCCCTGGTGCAGATTTCTCCCGACTCGCCCGGGGCGACCGGTCGGTTGTCGGCGTCGAGCAGGGCGACGTGCATCCACGGCACCGGGCGGCCGCACGAGGCAAGGCGGTCGGGGCGGGCGAGATCGTGTTCGCCCTTCTTCAGGTGGGTGAGGACCATCGGCGCCTCGGTCTGCCCGTAGAACTGGAAGAAGATCGGTCCCCAGTCCTCGATCGCCTGGGCGAGCTTGGCTGGGCTCATCGGCGACGCTCCGTAGAAGATGGTCTCCATCGACGACATGTCGGCCGTCTCGTACCGTGCATGGCCCTGCAATGCGTACAACATGACGGGGACGATCAGCGTCGCCGTGATGCGATGTTCGGCGACTAGGTCGAAGAAGCCGTCCGGGTTGAACGACTCCATCACGTAGAACGCTCCGCCCGACAGCAGCACGGGCGCGAGCAGAGACATAGCAGCATGCGACAGGGGCGTTGCGATCGCGATCCGCAGGTCGTCGGGGAATTCCCACTCGGCCATCTGGATCCACGTCATCGCCTGCCACACGCGATGGGTCATGAGCACACCCTTCGGCCGTCCGGTTGTGCCGCCGGTGTAGACGATGGTGCACAGGTCATCCAGACCCACGTCGGGAACTACGAGCGGCGCCGGCTCGAACTGGTCGGCGAGGGCGAGGAAGTCGTCGCCGACGTCGTTGGGCCCAAAGCCGAGCAGGATCAGATCCGGATACTGCGCCGTGAGCTCGCCTGCGCGCTCGGTGAAGTTGTCGGCGTCGAAGACGAGGCACTCGATCTCGGCATCGCCGATCACGTAAGCGTGATCGGCGAGTGAGGCCATCGGGTGGAGCGGCGTGAGCACACACCCGTTGACGAGCGACGCCGTCAGGTTCGTGAGGACCTCCGGACGGTTCTTCGACAGCACAGCGAGTCGGGTCCCGCGCGTCACGCCCCGCGCCCGCTGGGCCTGGATCAGCTGGCTGGTCCGTCGTCGGATCTCGGCGTACGTCGCGACGCGCCCGGCGAGATGGATGCATGGCGCGTCGTCGTGGGCGGCGAGGCTTTGGACAATGAGGTGAGGGAGCAGCGGCTGGTCGTGGAGCGGCGAGGTCACCCGTGGCAGAGTAGTTCGCAGACCGTGCGGGCGACACCGGAACGATTCCCGTCTTTCATTGAGAACCGAAACAGTGACATTGACGTGACGATGTTCGGGTCGGCACGGGCTACGTCCAAAGACTGCTAGAAGGGATCGATCATGGTCGAGAGATTCGAAGTTCACCGACTGATTCCGGCCAGTCCCGACACCATCTTCAGGGTGCTCTGTGACCCTGCCGGGCACGTCGCGATCGACAGCTCGGGGATGCTGATGTCGAGCACCGGCGGACCCGTGGCCGCCGTCGGGAACTCCTTCGTGGTTCACATGGACCGCGAGGCACTGAACGACACGCCCCTCGAGCTGTACGACGTGACCGTGAGCATCACCGGCTTCGAACCCGACAGACACATCGAATGGACGATTCTCGCCGCATTCCTCGACCAACAGATCGGACACGTCTACGGATACAGCCTCGAGCCGTGCGACGGTGGCTCATCTGTCACCTCGTACTACGACTGGTCACGGATCGACCCGGTGTGGAAGGAGCGAGCGATCTTCCCGATCTTGTCCGAGACCAACCTGCGAGCGACGCTCGGAATTCTCGCCCGTACCGTCGCTCCAGGCATGCCGCGCCCGATCCGACCGGCCACGTGTTCGGCATGACCACGACCCCGACCGACTACCGCACTGGTGTCGACTACCTGACCGAACTCGAGCAGGTCGTTCTGATCCCACTGAGCAAGTAGCCGGAGAAGGGGCGGCTAGCGGGGAGTCAGCACGCAGAACTCGTTGTCGTCGGGGTCGGCCATGACGGCCCAATCGACATCGCCCTGGCCGATGTCGATTCGCCTCGCCCCCAACGAGATGAGTCGGTCGACTTCGGCTTGCTGATCGCCGTCGGCGAGCGGAGCGATGTCGAGATGGAGTCTGTTCTTCCCGAGCTTCGGGTTCAGCGGTGCGCCACCCCACGTGATCATCGGACCGGTGAGGTCCGGCGCGCGGATCGCGGTCTCTTCGTTCTGATCCCAGACCAACGGCCAGCCAAGCGCTGCGCTCCAGAAGCATCCGACCTCGCGCGTCCCATCGCATGTGATCGATCCGAGACGCCCGCAGTTCGAGAGGAAGTTGTTGGCCGGCTCGATGATGCAGAGCTCGTTGCCCTCGGGGTCGGCGAGCACGACATGTTCGTCGTCTGGGCCCTGACCGATGTCGATGTGTCGACCACCCAGCTCGATCAATCGCTCGACCGTTTCCGTCTGGTCGTCGAGGGATGTGGTCGTCAGGTCGAGGTGGAGTCGGTTCGCCCATGGCCCCTTCGGCTCCGGGACAGGCCCGAAATCGATCTGGAACCTCGTGCCATCGGTCGGCACGAGACTGACCACGTCACCGGTCTCGTCACCGACATCCCAGCGCAGCGCCTCGGCCCAGAAGCGCGCGAGCCGGAGCGGATCGTTCGCATCGAAACAGAGAGCAACGAGCTGAGAAGTCATTTCGGCATTCCGACGCTGGCGTTTCGCATGACGGGTACCTCCGAAGGCCACCGTAGTGAGCCGGTTCGTTCGATGGTCACGACTTTCGACAATCGATCGCCCAGATGAAAGAAGCGTTTCGTTCCCCCAGCCTGGACAACGGTTAGAGTACAAGCGTTACTTAGAGAGGGAGGAGGTAACGGTTGTGGGAGAGCTGATCCGATGTCGCTGGACTGCCTCGTTTGAAGGCATGAGCCGCCGCGACCGTCAAGGCTGCGACTACGACGCCTATCTCCCCGATCCGCTGGCCGGCTGGGACCTTGCCCTTCCTGCCGACCTCGTCGCGGACCTCACCGACGCGGAAGCAGCGATTCGCCGGCTGAACAACTCCGGAACATCACACGTCAGCCTCGAAGGGCTGGCGCGGTTCTTGCTGCGCGCCGAGTCGGTCGCCTCCTCGAAGATCGAGGGGCTGGAGGCGGGCCCGCGCCGGCTACTCGACGCCGAGGTCGTGCTCGCCCAGGGTGGCGATGCCGCCGATCGGATCGCCGTCGAGGTGCTCGCCAACGTCGCCGCGATGGAGGCCACTGTCGAGCTGGGCTCGTCGACCGACACGATCACCGTCGACGACCTCTTCGCCATCCACCGGACCTTGGTGGAACGGTCAGCGACACCAGCGATCGCCGGCACGGTCCGCACGGCGCAGAACTGGATCGGCGGCAGCAGCTACAACCCATGCTCCGCCGCGTTCGTCCCCCCGCCATCGGACACCCTCGACGCGCTGCTCCACGATCTCCTTGCCTATGTCAACGGCGACGACCATCCCGCGCTCGTTCAAGCGGCGATCACCCACGCCCAGTTCGAGACGCTCCACCCGTTCGCCGACGGCAACGGCCGCACCGGCCGCGCGCTCATCCATGTCATCCTCCGCCGCCGTGGCCTCGCACCGCGCTTCGTCCCGCCGATCAGCCTCGTACTCGCCACATGGGCCAGCGACTACATCGCCGGCCTGACTGCGTACCGACACGTCGGCGCACCTGACAGTCCCGAACGCTCCACCGGCGCGGGCACCTGGTTGCGCACGTTCGCCACCGCCGCACACCGATCGTGCAACGACGCCGAGGCCTACGCAGCCAAGATCGACGCACTTGATGCACGATGGCGGGAGCAACTCGGGCGAGTCCGGGCTAACTCGGCGGTCGAGCTGCTCCTCGACCTACTCCCCGGTGTCCCGGTGATCACCGTCGACAGCGGCGCACGACTAATCGGCCGATCCGAGATGCGCACCGGTGAAGCCGTCAACCGCCTCGAAGCGGCCGGTGTCCTGCGTCAACGCAACGTCGGCAGACAGCGCTACCGCGTGTTCGAAGCAGCCGACGTTGTCGACCTGTTCACCGGCCTCGAACGAGCCCTCGCCAGCCCCACCGGCGACACGGCTACGGCACCACCGGCTTGCGGCGGGTATCACCGACCGCGACATTGCGGCTGCAATGGGACTCAAGTCGCGAGCGATGCTGGAGTACTACGACGGACGTGACTAGCGCCGTCCGCAAGACGACTGCCATGTGTCAGTAGACGCCTTCGTCGATGTTGTTCACTTGTCGGGTCTCTTGCGAGAACGAGGTCGGATCCGCCGCACATCCCGTCCCTTGCCTGGCTCGGGCAGCCAGAAACGGCGACCTTCGGGTTATGAGACCACATCCGAACGATTGCCGCGTACCTGGTAGAAGGCTTTTCACCTGGTCAGCACACATTTCTTGTTGACCGTTGTTCCCCTCTGTGTACCGCTGTTTACCGTTGTGTTGGTACATGGATGGTACATATTTCGCGCTGGCGGGTGGTCAGGCTGCGGAGCCTTTGCCGAGGTGGACAGGCACGCGGCGGGCGTCGTCGTCGAACACTGCGACGAGTTCGAGTCGGGCACCGAGCGCCTCCAAGTACTGTCGCAGCGTCGAGACGCGCACATCCTCGGAATGCTCGAGTTTGGAGATCGCCCCCTGGGTGACATCGAGACGGCCGGCCAACTCGACCTGGCTGATCGCTTCGCCGTGACGGAGGTCGTAGAGACGGATCTCCTCAAGCGTGTCGGCTCGCAATGCAGCGAGTCGTTCGCTCGCGTCGGGCTTGGCCTCGACGGTGTCGCGGAGTTCGGAGAACTTGGTTCGTGCCATCAGAGCGATCGTTTCTCTCCGAGTTCTCGGAAATATTCGACATACACGTCATCAGCGAGCGGAACCGCCCACTCGTACCACTTGTTGCCACGCACCGGTCCTATCGTTTCCTTCATCGACGGGTGCCTCGACATCAGGATCCGGTCGGTGATCGGACAACCCAGATCGGTTCACGTTCTGTAAGTTCAACCACTCGATCCGTGACGGCTTCTCGTTGATCATCGGTCAGCGTCGATTCACCAATCAACGAACTGATCGGTGACCTCATACCTTTCCATTTCGAAGTATGACTCTTTCCTCATGATGAGTCAAGGCTCATATGACTCCGACCGGAGGTATCACACGGGACTTTGCCTCACAGCGCAGTTGGCGAGGCGGCGGCGTGGTTGCCTCGTGGTCGCGGCGGATTCGAGCGACGATCAGGCCAGCCCTCGCACGCTATGTAGAGAACGTCGGAGAGATGCCCTTCTTTCGTCCTCAGAGACGTCAAATCGCCGACGCGGTCCCGGCATTGTTGTTACACTTGTTGCAGATACGGAGGTGAGGTCATGTCGAGAACCAGTGTGCTTTCCAACGCGGTCCGCGTGGAGTCACGCGAAACCGATCGCGACTCTGCCGCTCGGATCGCGCTCGCGGTTGCAGCGCCTTACGGACAGTTGTTCACGCTCCAACTGCCCGACGGCAGCACGCTGCCGCTCTCCGCGGCGCTCGTGGATGTATTGCGCGCGTCTGCTGACGAACTCGCCGAGGGCCACGCAGTAACAGTCTTGCCATCGGAGGTTGCGCTCAGTCCCGCAGAAGCGGCCGAACTGCTCGGGTTGTCGCGACCGTTCGTTGCACGACTTCTCGACCAGGGCGACATTCCGTCGGAACGTCTTCCGCGTAGCAAACATCGCCGCGTACTGCTCTCAGACGTGCTGGCCTTCCAGGCTCAACGCGACCGGCGCCGGACCGGCCGACAGCGCGTTGCCGCACTCATCGAGGACACGGGCCTCCCGTACTGACTCCGGCTGATGAATCGGATCTTCGCCGATACCAACGTCTTGTTCCCGTTCTCTGTCATGGACCTGTTGCTGGCGGCCAGCGAAGATGGCCTCCACGAGGTGATCTGGACCGACGCACTGCTCAATGAATGGGAAGACGTCATTGTCCGAGAACACAAACGGACGAAGGAGACCGCGGTAGCCGTTACAGCCGCGATTCGTGAGTTCTTTCCCGACAGCAAGATCGAGCGATCTGACTATCAGCACCTCATCGCTGAGATGCCTGGCAAGGACCCAGACGACCACGAACACATGGCTGCAGCGATCGTCGGCGGTGCCACGGTGCTGCTCACCCACAACAACAAAGACTTTCCGACCAAGCCGTTGGCGATGCACGGGCTCCGTGTCTCAGACCCTGACACCTACCTCTGTGAGTTGGCGGCGGAGTACCCAGACGAGGTAGCGGACACGATCGTTCGTCTCGCACGCGAAAAGAAGCGACCACCGAAATCGCCTGACGACCTGTTGAACGATCTCGAGCACGCAGGCGTGCCGCACTTTGTGAAGAGAATCAGCGCACTGCTTGGAACCGCAACGTGAGCAATGTGACCGCAGCAGCGCTTGCCGAGGCACGCGCTGAGGTCGAGACGCTTCGCTCCGAGAACGCCCGCCTTCGGGACCTGCTCGGGCTGAACACTCGTGAAGCCGACGGTCATCGACAGGCGTGGGCTCCAACACTGTTCACCCAAACCGCTGTGCGCGAGTCCCTCGAATCGTCATCGCCGCTGGCGGCAAAGCTGGCACTGCTTCGGTCATTGTTCGGAGCCCGTGCCGACGTGTACGCGCAGCGATGGGAAAGTGCGTCGACCGGCAAATCAGGGTGGTCCCCGGCGGTTCGTGGCGGGTGGGCGAACAAACGGATGAAGCAGGACTACCTGCCACTCGTTGACGAAGTGTTCACGAGTCACCTACGTGGTGAAACCACGGTTGGTATCTATCCCCTCTTGCCTGGGGACACCTGCAAGCTGCTGGCCTGCGACTTCGATGGTGGCAGCTGGGTCCTTGACGCGCTCGCCTACCTCGATGCCTGCCACCGCGTCGAGGTACCTGCCGCACTGGAACGCTCCCGCTCCGGCGACGGCGCGCACGTGTGGGTGTTCTTCGACGGTCCGATCCCGGCGGCGACAGCCCGGTCGCTCGGGACATCATTGCTGCGCGAAGCGATGATGGCTCGGGCAGAGTTGGACCTGTCGAGCTACGATCGGTTCTTCCCGTCGCAAGACTTCATGCCGAAAGGCTCGTTCGGCAACCTGATCGCGCTTCCACTTCACGGCGAACGCCTGCGCCACGGAGCAACCGCATTCCTCGATCCGACGACGATGGAGCCATGGCCCGACCAATGGGCATTCCTGTCCTCGGTCGCACGCATGGCACCAGACGCCGCCGTTGCCCTTGCCGGCTCACTGCGGCCCGTCGGCGCCGGACCCACACTGACGCTGGCCGATCTGACCAAGTCAGGAGGGCCACCAGTGCCACCGGTGATTCGTGCCCGCCTCGGCGCATCGCTGTCGATCGAGCGCTCCGGCCTTCCGCCCGCGCTCGTCGCAGCGCTGAAGCACCTCGCATCTATCCACAACCCGGACTTCTACGAGAAGCAACGAATGCGATTCTCGACGTGGAACATCCCCCGTTTCATTCGCTGCTACGAGGAGGATCTCGAATGGCTCCACCTCCCCCGCGGCATCGTCGAACGAGTCACCGAACTGATCACCGAACTCGGAAGCCACCTCGAGGTGAGCGACGTTCGACCCCAGCATCCCCGCCTCGGGCTCGGCTTCGTCGGACAGTTACGACCTCAGCAGACCGATGCGCTCAACGCAACGACGCCGCACGAGCGCGGCGTCATCGTTGCCCCTCCCGGCGCAGGCAAAACCGTGATCGCGTGCGCCGTGATCGCACACCACGACGTCCCAACCCTCGTCCTGGTCGACCGAAAGCCGCTCGTCGACCAGTGGCGCGTTCGCCTCGGTCAACACCTCAACCTCGGACCTGAACAGATCGGGACTATCGGAGGCGGCAAGACCCAGCCGACAGGAATCGTCGACGTCGCCATGATCCAGAGTGTCAGCCGCCAAGAACACCCCGCTGAGTTCTTCACAAAGTACGGACTCATCATCGTCGATGAATGCCACCATCTCCCGGCCGTCTCTTTCGCAACGTGCGTCCGCCAAGCCCCGTCGCGGTGTTGGCTCGGCCTCACCGCTACCCCATACCGACGCGACGGTCTCGAAGCGATCATCGCCCTCCAATGCGGTCCCACCAGATACGAAATCGCCGCCAAGGATGTCACCGACGCAGCACTCGTGCGCCGCGAGCTGGTCGTACACGAGACCAAATCTGCGGTTGCGGAAGAAGACGCTGCGTCCATCCAGGCCGTGTTCGGTGCCCTCGTGGATGACGATCGCCGCACCGATCAGATTTGCTCTGATGTCCACGACGCCGTCACAGTCGGGCGAACGTGTCTCGTTCTTACCCAGCGCACCGACCACATCGACGCGATCGTTGCCCGCCTGATCGAACTCGGCGACGAACCCCTCATTCTGCGAGGAGGACTCAGCACCAAGGCTCGCGCAACGGTTGCCAATGCCATCACCGTCCGCCCGCCCGGCTCCGGGATCGTCTTGGTGGCCACCGGCTCTTACCTCGGAGAAGGGTTCGACTGGCCCGAGCTCGACACGTTGTTCCTCGCCTTTCCGCTCGCCTTCAAGGGACGCGTCGTCCAGTACGTCGGCCGACTCCTACGCACTCACGCTGGCAAACTTCACGTCGAGCTCCACGACTACGTCGACGTACGCATTCCTGTGCTCGATCGGATGCACAGCAAGCGGCTCCCCGCCTACGCCACTATGGGCTTCGACGTTCCCAAGACACGCAGACGCGGGCCGACGAAGGTAGCCCCATAGCACTGGAGTGAACAGGAATCTGTGCGGTGCCCAGCAAACACGAATCCGTGCCGTACGGCGACGATCAGAACAGTGTTGAAGGATTCTCCGACTTCATGCCGACCGCCTCGCGAGGACCTCTCGGATTTGGCCGCTTGTCGGATGACCCTGCTGGCGGTGCCTCCATTCCGGCTTGCG
>JANYKU010000133.1 GCA_025358075.1 Ilumatobacteraceae bacterium
GCCGCGGCGCTCGGTGCCAACGAACGACAGCTCGGTGCGTTCGTCTGGGCTGAAGCCGGCGTCGTGACGCTCGCCGGCCTCCTCACCGGAGGTCTCAGTTCGTGGGCACTTTCGAGCATGCTCGTCAAAGTTCTGCACGGAGTGTTCGACCCTGCGCCCGCATCGCTCGCGGTGCCGTGGCCCTACCTTGCGATCGTCATCGGAGTTGCTCTCGTAGCAACGCTGACTGCTGCGACAACGACGATTCGCAGCGCTCGTCGTCCACACCTCGAGCTCTTTCGGACGCTCTGATCCGTGATGTGTGAAACGACGATGATTTACCGAGAGTTAAACGATGTTGCCGCGCCCGCCACACGCCACTTCCGCACAATGGTGCGTCCCCCTGAGCGTGAAGGAATTCTCATGACGCACCCCACAACTTCGATGCTGCACCCGCCCGCGCAACTTCGCAAACTCCTCAGCAAGGTGCCGGAGGTAACGGTCTTCTTCTGGGTCATCAAGGTTCTGTGCACGACGGTCGGCGAGACCTTCGCCGACTTCATCAACGGCAAACTCGGCGACAACCTCAACACGACCACCATCGTGATGGGAGCGCTGTTGGCGATCGCGCTCGTCTTTCAGTTTCGGGTACCTGAGTACATCCCGGCGATCTACTGGGTCACTGTTGTGTTGATCAGCGTCGTGGGAACACTGATCACCGACAACATGGTCGAGAACTTCCACGTCTCGTTGACGACGAGCACCGTCATCTTTGCGATCGCCATGTTTGCCTCGTTCGGCGTCTGGTACTCGAGCGAGAAGACGTTGTCCATCCACTCGATCCACTCGCACAAGCGTGAGGCGTTCTACTGGACCGCAATCCTGTTCACGTTTGCTCTCGGCACTGCCGCGGGTGACCTGATCGCAGAGAAGTACAGCCTCGGCTACTTCAAGTCGCTGCTGCTGTTCGCCGGTCTGATCCTCGTGGTTGCCGTCGCCCACCTGCGCTTCCGCCTCAATGCGATCCTTGCGTTCTGGATTGCCTATGTTCTCACTCGGCCGCTTGGTGCATCGATCGGCGACATGTTGTCACAGCCGCGAAAGCTCGCTCCTGGCCAGGACCCGGAGGGCTTCCAGGCCGGCCTCGGTCTCGGCACGACGGTGACGAGCGTGATCTTCCTTGCCGCAATCCTGGCTGTGGTGCTGTACATGACGAACGAACAGCGTCGGCGTCCGGTGCTGATCGAGAGCGACTGATCGCCTGCGCCGCGCGTCGATACGATCGTCGGGGTGTTCATCTCCTGGGGCAGCACCGTTGACGGGTGAGCCGGATGTGGGGTCGGGCGCAGCGGCTGTCGTGCTCGTGGTCGAGGATGATGAATCGATCGGCTCGGCGATGCGCGACGCACTTGCCGACCACGGCTACACGGTCGAGTGGTGTCTCGACGGCGCTTCGGCGACAGAGCGACTGAAGACGTCCCCGCCCGACATCGTGCTGCTCGACGCCGGGCTTCCTGACGTCGACGGCTTCACGCTGTGTCGGTCACTGCGCGAAGAACATCGCGATCTACCGATTGTCATCGTGACGGCCCGAGATTCCGAGATCGACATCGTGGTCGGCCTCGACGCAGGAGCGAGCGACTACGTCACCAAGCCATTCTCGATGAATGTCCTGCTCGCCCGGGTACGGGCCCACCTTCGCGGAGCGGACTCGAAGGCTTCCGACGAGACCATCCAGGTCGGCACAATGCGGGTCGAACCGGTCGACTACGAGGTCTTCATCGGCGACGAGGCGGTTCCCTTGCGTCGGCGCGAGTTCGAGCTGCTCTTGTTGTTGAGCCGCGAGGCAGGTCGCGTCGTGACACGCGAGCGAATCCTGGCCGAAGTGTGGGACTTGCACTGGGAGACGTCCACCAAGACCGTCGACGTGCACGTGTTGGCCCTTCGTCGCAAACTCGGCGACGCCATCGAGATCGCTACCGTGCGAGGTGTCGGCTATCGCCTGGTGACGCAGTGAGGCGACGAATCACGGAGGCGATCGTGGGCGTCGCCGCGCTGCTCCTCCTCGTGCTCGGCATCCCTCTTGCCATCGCCGTTCACCAGTCGATCTTTGATTCCGAAGTCGTCGAGCTGCAAGCCGTCGCCGCGCGAACACTCGCAGAGATCCGCGTGCCGTTGGACGTCACGCAGCTCACCCGACTTCATACGGAGGCAGATGCGCCGCCACCGTTCGGTGTGTACGACACGGCCGGTCATCTGATGTTCGGCGATGGCCCGGCTGCCGCAGATCCTCCGACGCGTCGAGCACTGACCGGTTCCACCGTTTCGGCCACCGACGGTCAGATCGTGGTAGGTACACCCATCATCGACGACGCCACGGAGAAGGTTGTCGGTGCCCTCCGCCTCAGCGAGTCGCTCGACGATGCCAACCACAGGGCGCGCATCGCCTGGCTCATCATGGGTGCCAGTGGTCTCGCCGCGCTGGCGATCGGGTGGTTGATCGCCACTCGCCTCGCTCGCCGTCTCGTGCGACCCGTCAGCGATCTCGCCGGCGCGGCCTCTCGGCTGGGCGATGGTGGTCCACTCGAACCGACCCGGATCTCGGGCATCACCGAGATCGACACGTTGGCCAGTGCGCTCACCAACAGCGCGCAACGAGTCAACGACGCGCTCGCTCGCGAGCGGCGATTCAGTGCCGACGTTTCGCATCAGCTCCGCACGCCGCTCACTGGCCTCAGGCTTCGGCTCGAGGCGGCGCGCGATGTCGAGTCGCCGGCAGCGCTCGACGGGGCGTTCGACGATCTCACCCGCATCGATGCGACGGTCGCGCACCTCCTCGCGTTCGCACGCGACGAGCTGCCGGCCAGGTCGTCCGTTCGGCTCGACGCCGTTGCCCACGATGCATCACGGCGATGGGCCGGCCGAGTCGAAGCACAGCATCGGCGCATCACCGTGACGGCCAACGAGCCGTTGACCGCCCAGGGTACGAGCGCGTCCGTCGCCCAGATCCTCGATGTGCTCATCGACAATGCGCTGCGTCACGGACGCGGCGACATCGCCGTCGCTCAAAGACAACTGTCCGGCGGCGCCGCCCTCGATGTCAGCGACGACGGAACCGATCTCACCGCCGCGAGGGCAGAGCACATCTTCCGCCGCGGCGAGGGCGCCGGAACCGGCATTGGCCTCGCACTCGCCCGTTCACTGGCGGAGTCCGACGGCGGCCGCCTGGTGCCGTCTCACCAGCATCCCACCACGTTCTCACTGATCCTGCTCGCCGAACACGACGCGCCCCAAACCTGACCCCAACGCCCTCCAAACCCAACCCCCGGATGTTTGGGGGCGTGGGCTATCGCTCGGTACCCACTGGAAGCGAGTGGCCGAGCAACTGCGCCGCGTCGGCGCCGTCGACCGCCTTGGCAAACCAGAAACCTTGTGCGTTGCGGCAGCCCATCTCACGAAGTAGGTCCAACTGCCCCAACGTCTCGACGCCCTCGGCGACCACGTCGACGCCCAGCGCCTGACCGAGGGCGATGATGATCTGCACGAGCTTGGTCGTGCGTGGATCGACGTCGAGCTCGCGGATGAACGAGCGGTCGATCTTCAATGCCTGCACGGGCAGACGACGCAGCGCATGCAGCGACGAAGTACCTGTGCCGAAGTCGTCGATCTGTACGTTGATCCCGGCCGCGTGCAGCTTCTCGATGATGGCGCGAGCGAGGTCTGACCGGCGCATGATCACGCTCTCGGTGATCTCCAGCGTCAGGTTGGTCGGCGCCAGATGGTGGCGGCCGAGGCAGTCGAGGATGTGGGGGAGCAGACCCGGGCTCCAGAACTCGCCGTGCGACAGGTTGACGCTGACGTTGACGATGCCGTCGTACGAGCGCTGCCACTGGGCGATCTGCCGGCACACCTCGTTGATGATCCAACGCCCGAGGGTGACCATCAACCCGGTCTCGTCCATGACCGACAGGAACTCCATGGGCCACACGAGACCGCGATCGGGGTGGTGCCAGCGCACCAGCGCCTCGAAGTGGTTGGTGCTCTGCGCATCGAGATCGACGATCGGCTGGTAATGCATCTCGAACTGCCCGCGATCCATCGCTTGACGCAGTTCTGACTGCAGGCGAAGTCGAGTGACCGCAGTGGCATGCATGCTGGTGTCGAACATCGCCGACGTGCCGCGGTTGCGCGACTTGGCGTAGTACATGGCGATGTCGGCATCGCGCAGCACGTCTTCGGCGTTGGTGTACCCACCTTCGCTCGTCGTGATGCCGACGCTGGCCGTCACCACGACTTCGTGACCGTCGAAGTCCATCGGAGCCGCGAGGCTTTCCTGCATGCGTTGCACGATCGGCGTGATCGCGTGTGGCTGAATGTCGTTGAGGAGTATGGCGAACTCATCACCACCAAACCGTGCGGCGAGGTCGGCTTCGCGCAGCCCGGCGCGCAACCGTTGTCCCATCTGCGTCAACAGCTGATCACCGACGAGATGGCCGAGCGAGTCGTTGACGAGCTTGAAGCCGTCGAGGTCGAGGAACACGACGGCGTAACGCGGCGCGGGTGATTCGTGGGCATCGGCAATCGCGAGGCACAGCCGCTCGAGGAACAGCTGGCGGTTCGGAAGACCCGTCACCTCGTCGTAGAGCGCGCCTCGTCGGAGTTGCTCCTCGAGCTGTTTGCGGGGTTCGATGTCGTGGAGGGAGCCCACGATTCGCACTGCGGGTCCGCCGACAGGACCGACCGGTAGCACTCGGCACGACAGCCGACGATTGGTGTCGTCTTCGCTGCGGATGCGGTGCTCGAAGGCGATCGGCTCCAGCGGTCCGATCGCCGCGCTGCTCAACAGGGCGCGAACGCGGTCGAGGTCGTCAGGGTGCACCGCGTCGAACCACACCGAGGGTCCGGCCTTGGCGTCGTGGTAGCCGTGCCCGAGCAACTCCATGCACCGGCCGGAGTAGTACAGCGTCTCGGTGGCCAGATCCCAGTCCCACAGCCCGTCGTTCGATGCGACCGCCGACAGGCTGTAGCGCTTCTCGCTCGTCTGCACGTTCTCGTGCAAGTTGCGCTGTTCGAGCGCTGCCGTCAACAGCGCCGCCCATTGGTTGTGCGCCTCGCGTCCGTTGGCTGACAAGGCATCGACCTTGCCGGCGACTGCGAGGAGACCGAAGTCGAGGCCGTGCGCTTTGACCGGCACGATGATGGTCACCTCGTTCTCACTCGGATCCGCCAGCCCGATGAGGCTCGGCGGCGGAAACTGCTCGACGGTGCAGATCGTGTCGACCACGTCGGGCAACACGGCTTCGGGGTCGTACCGGCCGGCGATGTGCACGCGACCCGTCGAGGGATCACCGTCCCACAGGGCGAGGTATGCACCGCGCACGTCGCTTGCCGCAAGCCACTCCAGATTCCGCGGGTCGGCGCGCTCGTGATCGAGCAACTGGATCCCGATCTCGTATTGCTCGCGCATCGAGTCCTCGCGTCGACGGCTCCGCTCGAGCAGCCTCCTCGCCTCGGACCGCCAGAACTCGGTCCCACCGTCGGCGTCGAGCGACCATTCGTCGTTGCGGCAGCCGCACGAGCCACGATTGATGAACCGCGACGGCCACCGGTGGGGGCGCAGCTCGACGTCGTCGCCGCGGAGCTGCGCCAGCACGAGCTGCGCCGCAGCCGCGCCGATGCCGTCGTACGGCTGGAGCACGGTGGACAGGGTCGGCTGCGTGAAGGCTCCGGCCTCCAACCCATCGAACCCGACGACGGCCAGATCGTGCGGCACGTCGATGCCGAGGTCGGCCAGGCGCTCCATGCAGCCGATCGCGTTGCGATCCGTCGCGAGCAGGAGCGCGGTGATGGGCATGCCGGCCGCGACGAGTTGCTCGGCAACGTCGCGACCACCGAGCTCACCGTTGTCGAACGCGGCGAAGAACCACTTCGGCTCGGCAGCGATGCCATGCGCCGTCAAGGCCACGCGATACGCATCGTGGCGGGCACGCATGTCGGGCTGAACGAGATTGCCCGCGAAGCCGATGCGGGTGTGGTCGTGACCGATCAGATGGTCGACGGCGTCGCGCACACCGGTGAAGTTGTCGGGAGTGGCCGATGGGGCATCGAACCCGTCGATCTCGTCACTGGCCAGCGCCACTGCCTTGCCCGCCGCCTGCAGCCGATCGAGGTAGTTGCGCTGCGTCGCCGTGGCGATCGAGATGACGCCGTCGAGGTGCTCCCAAGCCGTCGGCGTCATGAAATCGGGTGCGGACATGACCTCGTCGCTGCTGAGCCCGGCATCGAGCGTCTGGATCAGCACGACACGGCCACCGACGGCGGCAGCCTCACGGGCGATGCCGGCAAGGATCGTGCCGTAGTAGACCCCACCGGTCACCGGCGAGAGAACCCCGATCGTGATGACGTTCGTCATGCGGTCATGTCGTCACGTTCTCGTCAATTCGGGCCCTTCGGGGAGGTTCGGGCGGAGTGTTGACACACTATCCGCCATCCTTCGGGGGGGGGCGGACCCGAGCCGGTGCGTCGCTCCGGGAGTTCTTTGGCGACGAGATGTATCAACTTAGGTGCAGGTTGAGTCTTGACACTTGACCGAGTGAGTGCTGGCATGGGCCAGGGCGCCCGACGAGGGGTACGAGTATGAACGAAGTGGTCAAGAACTTCGGCTGGCTCAGCCATCTCCGGGTGCCGATCGCGGCAGGCGTTGTTCCGAAGAAGCTGCTTCGCATTCCGCAGAGCGATGCCCAGGTGCTGCTGCGAGCGGCGGTGCGCCGAGTTGCCGATCTCCCTGTGGGCTCGTCGGCCACCGTCGTGTGGCACGACGCCGGGGCGGAGCTGCTCGTGTTCACCGACAAGATCACGATCGGCTGCTCTTCGGGCCTCGTCACGATCGGCGTGACCGTGCAGTGCGATCAGACCGATGGCGCAATCACGTTGTCCGTGCCGATTGCGGTCGGAACCGCAAAGGCCCCCGCGGGACTCGTGATGCACACCTTCAGCCGTGTTGCCGGGCCCACAGTCGTCACCGATCGCTGGTCGGAAGCGATCACGGCATTCGCCTGGGAAGCACTGCTCGAACTGGCCAGCTCGATCTCGGCCGAAGTCGGAAAGGACACTGCTGGACGCCCGCTCGTACCGGGATCGATCGCCGCCGAACCGGAGGTTCTCCTGGTGCAACCGATGGCCCGCCACGACCTGAGCTCGAAAGGTGGATGATGAGCGTCGGCGTTGATCAACTCGACTCGTTCGCCGCGCTCGGCACTGCGCTCGGGTTGGTACGCGGCGGCTCCATGAACGGCGGTTGGTTCCAGGACCCGATGGGGTCGAAGGGCGACGCCACCAAGCGCGGTTTGTCCACGATGATCTTCGACGACGAACAGCGCGGCGCCCTGCTGTCGTTCGTCGACGACGTGCTCGGTCCACCCGGGCGCCAGACCACGGACGGGGCCATCTGGGTACCGCTGTTTCAGAACGCCGACCCGAAGGTCACGGTCTACGCCGTCGTGCGCGAGCTTGCCGGCATCGTGCACATCGGTGTCGGCGTCGAGCACGACACCGGCGGCAACGCCCCGAGCGTCGCCACGCGACTCCACGTACCGATCTTTCAGCTCGACCGTTCGAATGCACCTGATCCCGTCACCGGTGGTGGGTTGCCCGATTGGCTGCTCCTCGGGCGCGTCGGTGGTGTCATCGAGCTGAGCGCCGATGTGTCGATCGACGACGGTCCGCCCGTGCCGGGCGAGGCGTTCGTCGGCGGCGTTGCGGTGTCGATCGGAGTTCCGACGTCGCCCACCGACAACCTGCACCTCTCGGTGACGCTGCGCGACCTGCAACTGCCGGGCGCCTCGGCGCCGCAGACGTTCGTTCTCGACGCCGACGGCCTCAACGATCTCGGACCGGAGGTCTTCTCACTGATCACCGGGCTCATTCGGGCACAAGCGAACGCGCTCAACCTCAACGACGCGTCGCTGCGCCCATTCGCCGCGCTGACCGGCCTGCTCGGACTGCGCACCGTTGCCGGGCTCCCACCGCTGCCGCTCGCCGACATCCCAACCCTCGGCGTCAATGCGATCGTCGCGTGGATCGAGGGGCTGCTCAACGACAACACGGCGCGCGATGCCTGGCTCGGACAGCTGTCGACGCTGATCGGTGGCGCGCTCGACGCGCCGAACGATGCCGTCACCTTCACCGCCGGGCCGCTTCACGTCTCGCTGGGCGTGCGGGTCACACCTGGTACCGGCGGCCACCCGACGGTGGTGCCGTGGGTCGAAGTGGCGTACGAGACCACTCCCGGCATCAAGGTCGCGCTGAGTGCCGACCTGTTGCGCGCCGACACGGCCACCGGACAAGTTTCGGCGTTGCCCGCGGTACGCGCCGAGGCCGTGTTCGGTGTCGACGCCGGCGGGTCAGCGCTCCTCACCGGCGATCCGGGGATCGGCAGCCTTCACCTCGGCATCGGTCTCACCGATCTCCGCACGCCGGTGTTCGTGCTCACACTGCACAACGCGACCTTGGCTGGTCGCCCCTATCCGTTGCTGGACCTGTCGACGCCACAGGCCGCGCTCGACGCGGCGAACAACGCCATCAGCGGCGCGCTGCAGACTGCGCTGGCCGGGCTCGGTGAAGGCGGCACGCTCGTGCTGCGCCTCATCGGCTTGCAACCGCCGGGTGGCGTCGTCGGTATCAATGCGACCGACCTGCTCGGCAACCCACTCGGAGTGCTCGCCGCCTACTGGCAGCGGCTGACGCAAAACAGCGCAGCGATGCAGGAACTGCTCGGCGGGTTGCGTCGGCTGATCACCGGGGCTGTCGAAGTGCCGGTCGCCGGCGATGGCACGGTCCTGCAACCGTGGCGCGTCGATCTCGTCGGCACCTCCGGTCTGCGACTGTGGGTCGACGGTGATCGGCTGGCCATCGACCTTGCCGCCGAAGTCAGCACGCCGGTGCTCGGTGACTTCGCGGCCAGCGCATCGCTCGCGTTGAACATCGCTTCGATCGACCTCGTTGCTCGATCGGCGTCGTTCGCCACGCGCGCAAACGGAGCCCTGTCGTTGCATCGCGCCGACCATGGCACTGCATCGCTGGCCGTGGGCCCGGTGACGTTGGAACTGTCCGCGCTCGAGCTCGAAGCGCGCTGGGCGCCGGCCTCGGGCTTCGGCGTGCAACTGGCTGCACCGGGGTTGGCGCTCGCCGTCCAGCCACCGAAGATCCCAACCGCAACCGGCGGGGTCACCCGCGTCGCCCTCTCGCTGCCGACGCTCGACGCCAACGGCAACATCGTCTTCGCTCCCGACTGGGACGACGTCGAGCGGGCCGTCGGTGCGCTACTCGGCGAGTTCCACCTCCCCGTGGTCGACGCCTTGCTGTCGCTGGTCGGGTGGTCGGCGCGACGAAGTGGTGACGCGCACCCATCCCACCCAAGGCGACCAGCTCTTCATACGACATGCCGTCGAACGTCAGCGCAGTGACATCGCTGGGAATCGAAGCGGGCGCGGCGACCACGCCATCGGTGAGGGTCCATCGGTCGATCAACGTCTGCAACCCGGCGGCCAGCCCGTCGCGGCCAACCATCAGATCGGCGACGTCGGCCAGGCCGAGCGCGGTCTGCTGGATGAGCCGCACGATGTCGGCAGGCTCCGGAGGAACCTCACCGATGAGCCGATCGAGCGCCAGGCCCAGAAGTTGCGGCGTCGGCGGACAACCGGGGTCGAGCCACACGGCGATGCCCGGAGCGCGGGATGCGCCCGCAACCGGGCAGCGATACGGCGATCGCTCGGACCCGGAGCCGATTGCTTCCCTGATCTGGAACCCACTGAGCAACGAAGCGATCGGTGCGAGCACAGTGCGCACGTTGGTGCAGTCGAGCACGATGTCGGCCAGCCACGCCTCGAGCGCGAGGCGCGGCGAGGCGATCAACGCCGCGAGGCGCAGGTGCGCGTCACCACTTCGTCGCGCCGACCACCCGACCAGCGACAGCAAGGCGTCGACCACGGGGAGGTGGAACTCGCCGAGTAGCGCACCGACGGCCCGCTCGACGTCGTCCCAGTCGG
>JANYKU010000139.1 GCA_025358075.1 Ilumatobacteraceae bacterium
TCGGAGAGGGCAACGACTCCATCGATCCCCTTGGTCATGTCGTCGACCTCCAGTCCGAAGCTGATGTCGATGGCCAGGTACTTGGTGTCAGGAACGGGAAGTGGAAGGCCTCCGCCGGTTGGCGTGTCGACTGGAGTCCCCCCAGATCCAGTCGGGGCAGCGCTGGGTGCTGCGGTGGCGGCCGATGCGACCTGACCAGCGTCGCCGCCAATCGTGGCGACCTTGGTCGGGGGCACGAGGGCCACGGTGCTGGACGATTTCGAGTCCGAACCGCATGCGGTTACGCCGATGATGACAGCTGCGAGGGCGGCGGCGATCCGTGCCCCTCGGTGCGCTGTGTTGACGTGTGTCATGCGTCTTCGACGTGACGGAGGACACTTCGGTTCCCCGCAGGTTGTGTCAGTCGCGTGACGCCGGCCGCGCCGCGGCAGCTCGGCGATGGCGCAGGTACTCGATGCCGACCGGCAGCAACGAGATCGCCACCACCGCAACGGCCGCCAGTTCGATGTTGTTCTTGATCGCGTCGACCTGGCCGAGGAAGTAGCCGAGCACCGTCACGCCGCCCGCCCACAGCACCGCGCCGATCACATTGGCGATGATGAACGTGCGTTGCCGCATCTCACCGACGCCCGCCAGCACCGGCACGAACGTGCGCACGATTGGCACGAAGCGAGCCATCACCAACGCCTTGGTGCCGTAGCGCTCGAAGAACTTGTGTGTCTTGGCCACGTTCTTCTGGCTGAAGAAGCGTGAGTCCGGCCGGTCGAACAGTGCGGGCCCGATGGCCCGCCCGATGTAGAAGCCGGCCTGGTTGCCGACGAACGCAGCCACGATGAGCACGGGCACGACGAGCCCGATCGCCGGAAGGCTCGGCAGATCTTTGGGCTTCGACGACAGGAATCCGGCGATGAACAGCAGCGAATCACCCGGCAGGAAGAAGCCGATCAGCAAGCCGGTCTCGGCGAAGATCATCAGCGCGGCAAGCGCCAACCCGCCCTTGTCGAGCCATTTGACGACGTCGAACAGTGCGAGCATGGTGCGAGCCGGTGATCAGGTCTTGACGGCGGTCGCAGCCGGAGCCGGAGCCGAACCGATGATCGACGACGACTTGCGGTTGGAGTAGACCACAGCCCCGATCAGCACGGCCAGTGCGCCGGCGGCGATGGAGAAGCGCGCCCCGTCGTTGTCCCTGAGGCTGATGATCGCTGGAAGGATCAACAGCGACACCAGGTTCATCACCTTGATCAACGGGTTGAGTGCCGGGCCGGCTGTGTCCTTGAAGGGGTCGCCGACGGTGTCGGCGATGACGGCCGCACGATAGGGGTCGCTGCCCTTGCCGCCGTGGTTGCCATCCTCGATGTACTTCTTGGCGTTGTCCCAAGCACCACCGGAGTTGGACAGATAGTTGGCCATCAGCTGGCCGACCAGGATGACTGCAGCGAGGAAGGCGCCGAGGGCGAAGAAGTTGATGCCGAAACCGACGATGACCGGGGTGAGCACAGCGAGCAGGGCCGGGGTGGCAAGTTCACGAAGCGACGCCTCCGTGCAGATGTCGATGACCGGGCCGTATTCGGGCTCCTTCTCGCCCTTCATGATCTTGCCGTCGGCGAACTGCTTGCGGACCTCCTGCACGACGACACCGGCGGTGCGACCGACGGCGCGGATGGCGAGGGCGCTGAACATGAACGGCACGGCGCCACCGATCAGCAGACCGATGAACACCTTCGGGTCGGCGACGTTGATCGGCAACAGGTCGAACACACCGCGCGATGTCTTCAGGGCAGCGTCGATCACTGATTGGGTCTGCGTCTCGTTGACGGCCGTCTCGATGAAGCTGGCGAACAGTGCGACGGCGGCGATGACCGCAGAGCCGATGGCGAAGCCCTTGGTGACCGCCTTGGTGGTGTTGCCGACAGCGTCGAGGCTGACCATGATGCGCGCCGGCTCGCCGTGGAACTCGCCGCTCATCTCAGCGATACCGGCGGCGTTGTCGCTGACCGGCCCGAACGTGTCTTCGGAGACGATGACGCCGGTCGTCGCCAGCATGCCCATGCCGCACAGGGCGACGAGGTAGAACGAGAACTGCAGGTTGCCGCCACCCAGGGCCAGGGCGGCTCCGATGGCGATGGCGATGGCCAGCACGGCGTACACCGAGCTCTCCATGCCGCTGGCGGTGCCTGCCAGGATCACCGTTGCCGGGCCGGTCTCGGCGGCGGCCGCGATCTCCTTGACCGGCGAGTGATGCGTCGCCGTGTAGTACTCGGTCAGACGACTGATCAGCTGGGCCAGCACCAGGCCGATGGCGACGGCGCCGAAGCACTTCCAGCCGGCGTTGCTGTGGTCGTTGCCGACATACGCCACTCCGACGAGGAAGGTGCCGAGCAGGGTCAGCGAGCCGGCGACGAGGAAGCCCTTGTTGATCGGCTTGAGGGCGTTGGTCTCGCCCTCTTTTGCCTTGACGAAGAAGATTCCGATGATCGAGGCGATCACGCCGATCGCGCGGGCAGCGAGTGGGAAGATGAGACCCAACGCAGGGTTGGCGCCGATCGAGTTGAAGGCAGCGACACCGAGGATGATCGAGGCGACGAGGGTGACCTCGTAGCTCTCGAAGAGGTCAGCTGCCATACCGGCGCAGTCGCCGACGTTGTCGCCGACGTTGTCGGCAATGGTCGCCGGGTTGCGCGGATCGTCCTCAGGAATTCCGGCCTCGACCTTGCCGACCAGGTCGGCGCCGACATCGGCAGCCTTGGTGAAGATGCCGCCGCCGACTCGCAGGAACAGCGCCAAAAGCGAGCCACCGAATCCGAAACCGATCAGGATGACCGACGACATGTTCTGGAACGCAGCGATGATCGCCGTCGCACCGGCCAGGCCGAGCCCGACGGTGAACATGCCGGCGACGCCACCTGTGCGGAAGGCGATCGTCAGCGCTTTGGGCATCGAGCCGGTCTTGGCGGCGGCTGCGGTACGCACGTTGCCACGGGTGGCCAGCGTCATGCCGATCAAGCCGGTAGCGCCCGACGCGACACAACCGAGGATGAACGCCAACGTGCGCCAGGTGCCTGCCAACCCGAAGCTCATCGCCTCGCTCCCGTCGGCCTTCTTGATCGCTGTCGATGTCAGAAAGACGACGATCGCCAGCGGCACGAGGATCATGGCAATCGTTTTGAACTGACGACGGAGATACGCCGAGGCACCCTCTTGGATCGCCTTGGCGATCTCCTTCATCTTCGGGGTGCCCTCGTCGGCGGCCATCACGTTCTTCGCCAGCAGCAGGCCGACGGCGATGGCCAGCAGCGCGGCAACGCCGGACAGCGCGAGCACGGCCCATTCGCCGCCGTGGAGATGAAAACTTTGGTAGCCGCCTTCGGCGGCGAACATTGATAGCACCGGTAGATCTCCGGGAATCTCGGGCGCGCCCAACAGGTGGGAAACGCTTGGTTGGCAAACGTGGAGAGTGTAGGGACTCCGCGGGGTGTCCAGCGAAAACAGGTCAGTTTCGGGAAAGTTCATCACGTCGGCGCTGTGGGAGTACCGTCGGCGGTGATGGCACAGGCAGTATCGACGCGCGGCCCCGTAACCGGCACCGCAACCGCCGGCAAGAAGCGGCGCAAGCTCTTCCTCCTCGACCTCTACGGCACCGCTGTCGGCAAGAAGTACGCCATGGCCTTGAGCGGCATTGCGCTCATGGGCTACGTGCTCGCCCACATGATCGGCAACCTGAAGATGTACCTCGGGGCCGAAGAGATCAACCACTACGGCGAGTTCCTCCGCCAGTTGCTCGTGCCGATCGCGCCGCGCACGGTCGTGCTGTGGATCCTGCGGGTCGGTCTCATCGGTGCAGCCGTGCTGCACATCCACGCCGCATACAGCCTCACCATCCTCAATCGTCAGGCTCGCTCGGTGAAGTACCAGAGCGAGCGTGACTACCAGGTCGCCAACTTCGCCAGCCGAACGATGCGCTGGACCGGCATCATCGTCTTGCTGTTCCTGTTCTGGCATCTCGCCGATTTCACGTGGGGTTGGGTCAACCCCGGCTACCAGCGCGGCGATGTGTATCGCAACGTCGACGCGTCGCTATCGAGGGTCCCCGTTGCGATCTTGTACATCGTGGCCAACATCGCCCTCGGGGTGCACCTGTTCCACGGAGCGTGGAGCCTGTTCCAGTCGATGGGCTGGAACAATCCGAGGTTCAACAAGTGGCGACGGGGCTTCGCCATCGGGTTCGCCACCTTGATCGTCGTCGGCAACGTCTCGTTCCCGATCGCCGTACTCGCCGGGATCGTGAAGAGCTGACATGAGCGCAACACTCGACGCCCCAAAACTCGACGCGAAGGTCCCTGCCGGTCCCATCGAAGACAAGTGGGACAACTACAAGAACGACATGAAGTTGGTGAACCCCAACAACAAGCGCAAGTTCAAAGTGATCGTCATCGGCACCGGCCTAGCCGGCGCATCAGCGGCCGCCACGCTTGCCGAGCTCGGCTACCAGGTCGACGCGTTCACGTTCCACGATTCGCCACGTCGGGCCCACTCGATCGCCGCCCAGGGCGGGATCAACGCCGCCAAGAACTACCGCGGTGACGGCGACTCGGTCCATCGTCTGTTCTACGACACGGTCAAGGGCGGCGACTTCCGCTCTCGTGAGAGCAACGTCCACCGCTTGGCTCAGGTCAGCGTCGACATCATCGATCAGATGGTGGCGCAAGGCGTGCCGTTCGCTCGCGAGTACGGCGGGTTGCTCGACAACCGTTCGTTTGGCGGGGCGCAGGTCAGCCGCACGTTCTACGCCCGTGGCCAGACCGGGCAGCAACTGCTGCTCGGCGCCTATCAGCAGCTCGCCCGCCAGATCGGCCTCGGCGGTGTGCGTCTGTTCAATCGGGTCGAGCTCGTCGACACCGTGGTCATCGACGGCCGCTGCGCCGGCATCGTCACCCGCGACCTCATGACCGGCGAGGTCGAGTCGCATGCCGCGCATGCGGTCGTGCTGGCAACCGGTGGGTACGGCAACGTGTTCTTCCTGTCGACCAATGCAATGAATTGCAACGTCACCGCGGCGTGGCGGGCGCACCAGCGCGGTGCGTACTTCGCCAACCCTTGCTACACGCAGATCCACCCCACGTGCATCCCGCAGGCCGATGACACGCAGTCGAAGCTCACCTTGATGAGCGAGTCCCTGCGCAACGACGGTCGAGTGTGGGTGCCGAAGAATCTCGATGAGAAGCGGGCCGCCGACCAGATCCCCGAGGAGGATCGCGACTACTACCTCGAGCGTCTGTACCCGAGTTACGGAAACCTCGCTCCCCGCGACATCTCATCGCGCGCGGCCAAGCGCGCTGTCGACACCGGCAAGGGCGTCGGCCCGTTGAAGAACGGCGTGTATCTCGACTTCGCAGCCGCAATCGATCGCATCGGGTTCGACACGGTCTACGAGCGGTACTCGAACCTGTTCGAGATGTACGAGCGCATCACCGGCGAGAACCCGACGAAGGCGCCGATGCGCATCTACCCGGCGAGCCACTACACGATGGGCGGGCTGTGGGTCGACTACGAGTTGATGACCACCGTGCCCGGTCTGTACTGCGCCGGCGAGGCCAACTTCAGCGACCACGGCGCCAACCGGCTGGGCGCGTCGGCGCTCATGCAAGGTCTGGCCGACGGCTACTTCGTGCTGCCGTACACCATCGGCAACTACCTTGCGCCGCTGCTCGGCAAGCCAACGCCCGGCGTCGACCACCCCGAGTTCAAGGCTGCCGAGGCTGCCGCTCGCCAACGGTTCCAGGGATACATCGACATCAAGGGCACGCGCTCGCCCGACTGGTTCCACCGCGAGCTCGGCCGGATCATCTGGGACTACTGCGGCATGGAACGCACCGCAGAAGGTCTCGAGAAGGCGTTGTCGGAACTGCCTGCGCTCTACAGCGAGTTCCAGAAGGATCTGCGCGTCACCGGCGACGGCACCTCGATGAACCAGACGCTCGAGAAGGCCGGACGGGTCGACGATTTCTTCCAGCTCGGCATGTTGATGTGCCGCGATGCCTTGGAGCGCAGAGAGAGTTGTGGCGGCCATTTCCGAGCCGAGTATCAAGATGAGGAAGGCGAGGCCAAACGTGACGACGAGCACTTCGCCCATGTCGCCGCGTGGGAATGGACCGGCGACCCGATGAAGGCAATCCGCAACGTCGAAGAGTTGGAGTTCGAAGCCGTGCACCTCGCCACCCGGAGCTACAAGTAATGAGCACGCATCTCACCAACCTCACGCTGAAGATCTGGCGGCAGGAAGGCCCGAATTCCGAAGGACATTTCGAGACCTATCCGATCGAATCGATCAGCGACGAAGCCTCGTTCTTGGAGTTGCTCGACGTCCTCAACGAGCGGCTGATCGCCGAGGGTCGCGAGGCCATCGCCTTCGACCACGATTGCCGCGAGGGCATCTGCGGAACGTGCTCGTTGATGATCGACGGTCAGGCCCACGGGCCACAGCGCGGCACGGCGACGTGTCAGCTGCACATGCGCAAGTTCACGTCCGGCCAAGAGATCGTCGTCGAGCCGTGGCGGGCGACCTCGTTCCCGATCATCAAGGATCTGGTCGTCGACCGCGCCGCATTCGACCGCATCATCGAGAGCGGCGGTTTCATCACCGCCCAGACGGGCGGCGCGCCCGACGCCAACCTCATCCCGATTCCCAAGGTCGTTGCCGATGCATCGATGGATGCCGCCGAGTGCATCGGCTGCGGAGCGTGTGTTGCCGCCTGTCCGAACGGCGCCGCCAACCTGTTCACCGCCGCCAAGGTCAGCCATCTCAACCTGCTGCCGCAGGGCCAGGCCGAGCGCTACAGCCGCGTCGAGGCGATGGTCGAAACGATGGATCAGTACTTCGGTTCGTGCACCAACCATGGCGAGTGCGAAGCCGCGTGCCCGAAGAGCATCTCGATCGACGTCATCGCCCTGATGAACAAGGACTACCTCAAGGCCAAGTTCGCCAACCGCAAAGAGCTCAGCCGCACCTGAGGCGAGCGGGTCAGGCCGGTGGGCGCAAGGCGTCGGCCTGCTCGACGTCTTTGTGGAAGCGCTTGTGGATGTACAGCGTTTGACCAAGGCTCTGGCACTTCCACCACAACCCTTGTGGTGGCCCGATCTGGGTGCTCCTGGCAAGGGAGGTGACGATGGTCGTCGGCTTGCCCTGCGCCCACCTACCAGAGTCGGTGATGACGATGCGCCGATCGGTGACGACGATCGGGCGGAAGCGATTCAAGAAGATCAGCCAGATGAAGCCCAACGCGCCGAGCCAGCCACTCTTGGTCTGCGTCGGGATCACCGCCTGGATCTGTTCCCCCGGCTCCAACAGGTGTTGGGCGTTCTGTGTGATGCGCTCGCGAATGGCGACAGCCATTGGTTCCTCCCCGGGGACGACGACAGTTGGATCGTAGACCACTTCGACGCCGATATGCGGCTATCTGTGTGGAGCTGCTCCGGAGACCGGCGTTCGAACGATCACCGTTGTGTAGCGGTTGGTGGCCACCTCATCGCCGTGCTCGACCACGAGGTCGAGCCACAGTTCGCCCGGTGCATCGGCGACCACGAATTGGATGGTGCCGACCCGAACGCAGGAATCAGGCGGGATATCGCCACCCCATCGCCAGGCGTGTGACCCACCCGGCCAGCTGAGCTTGGCGGTGCACACGGTGCCCTCGAGCAGTCTGCGCACGTCGCTGACCACATGCACATCGAGGGCCAGGCCGGTACCGACCGATACCACTTCGGGCAAGCGGTCGGCGACCACGATCACTGGCCGGCAGGCATCGACCACCGCCTGATAGGCCAGCTTCGGATGGCGTTCGTGATCGAGAACACTCCACGACACCATCGGCCCGGCGTCGTTGAGCATGAAGAAGCAGAACCCCCCGGCGGGTCGGTACTTCAGGCGTCGCAACGTCTCGATGTGATGGCGAAGCACCGTCGCTTGGTACACCTGCGTCGCCTCGCGCCATGCGTCGAAGGTCGTGTAGTCCGATGGCGGCACGTACTTCTCGAAGGCGTGCAACTGCAGCCCATGACGTTGCCGCAGATGCTCCCAGTCGAGATCTGGCCATCGCGCCGGCTCCATGAATTCGGCCGCAGCCGGCACGGCCTGCGCACCGAACTCGCTGACGAAGCGAACCATGCGCGGTATCGACGCGGCGAAGCCGGCGAGGTCGCGTTCGTTGCCGTGATACCAGCCGAAGTACAGATGGCTGTCGGTGCCGTCGAGCATCGGCAGGTGGGGGAGCACGCCACTGTGGGCGATCGTCGTGCGTGTCTCGTCGGCCTGCTCGAACGCCCGCTTGACCCACCGGTCGAGCACGGTCTTGTTCCACGACGGCAGCTGCTGGCCGGCGAGCAACTGCACGGTTGCCTTCCCCAGCGGCGCTGATCGATCGAGGTTCGACGCCACCGGTTCGTTGTGGGCGCACCACACCGCAATCGATGGATGGTGGCCCAATTGGTCGACGGCCTCGCGGGCCTGGCGCACGGCCTCTTTGCGAATCGAGCGGGCGTACCCCCACTGCAGCGGGAAGTCCTGCCACAGCAACATGCCGAGCTCGTCGGCCGCCTCGTACAACTCTGGGCGGGAGATGTGACCGTGAACGCGCAGCAGATCGAGACCGGCCTCACGCGCCAGCTCCACGTCGCGGCGGAACTCGATGGGCCGGGCATCACCGAGTGCCATACGTGTGGGGGCCAAGTTGGCGCCCTTCACGAACATCGGCTCGCCGTTGACCGTGAACACCCAGTCCTGCAACACCACCTCGCGGAGCCCGGTGCGCACGGTGCGTTTGTCGCTGACCTCGTCGTCGACCGAGACCTCGACTTCGACGTCGGTCAGTTCCTGCTCGCCGAGCGACCACGGCCACCACAACCGCGGATCGTTGATGTCGAGGTTCCAGTCGACCTCGTTGAGACCTCGTGCCAACGGCTGCTCGTGTTGGTCGTGCAACAACCCGTCGACTCTCGTGGAGATCCGCACGGTCCGTGCCGTGTCGCTATCGAGTCGAGCGTGCAGTCGCAAGTGAGCGCGGGTGTCGTTGACGTCGCGGCACAACACCCGCAATCGATCGATGCGCACGGCTCCGGTCGTGTCGATTCGGACCGGGCGCCACAGCCCGCCCGGGTTCCAAGTCGGATCCATCGCATCCCAGTCCTGGAACACGCCGGTGATGGTTCGCTTCGACTTCCGATTGCGTTGCGGGGGACAGGCCACCTCGACGGCCAACACGTGCTCGGTCGCCAACCGCGAGAGGCTGGTGATGTCGAAGCTATGCGGGAAGAAGTAGCCCTCGGGATCACCGAGATAGGCGCCGTCGAGCCAGACGTCGGCTTGATAGAAGACACCCTCGAGGGTGACGAAGTGGCGTCGACCCTCAGGTGCGGGAGTCAGGTCGAACCGCTTGCGATAGATCAACGAGCCGTCGTTGTCGGCGAACGGCGCGAGGTTGCGCCAGTGGCTCGGAACGGGGACGAGCGGCCATTGGTCGTCGTCGTAGTCGAGACCGACCGCGCTGCGCCGTCGCTCGTCGTCGGCAACATTGGCACGCCATTGTCCCGACAGATCCACGAGGGCGAGGATAGGCGCGGCTACCGCCAGGCGTGTGCCGCTGAAAAGCAGGTATGGTCGACCCATGGCAACACTCGCTCACACCCTCGGCGAATTGAAGGCCTCGGGCTGGCAGTCGACCCCAGTGAAAGAGGAGATTCGCCGCAACGCGGTCGCTCGAATAGCCGCTGGTGACGCGCTGTTCGAAGGGGTCCTCGGCTACGAGCGCACGGTCATGCCTCAGCTCGAGAACGCCCTGCTCGCCGGCCACGACGTGATCTTCCTGGGCGAACGTGGCCAGGCCAAGACCCGCATCATCCGCTCGCTCACGGGTCTGCTCGACGAGTGGATGCCGATCGTCGCCGGTAGCGAGATCAACGACGACCCGTACTCGCCGACCAGCAAGCACGCCCGCGATCTGGTCGCGGAGATGGGCGACGCCACACCCATCGAATGGGTGCACCGCGACGACCGCTACGGCGAGAAGCTGGCCACGCCCGATACCTCGATCGCCGACCTCATCGGTGAGGTCGATCCGATCAAGGTGGCCGAGGGTCGTTACCTCAGCGACGAACTGACGCTCCACTACGGGCTGGTGCCGCGCACCAACCGCGGCATCTTCGCGATCAACGAGATCCCCGACCTCGCCGAGCGCATCCAGGTCGGTCTGCTCAACGTGCTGGAGGAGCGCGACGTGCAGGTGCGTGGATACAAGATCCGCCTGCCGCTCGACATCTTGCTGGTGGCCAGTGCCAACCCCGAGGACTACACCAACCGCGGCCGCATCATCACGCCATTGAAGGATCGCTTCGGCAGCCAGATCCGTACCCACTACCCACTCGACACGGCCACCGAGGTCGCGATCATGCGCCAAGAGGCGCGGCCGGGCTCGGTAGGCGATGTCACGGTGCACCTGCCCGATTACATGGAGCAGGTGGTCGCGACGTTCAGCCAGTTGGCCAGGGCCAGCACCCAGGTCAACCAACGCAGCGGTGTCAGCGTGCGCTTGTCGGTCAGCAACGTCGAAGTGCTCGGTGCTAATGCGTTGCGCCGTGGCCTACGCGCCGGAGAGCACGTCGTAGTTCCCCGCGTGTGCGATCTGGAATCGCTCGCCGCGTCGAGCAGCGGCAAGATCGAGATCGAGTCGTTGGAGGAGGGTCGCGATGGCCAGATCCTCGACAACCTCGTCAAGGCTGCGGTGCTCACCGTCTACAAAGAACGGATCTCACCAGATCAAGTGCGCGACGTGATCGCTGCGTTCGAAGAGGGTGTGGTCGCCCACGCCGGGGAAGACATCGCCTCGGTCGAAGAGGCCCGCCTGGTCGAGATGGTTCCGGCATTGCGCGCTCCGGTGCTGGCGTTGACAGGCGGCGACGAGTCTCCTGCCGCGGTGGCAGCAGCGGTCGAGTTCGTACTCGAGGGCTTGCACCTGTCGAAGCGTCTCAACAAAGACTCCTCGGGTACCAGCGCGACCTACCGCGGTCGCAGCTAGCGAGCGACTCAGCGGCTCACGATCTGGGCCATCGCGCCGGCACCCAACTCGTACTCGTTGGAGAATTCGGCGAACGGCTTGCGCTCGATCGCCCCCGACCCGGGAGGCCATGGGTTGTAGATCGTGGCCTCGGTGTCGTCGAAGTTGCCGCCGCCGTTGAGACCGGCGAGCACCACAGCGTGGTACGGCGCGCCGACCTCGACGATCCACAACGGGCTGCGCTCGAGCATCTGGGCGAAGTAGTCCGGACCACCACACGCCGGCCCGATCTCGGTGAGTCCGAGCATCGACACGGCCCCCTGGATCTCGCCCCAGCCGTAGCCATCGGTGGTGTTCATCCCTGCAGACGCACAGACCTCATCGACAGACTTGTTGGTCAGCATGGCAATGCTCGCCGCCCAGCACGTCACCTCGGTGGGCTGGGGAACGAGGGTGAGGCTCTGGTTGACGGCGATCGGGTTGACCGACATCCCGCCGGACCCACCGCTCGAGCTCGATCCGCCTGATTGTCCGTCGACCGGCAGCCACTGCTGGCCGTCGTTGTCCCAGAACCACTGCCCATCATCCGAATACTGCACATCACTCATGTTGGATCTCCTCGTTGGTCTGCCCGCCCATGATGACCCGGTTCGCCGTCGACGAGATACGCCCGGAAGGCAAGAAAACGTGCAGCGTGAGCTGCCCTCTCGGCCGCCAGGTTTGCTAGCGAGTGCGCTCGATGTGCTTGGCGACCAGGTTCTCCAACATCTCCTGGTGACCCGACACCCGGTTGGGCTCGCCGGTCGTCATCGCTCGTGAGTGCAGGTCGGCGAGCGTGGCGTCGGCCATGATCGACGTGCCCAACTCGCCGGACCAGCCGGCGTAGCGGGCTTGGCGAAGCGCGTCGAGGTCGCCCGTTTCGATGATCGATGAAGCGGCGAGCAGTGCGCGAGCCATGGTGTCCATGCCGCCGATGTGCGCATAGAACAGATCGGTGCGGTCGATTGACTGCCGGCGCAGCTTGGAGTCGAAGTTCAATCCGCCGGTGGTCAACCCGCCGCCGCGGAGGATCTCCAACATCCCGAGGGTCATCTGCTCGACCGACACCGGGAAGCGGTCGACGTCCCAGCCCAGCCGGTCGTCGCCGGCGTTGGCATCGATCGATCCGAAGATCCCGGCGTTGACGGCGGTGGCGATCTCATGAGCGAAGTCGTGCCCGGCGAGCGTTGCGTGATTGACCTCGATGTTGACCTTGATCTCGTCGGCGAGGCCGTACTTCTGCAAGAACGCGTGCACCGCAGCGACGTCGTAGTCGTACTGGTGCTTGGTCGGCTCGAACGGCTTCGGCTCGATCAGGATCGCGCCGGTGAAGCCGATGCGGTGCTTGTGCTCGACGACCATCGACATGAACCGGGCGAGTTGATCGACCTCGCGCTTCATGTCGGTGTTCAGCAAGGTCTCGTAGCCTTCGCGACCACCCCACAACACGTAGTTCTGCCCGCCGAGACGATGCGTTGCCTCGAGGCAATGGGCAACTTGACCGGCGGCGTAGGCGAACACCTCAGGGTCGGGGTTCGTCGCTGCCCCGGCCTGGAATCGAGCGTTGGAGAACAGGTTGGCCGTGCCCCACAACAGCTGCACGCCCGTGCGTTGCTGATGGCCGGCAGCCAACTCGATCATCTCGTCGAGATGGGCGGCCGACTCGGCGAACTTCTCGCCCTCCGGCGCGATGTCGCGATCGTGGAAGCAGTAGAACGGCACTCCCAACTTCTCGAAGAACTCGAACGCAGCTTCCATCTTCTGCTTGGCTGCGGCCATCGGGTCGGCGGTCGCCGCGAACGTCGGATGCCATGGGCGGTCGAGTGTGCCGGCACCGAAGATGTCGAGCCCGTCCCAGGCAAAGCTGTGCCAGTAGCACACGGCGAATCGGAGGTGGTCCTCCATCCGCCGACCGGCAACCACCCGATCGGCGTCGTACCACCGAAAGGCCAATGGGTTGTCGCTTTCGGCACCCTCGTACGCGATCCGTTCAGAAACCTCGGTGAAGAACTCCATGAGGCCGGAAGTTACTTCATCAAAGCCGCGAAGAAGACGGCGGCAGAGTCCTTCACGTCGCGATCGACAGTGACGATGCCGTCGTCGTGACCATCGATGTCGAACGTCGGGCTCAGCGCCATCGCCTCCAGGGGAGCACCTTCCGCAGCTTCACCGCAGGCGATCTCGAAACGCTCGACCACGGGCACCCGGTCTGCGTCCTTCCCCTTTGGCGTGATCAAGGTGATCGCCAACGGCCGGTCAGGACCCATTTCGGCGGCGCGCAGCACGGCACCCAGCGACTCGTCGACATCGGCGACGATGAGCCCGATCACGTCGCACGAACCGGCCAGGTCGGCCAGCTCGCGGTCGGCGCGACCGGGGATGCTGATCGTGCCGTCGTGCATGCCTTGCAGCCACAAGTACCACCGCAGTTGGTCTTGGCGGCGCGCTTCCTCGGCGGCCTGAATGGTTTGGTCGGCCGGGCGCACCGTCTTCACGCCGATGGCCGTGATCACCGGAGGGCCTCCGCGCAGCAGGCGCCACGCGTCACGCCAGGCGACGACAAGCGTGTCGAGCACCTCACCATGACGGCGAGGATCGTCGGGGATGACCCGATTGGCGTACGCCAGCGGGTTGTCGAGTGGAACCCATCCGGCGACGCCATCACCAAATCGCTCGGAGGCGCCCTCCACCCAGCGCGGCCACCAGTGCCCGGCGAAGCGGGCGTCGGTGAACCCACCGTCGTTCTCGAACCACTGCGGCACCAGACGTTCCAAAAGTGTGAACTGCACACCGATCCCAAGAGCGGTGGCCTGCTGCAGCAAGCCGGAGTACCACTCCACGGCGTCGCCGTCGAAGGCGCCGGCTTTCGGCTGCAACCACGGCCAATCGAGGGTGATGCGCACCATCGGTACATGGAGGCCGGCAAGAAGTGTGAGGTCTTCGTGGAACCGGGCGCGGTCCAAGCGGGAGTGGGGAACGACTGCGCCGCGGATCACGCGAACGGGCTGCGAGTCCACAGTTCGCCGGTGTCGGTGCTGGCCACCAACTCCGGAAGGCCACCCAGTTCGACCACTTCGATCGGTCCGGGGAAGCCGCGCAACTCGACCGCCTCGTGGGCGTTGGCGGTGACACCGCGCGGCAAGCGCTCGATCTGCATCGTCGGCATCAAGACCTCGAACGGCCCGGCCGCGTCGCACAGGCGAGCGGCCATGTTGACCGCCGAGCCAATGTAGTCGTCGCCTTCGAACAGCAGCGCGTGGCCGGTAGCCAGGCCGACCCGCAGCGATAGGGGAGCGCACACCTCACCGGATCGATGTTCGAGGTCGAGGGCGAAGGCAACGGCGTTGATCTGTTCGATCGAGACGACCATGCAGCCGTCGCCGAGCCACTTGGCGATTCGGACGCCGCGTTCGCTGGCAATCTCGCGGACCAACGATCGGAACGCGCCGAGGATTCGCCCTGCGGCATCGTCGCCGAAGGCAGCGGTGTAGTTCGTGAATCCGGAGAGATCCACGAAGCCGAAGGTGCGGGGAACTCGCATACCTACAGTCAGGGTAGCCGGGTAGGGTTCACTCATGGCAGCTCGTTTCACGTACTCACGCTGGGACGGCACGCAACGCGGCTTCGAGCTCGACGCCGACGGGCTGTTCGACGAGCTCACCGACGACTTGCTGTACCACGGCGATGTCAACAGCGCGCTGCGGCGGATGATGCAAGAAGGCATGCGCGATCGCAACGGCGAGCGCCTGCAGGGTCTGCGCGAGCTGATGGACAAGCTCCGCCAGCAGCGCCAGGATCGCCTCGATCAGTTCGACCTCGGTGGGGTGTACAGCGAGATCGCCGAAGAGCTCAACGACATCGTCGACGAGGAGCGCCACGCCATCGACACCGCCACGCAGGCCGCCGAGCGAAGCGGCGACGAGCGGCGGGCGCAGACCGCACGCGATGCCGCAGCAGACCGCAACTTCCGGCTCGACATGTTGCCCGACGACCTTGCCGGAAAGGTTCGCGAACTGCAGTCGTACGACTTCGAATCCGCCGAAGCCGCGCGGCGATTCGAAGAGCTGCTCGACAAGATCCGCCAAGAGCTCACGCAGCAGATGGTCGAGCAGATGTCGGGTGCCATGCAGAGCATGAGCGCTGCAGACCTCCAGCGCATGAAAGACATGATGGCCGGGCTCAACGAGATGCTCGAGAAGCGCGAGCGTGGCGAAGACCCGGGGTTCGAACAGTTCATGGAGGACTTCGGCGACTTCTTCCCGGAGAACCCGCAATCACTCGACGAACTGCTCGAGCAGATGGCCAAGCGGATGGCGGCCATGCAAGCGATGATGAACTCGATGAGCCCCGAGCAGCGGGCGCAGCTCCAGCAGCTCAGCGACCAGCTGCTCGAAGACATGGATCTGCGGTGGCAGATGGCCCAGCTCGGCCAGAACCTGCAGGCGATGTATCCGCAGATGGGGTGGGGCCAGGGATATCAGTTCGAGGGCAGTGACCCGATGGGGATGGGCCAGGCGATGCAGACCATGCAAGACCTCGGCGACCTCGACCAGTTGGAGAACCTCCTCCGCAGCGCGACCAGCCCCGGCGCGCTGGCCGAGGCCGACATGGATCGAGTCCGCGACCTGATGGGCGACGACGCCGCTCGGTCGCTGCAACGCCTTGCCGAGCTGACCAAGATGCTCGAAGAAGCCGGGCTGATCGAGCAGAAGGAGGGGCGGCTCGAGCTGACGCCCAAGGGCCTTCGCAAGATTGGCGCCAACGCGTTGCGCGATCTGTTCGACAAGTTGGCCAAGGACAAGGTCGGCCAGCACGAGATGGATCGCCTCGGCCAAGGGCACGAGCGCACCTACGAGACCAAGCAGTACGAGTACGGCGATCCGTTCAACCTCGATCTGCACAAGACGATCCGCAACGCACTGCGTCGCAATGGCACTGGCACGCCGGTGCACTTGTCGCCCGACGACTTCGAGATCGAGAAGACCGAGCACCTCACCAGATCCTCGACGGTGCTGATGCTCGACCTGTCGCTGTCGATGCCGATGCGCGACAACTTCCTCGGCCTGCTCCTGATTGTCGACCAGCACCATCGCCAGACGAACCAGCCCGACGAACTCGCGC
>JANYKU010000140.1 GCA_025358075.1 Ilumatobacteraceae bacterium
GCGCGAGTTCCTGGCCGCGGAGGAGCAGCGCATCAAGGCCACCCGCGCCGGCGATCGCTCGCGCGGCGACCTGCCGTCGCACGACTTCCACGTGCTGCTGGCCGACCTGTGCGGGAACCCGGCGATGCGTGTGTTCGTGCAGATGGTCAACCGCGTGCTTGGCGAGCAAGCACCGAAGGTGAACTCGCTGGAAGACACGGCCACAGAGGTGCACAAGGTGCACGTGCGCATCGCTCAGGCTGTGCTGGCAGGAGATGCCGAAACGGCCGAGCGACGGATGTCGCGTCATCTCACCTCGGTGAAGGCCTTCTTCCCCGAACCCTGAGACCCCACCGCATCAATAGAGTACACTCTATTGATGCGCGTTCATGCGATCCTCGATCCGAACCTCGCAACCGTTGCAAACGATGCGCGCGCAGCCGAGGCAGTGGGCTTCGACGGAGCCTGGACGACCGAGACGGCGCACGACCCGTTCCTGCCGCTCGCCATTGCGGCCGCAGCCACCACGAAGCTGACGCTCGGCACAGCGGTCGCAGTCGCGTTCCCGCGCAGCCCCACGCATCTGGCGATGCTCGGCGACGACTTGCAGCGCGCCACCGATGGCAAGTTCATCCTCGGAATCGGTAGCCAGGTGCGGGCTCACGTCGAGCGGCGTTTCAGCGCGTCGTTCGATCATCCGGCGGCGCGCATGCGCGAGTTGGTGCTGGCGATCCGGGCGGTGTGGGATTCATGGCGCGACGGCACTCCGCTCGACTTCGCCGGTGAGTTCTACCGGCTCAGCCTGATGCTGCCGTTCTTCTCGCCCGGCACGAATCCGTTCGGGCCGCCGCCGGTCTTCATTGCCGCCGTCGGTGGAAGGATGGCCGAGGTGGCCGGCGAGGTGGCCGACGGCGTGTTCGTCCACGGGTTCTCGACGACGGGCTATCTCCGCGAGGTCACAGTGCCGGCTGTCGAGCGTGGGCTCGCCCTCGCTGGACGGAGTCGCGCCGACGTCGAGATCTGCCGGCCGGTGTTCGTCGTGACCGGACGTGACGATGCCGAGCTGAAGACGGCCGCACAAACCGTGCGCAACCGGCTCGGCTTCTACGGCAGCACGTCGGCGTACAAGGCGGTGATGGACCACGAGGGTTGGGACGGTCTTGGTGTCGAGCTCGCGGCACTTGCTCGCGCCGGTCGGTGGGCCGAGATCGGTGGCCCGATCACCGATGACGTGCTCGATGCGCTGGCCATCGTCGCACCGCTCGACGGTGTGGCGGAGGCGATCAGCAACCGATTCGAAGGTCTTGTGGACCGATTGAGCTTCAACGTTCCGTTCTCGCGCGATCCGCAGACGTGGACGACCGTTCTCGACACGATCCGTGCCCTAGGTCGGGAAGATGTCGGCCAAGGTCGTGAAGCGGAGACCGGCTAGCGGATCGAGCTGGCGGCGGAGATCGTCGAACGTCCACACGTCGTCGTTGTCGATCGTTTCGATCGGTGTCCACGGCTGCATCACCTGTACCCGTCGCCCGCGGGTGATCATCACCATGCCACGCAGCGGGCAGGTTGCGGTGGCGAGGTACGCGACGACGGCGGCCACGTTGGCAGGATGGCCGTCGTCGATGATGCGATCTCGGAGTGGATGAACCGCCGACGCGTCGTCGGCGCTGGTCGTCAACCGCGTACGTGCCGCCGGCGCGATCGAGTTGCAGCGCACGCCGTAGGCGCTCAGCTCGATCTCGGCGATGATCGTGAATGCGGCAATCCCGGCCTTGGCGGCGCCGTAGTTGGCTTGGCCGCGGTTGCCGAGCAAACCCGATGGGGACGACGTGTTGATCAACGCTCGATCCGTGAGGTCGCCGGCCTTGGCCCGCATCCGCCAGTGCTCCGCGGCAAATCTCGTCGGACAGAAGTGGCCGCGGAGGTGAACTCGCATCACTGAATCCCATTCGTCCTCAGACATGTTGACCAGGCTGCGGTCGCGCAGGATCCCCGCGTTGTTGACGAGCACGTGGAGATCGCCGTAGGCCTCGACGGCGGTGCTGATCAGGTGCCGTGCTCCATCCCAATCGGCGATGTCATCGTGGGTGGCGATCGCCTCGCCGCCCAGTGCACGTATCTCGGCGACGACACCCTCGGCCGGATCGTCGCTGCTGCCGCTGCCGTCGGGGTTGCCACCGAGGTCGTTGACGACCACCATGGCACCTTCGTTGGCGAACAGCAGGGCATACTCGCGGCCGAGGCCGCGACCCGCTCCGGTGATCACAGCGACACGCCCCGAGAGTTCCCCCATCGAGAAGAGTATACTGAACTCGACGTTCGGCCGGAGAAGAAAGTAGAAGCGAGGCAAGGTGAATTCAAGCGCCGAAGTCAACGAGGCGACCAGCGTTCCGCATACCGCCATCGTTGCGCTCGGATCGAACCTCGGCGACCGCGTGCAGTACCTGCAGCTTGCCGTGTCGCGTCTCGGCGAGATCGTGGCGATGTCACAGGTGTTCGAGACCGACCCGATGGGGCCCGAGGGTCAGGACGCGTATTTCAACATGGTTGTGGTGGTACGCACGTCGCTCGATCCGTACGGTTTCCTCCGGCATTGCCAGGGGATCGAATCCGAGGCGATGCGCCAGCGCCTCGTGCGATGGGGACCGCGCACGTTGGACGTGGACCTACTGTTCTTCGACGATCTGACCATCGATGACCCCAAACTGACCGTGCCGCACCCAGGCATCACCGAGCGCAGGTTCGTGCTCGCACCGTTGAGTGAAGTGGCTCCCGATCGGTGCCCACCAGCGTGGGACGAGCTATTGCCTCCGAGTGGCGTACACGCCCGTGGGCCGCTCGGTGGCTGAGGGCGAGCAGTCAGCCGATTCCGAGGTCGCGTTCGAGCGATCTGACGCGCTCGGGATGGTGGACCCTGCCGTAGTCGGGCTGCTGCCGTACGACGATCTCGAGCAGCTCGTCGTGCTGGTCGGTGCGTCGCCACGGCAGGGCGATGTAGATCGGCAATCCGAATTGCCGCAACACATCGAGGTTGGTGTAGACCCGTTTCTGGTAGTGGTACCGCTGCTCCCACGGCCAGTTCGGTGGAGCGAAGCCGGTGCCGGGATCGAGGATGCATCGGTCACGCATGCCGTACCGGTCGGCCTGTTGCAGTCGTGCATCGAAGAACTCGACGATCGCATCGACCGGGTCACGCTCGACCATTGCCATCGATCGCGGGTCGGGGCCCGACAGGAACGGCACGACGACCGGTACGTCGAATTCCGCGGCAACTTCCCACATCTCGTCGGACTGCATGCCGTCGGCGGCGTTCAACACCGTGGCGCCGGCCACGATCGCTCGGCGCGCCACCTCTGGTCGCCACGTGTCGATGCTCAACGGCACACCCAGCGCCGCCAACGCCGGCACGATCGACTCGAGGCGTTGCCATTCGATCGTCCAATGCACGACCTCGGCGATGTCGGTCGAGCCCTGCCCGCCGAGGTCGATCGCGTCGGCACCGGCACTCAACAGGGTGGCCGCCCGGGTCAGCGCCGCCTCGGGGGAATCGACGATCGATTCGCTGTGCAGCGAGTCGGGGCTCGCGTTGACAACGCCGAACAACTGCATCGCCGGCCACGCTACCTGTGGGCCTCGATCCCGGAGCTCGTGATGTGCCGATGACGAATCGATCGCCGGTCAGCACGTTCAACGTTGCCGACTGGACCGCGCAACAGTTGGCCGAACGAAAGGGTGACCGCACGATCTCGATGTGCATCCCGTGCCGCGACGAAGTCGCAACCATCGGACCGATCGTCGCAGCGGTACGTCGCCAGCTCATCGACGACTGGCCGGTGCTCGACGAGCTCATCGTCCTCGACGACCGCAGCACCGACGACACTGCGACCGTCGCTGCCGACGCAGGCGCCACGGTCGTGTCCATCGAAGATGTTCATCGCCGCCACGGCGTCGGGCACGGTAAGGGCAACGCCCTGTGGGCTTCACTGGTCGCCAGCCATGGTGACCTCGTGGTGTGGTGCGACGGAGACGTCACCTCCTTCACCCCGTTGTGGGTCGTGCACCTGGTTGCACCACTGCTCATCGACGACGACTTGGCCCTCGTCAAAGCGATGTACCACCGGCCGACAGCAGGAGGAGGCGGTGGGCGAACGACCGAACTGGTGGCACGCCCGTTGCTGTCATTGTTCGCCCCCGAACTTGCCGCGCTTGCCCAACCGCTGTCAGGCGAGTTCGCCGCACGTCGGGCGATGATCGAGCGCGTCGGGTTCGTCGAGGGTTGGGGTGTCGAGATCGCCATGCTGCTCGACCTGGCCGAGCTGTACGGCCCCGCTTCGATTGCCCAGGTCGATCTCGGTGAACGACACCACCGCCACCGCTCGCTCCACTCGTTGTCGGTGCAAGCTGCCGAGGTGATGGCAACAGCGCTGGCGAGGGTTGGAGGTACCTCATTCGACGAGGTACCGGTGCTGACCCGGGCCGACGGATCCATCGTGCCGTTGAACCTGGCCGAGCGACCACCGCTACGCCCCGGCAGCCGTCTCTGAGGGCTCTGCCATCGGGCCCGGTCGGAGTCATTCCCGGGCAGGTCATCGTGGAAGCGATCGCCCGGGCACGGGGCGTCAGCCCCGACCGACCGCCAGGCCTCACGAAGGTCACCCAGACCAGTCAGTAGGTGACCCGCCGGTATCAGCCCTTGGGCTTGTGACCCTTGCCGCGCCCGTTGCTCTTCGCGGTGGTCGCCACGGTCGCGGCGGTAGTAGCAGTCGTCGGAACCGGGCCGGAACTGATGGTGAGTGTCACCTTCGTGCCGAACGGGACTTGGCCGCTGGGTTCGACGGCGGTCACGACGCCCGCTGCGACTCCCCCTGCCGCGGCCGACGTCGTTGCGACCGCCAGTCCTGCCTTCGACAACACGTCGGACGCTTTGGCAGCAGTCAGACCAACGATGGCCTTCGGATCGACGGTGACCAACGCGACCGTTGTGGGTGGTGCCTTCAGGCCCTGGAGCGATCGTGCGCCGCCCGTGGGGCGAAGTTGTAGCAGGGTGAAAGCAACGACGATCGTCACGAGGGCGGCCACCGCAATCCGCCGGCGCTGGCGCCGTGCTGCATAGGGCTCCTGCGACAGACCGAGATCCGTGGTGCCGACGACTGCACGCGTCGGCATGATCTCCGTCTTCGACCCCATGACCATGGTTGGAGCTTCCACCGGACTGAGCTCGGCGACCTCTGTGGGCGCCCCTGGATCCGTTGCCTTGACCGTCGGATGAGCGGGTGGCGGCATCGTCGTCAGCTGCAGTCGGCGGAGTTCGGCGGCGAAGGCGTCGGCATCGCGGGGCCGGTCGGAGGGGTCTTTGGAGAGGGCCTTTTCGATTGCGGCTCGTACCCCGGCGGGCACCGTTGCTGGGAGCGGCTCGGGCACTTGGTAGACGTGGGCCATCGCCAACGCCCCCGCATTGTCGCCTGCAAACGGAGGGTGACCAGCAAGCATTTCGTAGCCGATCACTCCGAGCGAGTAGATGTCGCTCGCCGGAGTGGCGTTGCCACCGGCTGCTTGCTCGGGAGAGATGTACCTCGCCGTGCCGATGACCTGTCCGACCTCGGTCAGCGACACCGAGTTGGCGGCGCGAGCGATTCCGAAGTCGGTGACCTTGATCCTCCCGTCTTCGAGGAGGAGCAGGTTGCCGGGTTTGACGTCGCGGTGGACCACGCCCAGTACGTGCGCGGCGTGCAACGCTTCAGCAGTCTGGGCCAGCAGCGAGAGCACAGTGTTGACAGGAAGCGGCCCCCGATCAGCCATCACCCTCGACAGCGGCTGGCCGGGTACGAGCTCCATGACCAAATAGGCGACGCACCGGTCGCCGTCGTGATCCTCGCCATAGTCGTACACACCGGCGACACCGGGGTGGGACAGCGCAGCGGTGTGTCGCGCCTCGGCGCGAAACCGCTCGAGGAAGCCGGGGGAGTCGACGAGGTCATCACGAAGGATCTTGATCGCCACGCGCCGCCCGAGCACGTTGTCGGTTGCGGCCCAAACCTCGCCCATCCCACCGACGGCGAGACGGCTGGTGAGCAAGTACCGATCGCCGAGCACCCTGGTTGTCGGATCGCTCTTCGGCGAATGCGGAATCCGCGCAACGGGAGGCATGTCGATGGAGGTACCCCGTTTCGGCCTCGGCGACACGTCGTCCATCACCCGGCATCCCCGATCTGGGCGCCACTGGACCGGAATGGCCCCTGATCGGGCGATTTCGTGGCGCCCAGATCGCAGGACGATCTGGTGCTGTTGCTCGAGGCGAGGAGTGCGGCCTCAGGCGTAGGAGTGACGGTGTGAGCGCAGGTCGATCTCGGCAACCTGGCCGCCGACGATGTCGACGTCGCGCGCGGCGTGACCACCGAGGGCCGGCACTCGGTACCGGCCCTCGATCAACTCCGGGTAGACGGCGACGACCACGCTGTCGGCGCCGAGGCTGCGGCGCCACACGCCGGTGTGCACATCCTTGGCCGGATCGCGATCCCATTCGATGGGCACTTCTGTGCCCTCCAATGCATCGTCGAGATACACGATCAGCGCACCGACGTCGTCACCGATGTCGAACACGACCGGGCCACCCTGCGGAGCATGGTGGTGGTGGTGCGGATGGTCGTGACCATGATCGTTCTCGGTCACGGCGCACCCACCGCCAACGGCTGCACCTCGTAGCCGCTCTTCGGGTTGTCGAGGAACGGAAACGTCTCCAGGTAGCTCACCGTAGTCGGCGGTGTCGCCCCCGTCGCATCGCTGCCGGATGCGCCATCGCGCAGCACTGCCGCAGCACCATCCGGGGTGAACGCCGGGTTGACGAGCGGAACGGTCGCACCTGCCACTGCGCGGAGCTCGATGGCGATGATGTCGTCCTGAACGCGTCGACCATTGGGGAAGCCGGCGAGGTCGCCACCGAGTATCCCGAACAGGTTGCGTTGCGCGGCCGGTGTGGGTGGGATCGCTACGTTGAGGCGCAGCTCGTCGCACTGCGTGGCACCAGTGAAGTTCTGGAACCCGGGGATGATGCCGCCAGGGATGCCGGTCATCAAGATTGCCAGCAGGTCGGCCCGTTCGAATCCGGACGCATTGAGCGCGGCGAGGTTGGGGAACGCACCGGGATACAGCACCGGCAGGAGCCCAGCCAGTTCCGGGTGACCGACGTAGTGAGCGAACTCGGCGTCGTCGGCCGGGCTGAGCTTGTTCCAACGATCCTTGTCGCCCATCGGGATGATCACCTCGTTGATCAACGGGTTACCGAGACGCGACACCTGCACGAACGGACCGGACTGATGCGAGCTGTCCTGGCCTTCACGCACCTGGCCCTTGCGTCGAGACGCCGAGGTCCACACCCCGATCACTGCTGCCGGCGCCATGGGATCGGTCGGCGTCGAGCCGTCGATGGTCAGGTCGCTGATCGGCACCTCGATCGCGATCGAGTGGACGTTGGCGGCGCGCAATGAATCCACACCTTCGGCGGTGCCGGGAATGTTGATCAGGTGCGCCGACTGGAATGGACGAAGTGCGCCGAGATCGAAGATCGATCCGAGGTCGACGTAGAACCCGTCCAAGCGCTGACCGGCGAACACCTTGATTCGATCGCCGTCGATGCTGTGTGTGGCCTGGGCGGCGAGCGCCGAGTAGTTCGCAGTCGAGCGTGGCCCGACGTTGCACGGCGGGCAGGCCAGGCCGCTCGCCAACAGGCGACGTCGAGCTTTGCGGCCGTAGCCCTTCACCCTCGTCACCGAATAGAACTGCTTGCGGTTCCAGTTGGCGCTGCCGATGTCGGTGATTGGGCCGGTGTTGTACAAGAACGTCTCGCCGTTGCCGAGGACGGTCTCGAACTTGAACTCGTAGGTGACGTCGGGATAGCCGTCACCATCGTGGTCGACGAGGATCTTGTACAGCACGTCTGCGCCGAACTCGTAGAAGTTCGGGCCACCGGCCGGATCCTCGAACGGGATGTAGTTGGCGATCAGGGTGACGTGGTCGGGTCGATCGGGGCTGACGAATGCATAGACATCGGTGCTGTCTGCAACCGGGTCCTTGGCCATTTCGGGGGCTTCACGATGCGATGACATGGTCGGTTACCTCCGTCCCTGCTGGATGATCTTCTGGACCCTGCCCACCAACACCTTGTCGCGAACGACGAGCTCGTCACCGTCGACGAGCACGGCGACCTCGCCCTTCGCGGCGTCGCGGACGAACACGACGACCGGTTCGGCGGCGGTCGGTTCGTGTGCGGTCGTCGTGTGGTGGTCGACGCCCGACGACACCACATCTGCGGCGCCGACCCCAGTGGCCTCGGCAACCCCGCCGCGCAGTGCGACAGCACCGGCGGCGGCGGCACCGCCGGCCTGTATGAAGTTCCTTCTTGATAGCGATCCCATGGGACCCCCCTGTTCTTTCAAGGAGGCGTCGGTTGGCGCCCCTGCAACGCATTCGTTGCGGTGGCGGTGTTGGATTGGCAAAACCCACATAGCTTTCCGAAGAGGGCGTCAACCGTGAAGGAGGGCAATGACATGACCACGACCGACCGGGTTCGGCTGGAACCCAACCATCGACGTGTCCGAGTGTTCGTCGATGGCCTGCTGGTGGCCGACACCATTCGATCGCTGTATCTCTTCGAGACCGACCACGTGCCCGTCTACTACTTCCCTCGAGACGACGTTCGGTTCGACGTGCTCCAGCCCACCGATCGTTCGACGCACTGCCCGTACAAGGGTGACGCGCAGTACTGGTCGATCGTGGTTGGTGATCGGCGGATCGAGAACGCGGTGTGGGCCTACCCCGTGCCGCTTCCTGGTACTCCCGACTTGTCGGGCTACGTCGCGTTCTACTGGAACAAGGTCGACAACTGGTTCGAAGAGGACGAAGAGGTGTTCGTTCACGCCCGCGACCCGTACACGCGCGTCGATGCGCTGCGCTCGTCACGGCACGTCGAGATCCGCATCGACGGCGAGACGATCGCCGACACGACCAGGCCGGTGCTGCTGTTCGAGACCGGTCTTCCGACGCGCCACTACATCCCGAAGGTCGACGTTCGGCTCGAACTGCTTCGCCTATCGTCGACAACCACCGCGTGCCCGTACAAAGGCATCGCCGGCTACTTCTCCGTCGTCGTGCCGGGAGCACCGATGGTCGAAGACATTGCGTGGGTGTATCCGAAGCCGATCGTGCAGGTCCCGACGATAGAGAACCGCATCAGCTTCTTCGACGAGCACGTCGACGTGTTCGTCGATGGTGTGCTGCAGGCTCGACCGACCACGCACTGGTCATGAGCCGGATGTTGTGGTGACGGGGCGGCTCGCGTGTTACCCGGTCCCGACAGCCGTGCGCAGCTTGCGCATGGCGGCCTCGCCCAAGTCGCGGGCGCTGTCGAGGGCGTTGTCCATCGGGTTCATCAGCGATGTGGCGACCGCGTTCATCGGCGGAGTGTCCGGTGAGCGCGGGTGCGGCTTCTTCGGGGCCCGCAGTTTGGCCTTGGCCATCGCAGTGCCGAGCTCGACGAGCTCGGCACTGGTGAAGCCTTTGCGAACCCTCGGAAACAGCTGCTTCTCCTCTTCTTTGACGTGGTGTCTCACACCTTCCATCAATACGGTGAATTTGGCATTGAACCGCTCGTGATCAGGGCTCATTCCATCCAGTTCCGACAGTGTCCATTTGACCACGTGGTGCTCTTCTAGAGCTTCCAATACTTGGTCTTCTTGGTCGGCCAGACGCTCTCGAACAGCTGGATAGAACAGCTCTTCCTCAATGGCGGCATGGGCCGAAAGGGCTTTGATGACTTCGGCCACGATGTTGGCCTTGGCCTTCAGGGCGCGGTCGCCGAGCTTCTCGTACCTGGCGAACTTGGCTTCGACCACCTGATGGTCGGCCTTCAGTAGGGCTATGGCATCCATGGTTCTCGCATGTCCTTTGGTTCTGGGGGCTTCGAAAGTGGGAGTCGGAAGATCAGACCGGGTGCCGGGTGCGGCCGCGGAAGATGCTGTAGCCCCCTGGGCCGACCAAGCAGGCCACAACGATCAGGGCGATACCAAGCAGGATTTGTCCCTGGAGAAGTTGGACGATACCGACAATGGCAAGGATGACGGCGATGATCCATAACAACGTGCTACTCATTTCTATGTACCTTTCAAGTGGTGGGTGTGGAACATTTGCATTCGACATTCCGCATCTGATGGCGGGTTGAATTGCTCGACATCAGATGCGGACTGACCCTGGAATACCCGAACGTCACGGGGTCCAAACGGACCAGCCGACCGACTGCCTCCAAGGCCAGCCCGATGAGCTCCTTCACCCGGCTCTCCGGCACCACGAGTAGCGCGGGTCCGGATCGGTCGGTTCCCTTCGGACCGTCATGACACTGCCTCTTGTGCCGGTGAGATCTCCGTGCGGTTGAGGATCTCCTCCACGACTCGTGTCTCGACTGGGTCGGCTTGTTGCGCCTCGGCCTGGGCGACCTGCTCGACCTCGACGCGTGCCGCCTGCCATGCCGACCAATGCCCCGACACCAACGCCCACAACGACAGCGCCGACACGTAGGCGACGCTGCTGAGCAGGCCGAACACGATCGAGACCGGGATCATCGCGATCCAGAACATCGTCAACCAACCGTTCACCCGGCGCATGAACACCGGATCGCCCTGGATCGACGCCCACAACGATTTCATGACGCCCATGGAGCTCCTTCCCTTCATGTCGACCGGGTCCGGCGCCAGGCGTACCCTCGGTTTCGGGCGCGTAAACGTGCGTCGACTTTTGTTGCCATGAATCGCTAAGTGGGCTTCAGCCCGGGCCTTCACGTGGCGATAAAGAGAACATGCAACCCCCCACCAGCGGCCAATTGCTCGTAGCGCCGCCAGGCGCTTTGCCGTCGCCGACGCTCGGCGCGGCAGGCGTCGACGCGGCGATCTCCTCGATGCTGCTCGCCACGGTGCGGAAGTTGATGCGCGTGGCAACCGCCGAAGAAGTTGTCGGTTTGCTCATGGACGCCGTTCGTGACATGGGTGGATCGGTGACTCCGATTCGCTCGGCGAGCGCGCTCGACATCGACCTCTCGTTCGGCATGGGAGGCCCGTTGCTTCCCGAGGCGGACCGACCCGAGTTGTTGGCGCTGCTGCACGACCTGTTGCCACCATTGGTGGAGGACGCGAAGTTGTCGATCGAGCGGATCGAGAGCTCGCCGTTGGGGGATTCGGGCGGCGTCACCGACCCGTTGACCGGTCTCGGGAACTGGACCTTCACGCTGCGAGTGCTCGAGCGGATGGCGCCCGGGGATGCTGTCGCGATCATCGAGATCGAGAACCTCAAGCAGATCAACGACCACTTCTCGCCTGCTACGGGTGACCAGGTCCTGCTCAGCTTTGCGCGCACGTTGCGCCGGGTGGCGCGTGCCGCCGACTCTGTCGGTCGCGTCGGGGGGACCGAGTTCGTGTGGCTGTTCCGCAACGCGACGCCAGCGGAAGCCGAGTCGGCACTTCACCGATTGCGCAGTACCTGGGAAGTCGAGCGTCCGCAGTTCGTGACGTTCTCGGCCGGTGTTGCGCCGGTGACCGTGTCAGGGCCGAGCGAGGCGTACGTCTACGCCGATGGCGCCCTCGAGAACGCCAAGCGCATCGGCACGAACGAGACGTTCGTCAACCACTAAGCGTTCGCGGCGGACTCGGGCGCGACCGGGGCGCGATAGCAAGCCAACACGCTGTCGACGACGGCGGCGACGAGCTCTTCGGTGACTCGCTGCCGGCGCACCAGCTTCGTGTAGACCAGCGGCCCGGAGAGCATGGTTACCAGTAGGTCGACGTCGACGTCGTCGGGGAGCTCGCCTCGCTCGACAGACCGCTCGATCACCGTTGTCGCAAATCGGCGCCGCTGCTCGGCCTGCGCACGTACGAGTCGGCCGAGTTCCGGATCGCGCTGTGCCGCATCCATCAGCGACAACATCATGTCGCCGAGACGACCCTCGTACGAAGCCTTGGTCATACCGCTGAAGCAGGAGATGAGATCATCGCGCAGCGAGCCGGTGTCGGTGACGGCGGGGATGTGTGTGCAGGCGTGTACTGCCTCGACGACCAGGACCTGCTTGCTCGGGAAGTGGCGGTAGATGGTGGTCTTGGCGACACCGGAGCGGCTGGCGATCTCGTCGATCGTGGTGCGCTCGACCCCGACCTCTGCGACCAGCTCCGCGGTGGTGTCGAGCACGAGCTGGCGAACTCGTTCGCTTCGCGAAGGTACTGGCTCGTTCACGAGTCTCGATCGTAGCGTCTCAACGATCAACTTGATGCGCCCCCGCCAAATGAATGGCTTATTGGGTTGTGGTCGGCCGGGGTGAATCGCTACTATGCCGTAGCGTTCTTGTGAGGAGGACCAATGAACACACCCCCCGAAACCAGCTCCGCAACGGCGTTTGTCGAGATCGACCCAGAGGTCTACGAACGGCGTTGGAAGATCCTCGCCGTGCTGTGCACCAGCCTAATGGTCGTCATCGTCGGCAACACCGCCCTCAACGTTGCCTTGCCAACGCTCGCCCGCGAGCTCAATGCGTCGATCTCCGAGCAGCAGTGGATGGTCGATGCCTACGGCCTCGTCTTCGCTGGGTTGTTGCTGACCGCCGGCACGATCGGTGACCGCTTCGGCCGCAAGGGCACGCTGCAGTTCGGACTTCTCGTGTTCGTCAGTGGGTCAGTGTTCGCGGCGGTCATGAACAGCGCCACGGCGATCGTTGTCGGGCGAGCGATCATGGGCTTCGGTGCGGCCTTCATCATGCCCGCCACCCTGTCCATCCTGACCAACGTCTTCCCTCGCCACGAACGCGGCAAGGCAATCGCGGTGTGGGCGGGCATCTCCGGCGGAGGGGCAGCCATCGGTCCCGTCGCCAGCGGGTTCCTGCTCGAGCACTTTGCCTGGGGATCCGTGTTCCTGGTCAACGCTCCCATCGTCGCCCTCGCTCTGGTCGCCGGGTACATCCTGCTCCCGAAGTCGAAAGACCCGGAACCCGAGCGGCTCGACCCGCTCGGCGCGCTCCTGTCGATCGCCGGCCTCGGTGCGCTGGTGTACGCGATCATCGAAGCCCCGCGGCATGGGTGGGCCAGCGGACAAAGCCTGATGTGGTTCGGTCTCGCGGCAGTGTTGATCGCCCTCTTCTTGCTGTGGGAACTGCGCAACACGACGCCGATGCTCAACCTCCGCTACTTCCTCGACCCCCGGTTCGGCGTTGCCGCCGGTGTCATCACGCTGATCTTCTTCTCGATGTTCGGGTTCTTCTTCCTGCTCACCCAGTACTTCCAGCTGGTGTTGGGCTACGGAACGCTCGAGGCGGGCGTCAAGCAACTTCCGTTTGCCGCAGTGATGATCGTGTGCGCACCGCAGGCGCCGAAACTGGCCGCGCGGTACGGCGTCAACCGCGTCGTCGCCGCCGGGTTGCTCGGGATTGCCGCGGCGATGGCGCTGTTCACCTTTGCCGGCACCGGCACGGCGTACATCCAGATCATGCCAGTTGTGATGATGATGGCTGGCGGCATGGCGCTGGCCATCCCGTCGATGACCGGGTCGATCATGTCGTCGGTTCCGCTCGGCAAGGCCGGCGTCGGGTCGGCGATGAACGACACCACACGCGAACTTGGTGGCGCCCTGGGCGTCGCCGTCCTCGGCAGCCTCGTTGCCGGGCGTTATGACACGCGGCTGACGCCGTCGTTGACGTCAGTTCCCACGTCGCTCCGCGGCCAGGCACAAGAAAGCCTCGCCGGGGCGCTGCAGACCGCTCACCAGGTCGGCGGCTATGCAGGTGCTCGGGTCGCGGACGGGGCACGAAATGCCTACGTCTCGGGCATGCACCTCGCGGCCGTGATCGCGGCATCCATCGCCACACTCGCGGCCCTCATCGTCTACCGCCAGTTGCCTTCGACGAACCTGCACACCGTGCTGCAGCCCGTCGTCGAACGGTCGAACGACTCCGACTTCGCGGTCGAGTTCGGCCCCGCCTGAGCTCGGCAGCAAGGTGAGATTTCGGGGGAAAGTGCTCGCCAACATCTTGTAGGTGGCAGGCGAGCCAATCGAATCACCGTCCAGCCGTTCTACGTGAGCGAACAGAAGCGCGGAGCGTCTATGTGCTCGCCGTGATCACACGGACGTGTATCGGACATGCCCCAGATCTGCCAGTCGCTATGAGCGCTTGCGGCGAACCAGCTGTGTTGGAGCGGGTGCCGACGCAGGGTATCAAATGTCCCTGCGTGGGGGGGCAACCGGTGAGTGCATCTGTTGAGGGAGGTCGGTCATGGTTGGGACTCGGTTGGTGTGGAGTCGGTTGCCGGATGAGTTGAGGTCGGAGATCCGTCGGCGGGTTGTGTCGGGTGAGCGGCGGTTTTCAGACCTCGGCGGCGGGCGCGGCGAACTGGGCGTTGTAGAGGTCGAAGTACGCGCCACGCTTGTGGAGCAGCTCCTCGTGGGTGCCTTGCTCGACGATGCTTCCGGCATTCATGACCAGGATCAGATCGGCATCACGGATGGTCGACAGACGGTGGGCGATCACGAAGCTCGTTCGCTGTGAGCGAAGGGCCGCCATCGCCTTCTGGATGAGCACCTCCGTGCGGGTATCGACAGAGCTCGTCGCCTCGTCGAGGATCAGGATCGTCGGGTCGGCGAGAAAGGCGCGAGCGATAGTGAGCAGCTGCTTTTCGCCGGCGCTGACGGTGCCGCCCTCGTCGTCGATGATCGTGTCGTAGCCGTTGGACAAAGAGTGCACGAAGCGGTCGACGTAGGTCGCCCTCGCGGCATCCACGAACTGGGCTTCCGTACTGTCGAGATTGCCGTACATGATGTTGTCGCAGATCGTGCCGCTGAACAGCCACGTGTCTTGCAGCACCATCCCGACGTTCGCCCGAAGGTCGTGGCGCGTCATCTCGGCGATGTCGTGGCCATCGAGTGTGATCCGCCCACCGTCGAGCTCGTAGAAGCGCATGATCAGGTTGACGAGCGTGGTCTTGCCGGCACCCGTGGGCCCGACGATGGCGATGGTCTGCCCGGGTTCGGCCACGAACGACAGGTCGGCGATCAACGGGTTCTGGGGGTCGTACGAGAATGCGACGTGTTCGAACTCGATCCTGCCGCGCGGCGCGAGGTCGACCGACGGTGTGGCTGGGTCCTCGCTCTGCTCCGTCGCATCGAGCAGCTCGAAGACCCGTTCGGCAGAGGCGACACCGGATTGCAGAACGTTGGCCATCGACGCCAGCTGCGTCATCGGCTGGGTGAACTGCCGCGAGTACTGGATGAACGCCTGCACATCACCGAGGCTCATCGCTCCGCTCGAGACCCGCAGCCCACCGATCACGGCGATGGCGACGTAGTTGAGGTTTCCCAGGAACATCATCGCCGGCTGGATGATGCCGGAGATGAACTGAGCGCCGAAGCTGGCGGTGTACAACTCCTCGTTCTTGGCGCTGAACCGTTCCTCCACCTCGTGGCGACGGCCGAACACCTTGACGAGGGCATGGCCCGTGAACGCTTCTTCGATCTGAGCGTTGAGCGTGCCCGTGTGCCGCCACTGCGCCACGAAGCGCTTCTTCGAGCGGGCGGTCACGAACCGGATGATCACAAACGATGTCGGGATGGTGATCGCCGCTACAAGCGCGAGCAGTGGCGAGATCACGAACATCATCACCAACACCCCGACGAGCGACAGCACCGAGGTGAGCAACTGGCTGAGTGTTTGCTGGAGGCTCTGGGAGATGTTGTCGATGTCGTTGGTGACTCGACTCAGCAGGTCGCCACGGGCATGAGCATCCACGTAGCTCAGCGGTAGCCGGTTGAGCTTGTCCTCGACGTCGGACCGCAGCCGAAACACCGTGCGCTGCACGACGCCGGCAAGCGTGTACGACTGCAGATACGACAACGCCGCGGCGCAGACGTACAGGGCCAGCACGGTCAGCAGAACTCCACGCAGCGCGGGAAAGTCGATGTGCCGATGCTTACGTACGGCACCGAAGATCAGGTCGGTGCCGTGCCCGAGCACCTTCGGGCCCAGCACGGTCAACGTCACGCTCAACAGTGCGAAGCACAACACGGCGATGGCGCGCAGTCGTTCCACGCGCATCCGGGCGAGGAGGCGCTTGGTGGACCCGCCGAAATCCTTCGACTTCTCGGCCGGCATCCCCACCGCCCGGAATGGCCCTGCTGTCGCGGTCGGTCGAGCCTCCGGCGGCCGGACAACCGGACCATCATCGTGCTCGTGCCCAGACGCCTGGTCGCCTCGTTGCTGGCCGCTGGTGTCGGAGCTCATGCTGCTTCGTCCGCGGTCATCTGAGATTCGACGATCTCGCGATAGGTCGGGCAGTTCTCGAGCAACTCGCTGTGCGTGCCCAGGCCCACCGACCGTCCGTCTTCGAGGACCAGGATCTGGTCGGCGGTGATGATCGTCGAGACCCGTTGGGCGACGATGATCACGGTGGCGTCGGCGGTGTGGGGAGCGAGCGCCGCGCGCAGCCTGGCGTCGGTGGCAAGGTCGAGTGCCGAGAACGAATCGTCGAACAAGTAGATCTCCGGCTTGCGCACGAGGGCGCGGGCGATGGCCAACCGTTGCCGCTGACCACCCGACACGTTGGAGCCGCCCTGGGCGATGGTGGCTTGCAGATCACCGGGCATTGCCCGTACGAAGTCGGTCGCCTGGGCGATGTCGAGTGCCGCCCACAGTTCGTCGTCGGTCGCATTCGGGTCGGCGAAACGCAGATTGCTGGCGACCGTTCCCGAGAACAGGTACGGCCGCTGTGGCACCAGCCCGATGCGGCCCCACAGCGTGTCCGGATCCAGGTCGCGCACGTCGACGCCGTCGACGAGCACCGAACCCGACGTTGCATCGAAAAGACGGGGGATCAGGCTGAGCAGCGTGGTCTTTCCGGAGCCGGTGCTGCCGATGATCGCGGTGACCTGTCCAGGCTCGGCGAGCAGCGAAACATTCGTGAGGACCGGCGCCTCCGCCCCTGGATAGTGGAACCCGACGTTGCGCAACTCGAGCGTGCCGCTGGCGAGCACTTCCGTGATCGGCACTTCCGCCCGGACCACCGATGACGGGGTGTCGAGCACCGCGACGATGCGCTCGGCGCAAACGGCCGCACGAGGAACGAGGATCACCATGAACGTGGCCATCATCACCGCCATGATGATCTGGGCGAGGTAGCTCAAGAAGGCGATCAGCGCGCCGATCTGCATCTGACCCTTGTCGATGCGGCCAGATCCGAACCACAGCACCGCGACGCTCGAGGAGTTGAGCACCAGGATCACGATCGGGAACATGAAGGCCTGCAGGCGGCCGGCGACGAGTGCCGTGTTGGTGAGCTCGCCATTGACCTGGCCGAATCGCCGGGCTTCGGCAGGCTCACGAACGAAGGCGCGCACAACACGCATCCCGGTGATCTGCTCTCGGAGCACTCGGTTGACGGTGTCGATCCGCTCTTGCATCTTTCGGAACTGCGGCACCATCTTCCTGACGACACTGAGGATTCCGACGACGAGAACGGGGACGCTGACGGTGAGGATCCACGACAAACCGCCGTCCTCACGAATGGCCATGAAGACGCCACCGATCGCCGTGATCGGAGCAGCCACGAGCAACGTGCACGTCATCAGCACCAACATCTGCACTTGTTGAACGTCGTTGGTGATTCGAGTGATCAGCGACGAAGCACCGAACTGGCCCATCTCACGCGCCGAGAAGTCGGACACTTGATGGAAGATGCCGCTACGCACGTCGCGACCGAAGCCCATCGCCGCCTTGGCACCGAAGTAGACCGCGGACGCGGCACACACGATTTGCACCAACGTGATGCCAAGCATCAGCCCGCCCGTCGACCAGATGTACCCCGTGTTGCCGCGGGCGACGCCCTTGTCGATGATGTCGGCGTTGAGGCTGGGGAGGTACAGCGCGGCGATCGTTTGGGCGGCCTGCAGCACCAGCACGGCGATGAGCTGTGGCTTGTAGCGGCGCAAGTAGGCGCGCAGGAGCCGGGTCAGCATCAGGCGATGACCCGCGGGGGAGAGGGCTTCTGAGGCACGGGGAAACGCTAGAGGGGGAGGGGACCCACTCGCACACGAGAATCGCCACCCGAACATCTGTCACGGCACAGCTCGGAGTCGAACTCGTACACACCGGCCAGTCCTGTCATCATTGCCGCGTGATTCGCGAAAGCGAGCCCGTGCGCGACGACAAACGGTCGTTCCTCGTCGCCGGCATTGCGGCTTGTGCAGTGGTGTTCATCGTCGACCTCACGTCCAGCTCGCTCGTGCTCATCCCCTTGCTCGTGCTCGCTCCCCTCATCACGTCTTCGGGTGGCACCAGAAGAGCAACGCTGGCAGTTGCGATGCTCGCTGTTTCCGCGGCGATTCCCCTGGGGTGGATCGATCACGTCGGCGGCACTCGTCGGCATTGGGTGGGCATGATCACGACACTTCTTGGTGGGGTCCTGGCCGAGCGGCTCGCATCGATCCGAGAGACGCGGGAACGACAGCTCGCCGCATCGCTGCCGATCGTCAAGCGCGCCGACCGGCTGAAGGCTGCGTTGGCAACGGGCCGGATGGGCGAATGGTCCTGGGATCGGCGCACTGGTGCAGTCACCTGGGACTCGAACACCGCGATGTTGTTCGGAGTCGACGATGCCTCGTTCGGAGGGACGTACTCGGCGTGGATCGATCTCGTCGACGAGCGCGACCGGGCGATGGTCGACAGCGCGGTGGCCGCGGGCGTTGCGCAACGCGAGCCATTTCGTTTCGATCATCGATGTCGGTGGGCCGACGGCAGTGTCCATTGGATCGAAGGCATCGGTGAGGTCATCGTCGACGACAGCGACGAGATCATCGGAGCCTTCGGCCTGGCGATCGACATCGACGAACGTCATCGCCAGATCGAGGAGCGCACTCGCTTGCTCGAGATCGAGCGACGACAGCGCGAGCGAGTCGAGTTCCTGTCCAAGGTCAACGATGTGTTGGCCTTCTCCGTCGACGTCGGGGAGATCGTGCAGCGTGTCACGGCGTCGGTAATTCCCGATCTCGCCGAGTGGTGCTCGATCGTCGTCTCGATCGACCGTCGTCGCGATCGGCCGTCGATCTCGGTGGCCCACCGGGATCCGGAAAAGGTCAGATGGGCGGAACAGGTTCAGCACGACTATCCGTACGACCCCGATGCCGTGTGGGGCGCAGCGAAAGTGATCAAGTCCGGCAAGCGCGAACTGATCAATAGCATCGACCCAGCGGTGTTCTTGTTGCCTGGTGGCGACGTGCTCAAACAAGCGCGTCTGCAGTCGGTCATCACGGTCCCGCTCGTCGCCGTGTTGGGCACGATCGGGGCCATGCAGCTGATCCGCTGTGATGGTCAGCCGCCCTTCGCGGCGCCAGAGGTCGAGCTGATCGAGGAGCTCGCCGGCCGCCTCGCGGCGGCGTTGAACAGCGCGGTTCTGTTCGATCGCCAGGCTCGTGGCCGCGCCGCGCTGGAGACGTTGCAGCAGGTCAGCGGACGCATCGCCGCCGTCGCCACGACTGCGAAGATCGTTCACGCAGTGCTTGCCTATGGGTCCGCCGGTATTCACGCCGACGGTGGCGCGATGTTCCAACTCGACGACGAGGGCGAGTTGAGTGTGAAGGAATCCACGGTGACCGTGGATTCGGTGACCGACGAGGCGCGCTCCGAGGTGGCTGCGCTCGCCATCGAAGGCGTGACCATCGTTGTCAAGGATCTCGCCATGGAGGGGTCACAGGGAACGGCCGTCGGAGTCCCGTTGCGGATCATGAATCGGGTCGTCGGCTCGTTGGTGTTCACCTTCCACGAGCAACGCGAATTCACTCCCGAAGAGCTGTCGATGTTGGTGACGCTCGGCTCGCGTTGCGCCGGAGCCTTGGAGCGAGCTTCGCTGTATGAGCGCGAGCGCGATATTGCGCTGACGTTCCAGCATCGCTTGCTTCCGGGTTTGCCGAGCCCTCCGGACTGGATCGAGATTGCCGCGTGCTACCGCCCGGCAACCGGCATGGCCATCGGCGGCGATTGGTACCAGGTGCTCGACGCCGGCGCTGGTCGCATCGCAGCTGTCGTCGGCGACGCCGTCGGGCACGGTCTTGTGGCCGCTGCCGCGATGGGACAGTTGCGAGCCTCGATCGCCACTGCGGTGGCGACCGACCCCGACCCAGATCACGCGATCGTCGCCGTCGACCTTTTCGCAGCCCAAGGTGCCGACACCCTCGGGGCGTCTCTCGCCTACGTTCTGTTCGACCCATCTGGCTTGGCGCACTACATCAGCGCCGGCCATGTGCCGGCGGTGTGGGTGCCGTCCGGCGCCGACGGTGTCTTGCTGGAGGGTGGTCGCCGGCCGCTGCTCGGCTTCCGGGTTCCCGATGGCCACACGGCGACTGCCGAGTTCCGCTTTGATTCCGGTGATCTGGCGATCATGTATACCGACGGCTTGATCGAGCGGCGGGGCGAGACCATCGATGACGGGCTGAAGCGCCTGCTCCATGCGATCGAAGGGGCGCGTCACATGGCTCCACAGGCGATGTGCGACTCGCTGCTCGAGGAGCTGACCATGGGATACGAGCCCGACGACGACATCGCTTTGCTCGTGATCCGCCGCAAGTGATCACCGCAACCGCATCGCCTCAGCGGCTATGGAGTCAGCGGACGACGAGCACCGGGATGTCGGCATCTCTCATGACTGAGCCCGTGACCGACGGCACGAACAACCTGGTCAGCCAGCTCCGATCGTGAGAGCCAATGACGATGACATCTGCCTGGTGGTGGTGCGCCGCCTCCAGGATCGCCTGCGCAGGGTCGCCGACCTCGCCGACCACTTGCGGATTGGGCAGGTCGGCCTCGGTGGCGACGTCGAGCGCGACTTTCATCGCTGCCTCGATCGGTGCGCCATCGGCTTCCGAAGCCGACGCGCCGGCCCCGGCGGTGGGATGCGGTGCGGCGGCAACGAGTCCGGCAGGTGCCATGAGAACGGGGTAGCCGACCCCCCACATCAACGAGTCGCCACCCCACATCATCATTGATTGATCGGTGACGTTGACGACGGTGTACGTCGCCGATTCGCCGAACAGGTTGTAGGCCACCCGCGCCGCGTTGACGGACTGCTCCGAGTCATCGACAGCAATCAGAACTTGAGTCATGCGCTGGGGTACCCGTTCGCGCTACCTCACAAACGTCCATGCGCTGGGGCGATCAGCGCTCTGCTGCCCGTTTGGTGAGCGTTACGCCGTCGCTGCTGAACTCGTAGCGATCGACCACCGAGCGCAAGATGTTGGCGGCGAGCTCGTCGGGCTCGACGTCGACAGGCCCCGATTCGAGCTTGAAGCCGGCAACCAACTGGTGTCCGTCGAGTCGGAACGTGGTGCGCACCCGTTCGCCGACATGGCGTTCGGCCAGCATCGAGAACACTTCATCGAGCGCCAGCCGTACGTCGTCGATCTCGTCGACCGTGAAGCCGGCCTCAGCACCCAACGACGCGGCGATGATCCGTACCATCGACGCATACCGGGTCTGCAGCGGCACGAGCACCTCGAAACAGTCTTCGTTGCTCGGCGTCGAGTCGGGTTCGGTGTCGACCATTGTCGGGAACGCTATCCGTTGCGGCCCGGGTCGATGCTGTTTGGCACCGAGCCAGCCGGGGTACCCCGACCGCGTGTCGACCCCCAGCTCCTCCGTGTCGCGAGCGACGCCGATCACGGTGATCTTGGTCAACGACTACGACATCATCGTTCGAGGGCTCGCGGCAATGGTCGCGCCGTTCCCTGATCGTGTCCGCATCGTCGAGATGGATGTCGGGACCGAGCCCAAGCGGTTTGCCGATGTTGCCCTGTTCGACACCTTCGCCGGTAGGCGCCATGCCATCGAGCGAGCCCGTGACATGGTCACCGATGGCCTGGTCGACCACGTGGTTCTCTTCACGTGGGATGCCTCGGCGGAGTTCCTCAGCCTCGCCGATCGCGCCGGTGTCTCTGGAGTGGTCCTCAAGTCCACGGCAGGCGAGGTGCTCGTCGACGTCATCGAGCAAGTCGTCGCCGGCGAACGCATTGGTCTCGGGAACATGCACCGCGGTCGGCAATCACGCGGCGAGCAGGGCCTGTCCGCCCGCGAGGAGGAGGTGCTCGCCCTCATCGCGCTCGGAAAGACGAATGGGGAGATCGGGCATGAGCTGTTCCTATCGATCGACACGGTCAAGACCTACGTTCGTCGTCTCTACGCCAAGCTCGGTGTCAACAATCGCGCTCAAGCCGCGTTGTGCGCGGATACGTACCACGTGCTTCCGTCCAGTACGGTCCGGCGGCGACCATCATGAGACTGAACAGCTCAGGCGTGGCGCGTGCCGGATCCGATGGCTCGTTCCGCCGCGTCTACGGCGGAACGAGCAGTACATTGCGCGACGCTCGCAACGACGTGGTCGGGTGGTTGGGGGACCACGGGCTCGGCACCGATCTTCAACAGCGGGCTGCGCTCGTTCTGAGCGAGTTGGCCACGAACGCCGTCCAGGCGTCGCCGGGCAGCGACTACAGCGTGCAGCTGTCAATTGACTGCGATCGGTCGGCGATCATCGCGGTCACCAGCCAGACCGGGTACGAAAAGCCACCGCCGCGCGAACACTGGGGGCCGCCCAGCCGCCTCGCTCTCCGCGGACGCGGGTTGATGATCGTCGGCGAGTTGGCGGAGGACGTTGCGGTCGATCTGCCCAATCGCGACACCGTCGTGGTGACGGCTACCCTTCGCTGATCGGCCCAGGAACGACTGGCGTCGGCGCCGGTAGGGATGTGGCGATCGGCTCGAGGGCCGCAGCCAGTCGGGCCGAGGCGCCGGGCATCAACGTGGTGTGCACGAGGTCGGCGCCGGAGAACCGCGCCGCTTCCTGGTACAGGGCGGGGAGATCGATGTCGGCCGCAAGCGCGACGATCGTGGCCGAGCCCGGACGAACCGCATTCTTGAACCAGTCGACCCATTCGTCGGGGATGCCGATGTCGACGACCTTGGCGATGAGTGCTCCGGCTCCGGCCCCGAGACCGATGCCGGCGAGCCAACCCACCGGGCCACCGAGGAACAACCCCAGCAGGCCGGTCCACACAGCACCGGACAGCGCGGTGCTGCCGGGCTGCGGGTCGACCGTCTCACGAACGTGGACCTTGCCGTCATCATCTTTGACCACGACAACCGCGTCGCGAAGAACGAGCTTGCCTTCTTTCGCCATGCGGGTGAGGGCGATCAGGAACTCCTGGGCCCGGAGCGCGCCGTCGAACGAGATGCCGAACAGCGCCTCCGTCTGATCGTTGTCGGTTGGGAGGTCGGTCATGGTTCTACTCATTCCCTTGCCGTCGAGATACGAAACCCGGAACCCGCTCGCCGACCAATCTGCCAACACATTTCACGGCGGGATAGCGTGAGGCGAATGGTCGAGATCAATCTATCGCGATGCGGGAATCGCTCTTCGTCGCTGCCACGCACGCTGCCGCGTACCGACTGAGCTCCGGTCCTCATGACGGAGCACCGCACTGACGACGGATCCGACGATCTCGACGACCTCGAGCTGTTCGTACAGTTCGCGGCCACGCGGGCGCGACCAATTCGCAACCGACTGGTCGAGCGACACATGGGCCTCGCAGCTCACATCGCCAAACGGTTCAGCAGGCACGGGGGCACGGAGGACGATCTTCGGCAGGTGGCGATGCTCGGGCTGGTGAAGGCCGTTGATCGATTCGATCCGCACTACGGCGTACCGTTCGCGGCGTTCGCCGGAAGCACGATCGAGGGTGAGTTGAAGCGTCACTTCCGCGACCACAGTTGGGCTGTGCGGGTGCCACGCTCGGCCAAAGAACTCCACCTCATGGTTCGCCGCGCCACCGATGATCTCGTGCAAATCGCTGGGCGGTCACCGTCGGTGGAAGAGATCGCCACACATCTCGCCGTCAGCCGCGACGACGTGTTGCGAGGGCTTTCGGTGTCGGCGGCTTCTCGTGTCGGCTCGCTCAACGCCGGCAGCAATGACGGTTCGTCCGACACTCCGCTCGACCGAATCGGGGCGCTGGCCACGGAGGAAGCCGGATTCGAGCACGCCATGGAATCCGATGTCGTCGAGCGGTTGCTGTCTCGGCTGCCCGAACGCGAGCGACGCATCGTGCACCTCCGCTTCTACGAGCAACTCTCCCAGGCCGAGATCGCCGCCGAAGTGGGGGTGTCGCAGATGCAAGTGTCGCGCTTGCTGCGTGCGTCGTTCGAACGGATGCGTGGCTGGATGGACGAGAGCGACGCCGACCACGATTCACCCCGTTGATCCGCTGTCACCTGACCGGGTGAACATTCCGCGCTGGGTATGAACAGTCCGGGTGTAAGGAGTATCGTTCGACGCATGTCCGACCTGGGTTCGCAACTCGAAATCGCGGCGACCGCCAATGGGTGGAAGTTGAACGGCGAGGTCGATGCCCACACCGCTCCGACGCTGGCCACAGCGATCACCGACCTGCCTTCCGGCGTGATCACCCTCGACATGGCCGGCGTTTCGTTCATGGACTCCAGCGGCCTGCGGGTCTTGATGGAGGCCACCACGCGGGCCCGTGACGCTGGTGGCGACCTGGTGGTTTCCCATCCTTCGCCCGCCGTTGCCCGCCTCGTCGAGATCAGCGGGCTCGGCGAGCAGTTGCGTCTCGACAACTGAGCGGTTCCTCCAGCCGTAGCCAACAGGATCATTCGCTCGTACCGTGGTGGGATGGACAACGGCGGCGCGATAGCCAGGTCGATCCTCGATCTTTCGATCCTCAATGAGGGTCAGTCGAGCGGCGACGCGTTGCAGACGACGTCGACACTTGCGAGACGTGCCGACCAGCTCGGGTACTCCCGATTCTGGGTCGCCGAGCACCACAACATGCCCAGCGTGGCCTGTACCTCGCCGGCCGTGCTCATCGCCCACCTCGCTGCGATCACATCGAACATGCGCATCGGCTCTGGTGGAGTCATGTTGCCGAACCACTCACCGCTGGTCATCGCCGAGCAGTTCGCGATGCTCGAAAGCCTCCACCCCGGACGAATCGACCTCGGGATCGGTCGCGCCCCGGGGACCGACCAGCGAACCGCAGCGATGCTTCGGCGAACCTCAGACTCGTTCGAGGAGGACGACTTTCCTCGCGACTTCCTCGACCTCATGGGCCTACTCGGCCAGCCCCGCACATCGGAGGGTCTTTGGAAGCAGTTTGCGGCCACGCCGGCGGCGACCTCGTCGCCCGACGTGTTCCTGCTCGGCTCCAGCGGGTACAGCGCGCAACTCGCCGGTCACCTGGGCCTGCCGTTCGCCTTCGCCCACCACTTCGACATGGGCGGCACGATGCAAGCCACCGAGTTGTACCGCCACACCTTCCAGCCGTCGGCGGTGCTCGACGCGCCGTACATGATCGTCACGACCAACGTGCTGGCCGCCGACTCGAAAGAAGATGCCGACTGGCATGCCGCGCCGAGTCGATTGGCGGCGCTCGGGCGGCGCACCGGGCGTTTCATCCGCCTGCCCCCGCCGCTCGATGCTTCGGTGCATCCCGACATGGAGGCGGCCAATCGGTTGCCGAGCAGCCGGATCGTCGGCGAGATCTCGATGGTGATGAGGGAGCTGGAGGAGCTCGTCGAGCGCACTGGCGCCGCCGAGGTCATGGTCACATCGGTTGCGTACGACCTTGCCGCGCGGGTTCGCAGCATCGAACTTCTCGCAGAGCACTGGATCGGCTGACTCGTTCAGGGTCAGGTGGAGAAGTCGGGGCTCGCGCCGCGCACGACGTCGGCGCGTCCTTGGGGTCCTCCCAATCCTCTTGAGGCCGAGCGCCGTCGTGTCGAGGAACACCTCGTCGTCGACGGCGAGGAACGTGCTGTAGCCCGGCTGCTCGGTCGGGCCCTCCAGGATCCACCCCATTCCGTTCGCCTCCAACTCGTCGCCGGTTCGGAAGTTGAACTCCACGGGTGCATCGCCTTCTCTTCGGCAAGCAGGGCGACACGTGCTGCCCGCCACTCGTCGACGCTGACAATTCTTGGCAGGGTCATGCGCCCAGGACAATCGCCTGTCGAAACTGGCCGACCTCGTTCGTCGGTGTGACGACACGGTGCCAATGGCACCTGAGCAACGGAGGTCATCATGCCCAGTCCAATCGTTCACGCCGAGATCCGCTCCAGCGATCCGGATGCCACCCGCGCCTTCTTCGGCGCACTGTTCGGGTGGACCTACCCAGAAGGAGCCATCCCCGGTTACACGTACGTCGACACGGGAGTTCCCAACACGCTCCCCGCCGGGCATCGGTCCGGTGCAGGGCGGCAGCCCGCTGGTCACGTTCTTCGTCGGTGTCGACGACATCGATGCCGCGGTCTCCGAGGCGTCGCGCCTCGGAGGTACGGTGGTCCAACCGACGATGCGAGTGCCGGGCGTCGCGTTCGCGCTGATCGCAGATCCCGCCGGCCAGGTCGTCGGCCTGGCCCAGCAAGGCTGAGGAGACGATCATGGACGATTCAACCACCTGGAAGGTGATCCACCGCGAACGAGCGGCGATGGCCGACACGTTGGCCACGCTGACTCCGAGCCAATGGTCGCAACCGTCGTTGTGTGGCGGTTGGTCGGTGCAAGTCACCGCCGCCCACATTGTGATGGGAGCCGAACAAACCCCGGGTCATTTCATGAAACGAATGGCCGCCAACGGGTTCAGATTCAACAAGATGATGGATCGCGATTCCCGCAAATTGGGAGCACTTCCCACAAGCGAGCTCATCGAGCGATTGCGGGCCCGGTTGACGACGACCAATCGGCCGCCGGCGCCGGTTATGACAATGCTCGGCGAGGTCGTCGTACATGGCGAAGACATCCGCTTCCCGTTGGGCATCGCCGGCAACCTCAGCGAAGATGCGCTGGCGGCATGCCTGCAGATGTATACGGGCGCCAACTTCCCCGTCGGTACCAAGAAAAGGATCGACTCACTGCGGCTCGTGGCCAACGATGTGGGCTGGTCGCATGGCGCCGGACCGGAAGTCAACGGGCCAGGAGCAGCACTGCTCCTGGCCATGACCGGTCGGTCGGCGGGCCTCGACGAGCTCAGCGGAGACGGCCTCGCCACCTTGCGCAAGCGCATGGAGCCGGCGCGCTGAGACGTCCAATCGTGAACTTGTGATCGTATATGCCTTACAATCTCGATTGTGGGCCAATCCGACCCGCATGTATCGGGGGGTACGAGATCAATGGATACAGTCCAAACCGCAAGCGCTCTCGAGCCAGACGAGTGGTGGCGCAGCTGGATGCGAGCGCATCCGGTCGCCGGGCCGGCACTCGCCGGCCTGATCGCAACACACGTGGCCACGATGATCGGCTATTACCTCGTCGGCATCGGCTTGCCTGAGCTTCGATGGGCAGATTTCAACGGGTTCTTCCTCGGGACGACCGCTGAGAAGATCGGCTCATCGGGGTCGTTCTTTGGTGGCTACATGCTCCACACGCTCGACGGCATTGTGTTCGCGATCCTGTTCGCCGCGCTGGTGCGCAGCAGGCTGCCGATGTCGAACACCACGATGGGCGGGATCGCCAAAGGCGTGGTCTGGGGCACGGTGCTCGGGTTGATCTCGATCGGGTTCCTGATCCCGTACGTGTATCTGCGCAAGAGCAGCCCATCCGGGTTCGGCGGCGGTCTCAAGCCGTTCAGCTTCGGCGGCCCGAGTGGGTGGAAGCTGCCCCTCGCGGTGATGCTCTGGCACTGGATCTGGGGCGCCATCCTCGGTCAGCTCTACAACCCTCCGGCCGCGAACGCGTAAGGCTGCAGCGAGTCCGCCCGCCCGGGGTTCGGCGTGGGGCGGACTCAGCAGAGCTCAACCAAGTGCACAGGGCTTGGTGGTGCTGTCGCGAATGATGAGCTCTGTTGGCAGCAACAGGTGACGGACCCGCGTGCCGGCTCCGGTTCGTGAGCGCCCGATGGCGGCGGTCAAGGCCGCAGCCGCGGCACGGCCTTTGGCAGCCACGTCTTGGCGCACCGTGGTGAGCGCCGGGCGCATGCGCCGGGCGAGTGGGTTGTCGTCGAAGCCGACGACCGAAAGATCTTCCGGAACCCGCAGGCCTCGGGCGTTGGCGGCCTGCACGACTCCGTAGGCGATCACGTCGCTGAAGCACAGAACCGCAGTTGGCCGATCGCCACTGTCGAGCAACAGCTGCGCAGCCTCGTCGCCGAGCCCTACGTCTGAGGGCCACTCCTGCACCACCCTTGGCCGAACGCCCGCGGCCTCGAGCGCATCGTGCCAGCCGAGCATGCGTTGCTCGACGACATGGCCACCTCCCGCAGCGAAGGGGTCGGCGAGGATGCCAGGAGGGCCCGTGCGGATCTTGGTGACGATGTCGATTCGGCGATGCCCGAGGTCGACGAGGTGATGGGCGGCTGCTCGGGCGCCGGCGCGATCGTCGATGTTGATGCTGGCGATTCCGGGCACGGCAACCTGGTCGACGAACACGAGCGGCAGCTTGCGCCGAATGAGCCAATCGACAGCAGTCGATTGCGTGTTGCACGAGTAGACGACGGCACCATCCATCGGCACGTCGCGTGCCGGGATCATGCCGAGTTGCTCCGAGGCGGACAGCAAGGTGAGTGCCAGTCCTGTCGGTGCGAGCTCGTCGGCAATGGCCCCGAGGAACGTGGTTGCCACCTCATCGGTGAACGCGTGTCGCAAGGAATCTGTCAGCAACACCCCGACGGCACCGGTGGTACCGCGCGCTAACGCCCGGGCCGATGGATCGGGACCGGCGTAGCCGAGCTCGTCGGCGGCCGTGAGAATTCGTCCGCGGAGCTCGGCGGAAAGCTGATCGGGGCGGGAGAAGGCGTTGGACACCGTCATACGGCTGACGCCGACGCGGTCGGCGATCGTCTGCAGCGTCACTCTCGACATCCCACGAGTCTGGCCGGGTTCCTCGGCGAAACCTAGGGGGACAGGCATTCCGGGTTGTAGCCGGCACGCCGGAGATCGAGGACTGGCCGCCTGATCGACTGGCGGAGGAAGGCAACTGCGCGACGCTTGCGGGTTCGCCGCCCGGTGTGCGGCTGCACTGGAGCGTCTGGTAGGGCGCTGTTGGCCCGAGCGTGCAGCCCGTTTCGGGCGAACAGGTCGGCGACGGTGAAGAACGGTTCCATGGCTTCCTCGGATCATCTGGGGTTCTGTATCGGTATAGTATTCCCCGTTCTGTACCGCTCAAGTGTGAAACCCGCCACATGGCACGCATCGATCCCGTGATCGAGAGCTACGTCGAGGTCGAGCCGTCGATCGTTGGACTGAGATCGACCGACTGGGCAAAGTTGTCGGGCAGAACGAGCTGCTCACGCCGTCGCTCTTGGCGCACCGACGTGAAGACGACCTGGATGGCACCCGACACGGGGACAGCGAGCAGGGCCCCGACGATGCCGAACAGCTCGACGGCCAGCAGCACACTGAGCAGGATCGCCAGCGGACTGACGTTGACCTTGCGAGCCATGATCCACGGATAGATCAAGCCGTTCTCGACCTGCTGATAGACAATGAAGAAGATCACCGAGATGATGCCCGCGGTCGGATTGTGCAGGTACGCCGCGATCACGCACACCGCAGCGCCGAGCGTTGCCCCGACAAGGGGAATCAGGTCGGCGACGGCGATGAACAGAGCGAGCACGACAGGGCTCGGGACACCGAGCGCGAGCAGGCACACGAAGGCGGCGACTCCGGCAATCACGCTGATGATCACGTTGCCGATGACGTAGCCGCTGACGGCGCCAGCCGCATCAGCGGCGATTCGCTGGGCCGGCGCGCGCCGCCGATACGGCAGCAAGTTCAACGCGGCGCGCCCGATCGCTGCCGACTGGCAGAGGAAGAAGAAGGTGATCAGGGTGATCGTGACAAACGCGAAGAGGGCACTGGCAACCTGCCGCGCCGCTTCGAACGACGACCCGCTCAAACGGGCGGCAGCTCGGGTGAGCTTGCCTTCGTTGTCCTTGACGTACTTCTCGATGTGCAACCGCTGCACGATGTGGCCGACCGGGCCTTTCCCGTTCGCTGCGTCGTGCACCGTGCCGGGAAGATCGGTGATGATGTTGACGAGTTGGGTTCTCACCGGCATCACGAACAACGCAACGGTGCCGAGGATGATCACCAGGGTGGCCACCATCACGACGCCGGTGGCGAGCACCCGGCGACCACCGAGGCGACGGTCGACTCGGGCGACGAGCGGGGCGAGCACCACGGCCATGAAGCCGGCAAGGAGGATCCACATCAGGATTCGTTGCGCAGCGAGCAGTACGATGATCAGGACATAGGTGGCGACGACGACGCCGACGGCGCCGAGAATCGTTCGCCACGGCACCTCTGACCAGGTCGGGGCCGACGAGCTTCGGGGCGCGTCGCCGGGGTCGGGGGTCGTGGGAACGCTGCTCCCCGGAATGTAGAGAACGTCGCGCTTCGACGCCTCCGACAGGTTCTGCACTGACGAACTCTTCCCTGCGAGTGGTTGATTGAAACTCGTTCGGAGAAGCCTACGCGCTTCGTTACTTGATCAAATTGCCGACCACGTTGATGGCCACTCCGACGACGAGCGTGCCGAACACGTACGACAGCAGAGCGTGCCGAATCACCGCTCGGCGGATGCTTCGCTTGGCGATCCCCGTATCGGAAACCTGGAACGTCATGCCGACGGTGAAGGCCACGTAGACGAAATCCATGTAGTCGGGCTCGGCGTGGACATCGGCGAAGACGATGCCTCCCACGGGCTCGCTGTAGTAGAGGTGTGCGTACCGCAACACGAACAACGTGTGAACGGTGAACCACGACAGGAACACGGTGAACACCGCCACACCGGTCAGCACCGACGAGATGGCACCGCCGTGATTTCGGGCATGAGCAAGGCCGACGACCACGCCGATCAGGCTGACCAGGCTGGCGATGACTATGATCAGATCGACCACGGCACGACTGTCGTCTTCGCGTGTCGCCACGAGTTGCGTGGACTCGGCGTCGAGCACGGCGACGAACGACCACACCGAGCCGACAACGAATGCCGCTGACACGTCCCAACCGGCCAGCACGCTGAGCTGCCAAGGACAGAACAGGGCGGTGATGGTTGCGGCCGCGATGCCGAGCGGTGCTGCCGTCAGCAACCGCCGGCGCTGGTCGAGGTGCACCAGGACTCCGTCCGCCGTTGCCCGCCCGGGGCGACGAGTCATCGATCGCCTCCGAAGCTCACGAGAGCAGCGTAGTTGGGGGCTGGTCCAAGTTGGTTTAGACAGCCGGGGCATGGGGTACACCGCCGACGCACGTCGTACATCGACTGTTGAGCAGTTCCCATCCCAATCTCTCAAGGAGAAAGTGTCATGACGTTCACTGAAGGTCCTATTCACGAGCGGAGCGATGTCTTCGTTCAGCCGTCCGCGCCTGCGATGGTCGAGACCCCCATCGTCGCCGCGCCTGTCAACCAGGTGATGGTGCCGGTAACGCCTGTGGCCTCCGGCCAGGTTCGCACTGCCTACGCCTCACGCTTCGCCCCCGACGCAGTCATCGCCGCCCTCGCCGGCCTCGTGCTGCTCGTCGTCGGGTTGATCGCGATGGTGCGTGGCGGTTTCGACGGCCCGATGTCGACCCCCGTGGTCAGCGTGCTCGGCTTCACCCACACCACAACGCTCGGCGTCCTCGAGACGGCGATCGGTCTCTGCCTGCTGCTGAGTGGCGCCGCCCGTTCGCGAACTGGCGGCGTGTTCTTCGGTGCGATCCTGGGCATCGGAGCGTTCGTCGGTGCCGTGCAGACGCACTCGTTCAAGAAGTCGCTCGCTCTCGAGTCGGGGTGGGCATGGCTGATGGTCTTCGCCGCGGTGATCGTGGTACTGAGCGCCTTGGTCATGCCGAGGTTCGCCCGGCAGTCGACGACGATCGCCAACATCTGATCACGGAGCTGCCTGGCGGCCACGTGACAATTCGCCGCACCACCCGCACGATGACTCCACGTCGTTGTGCGGGTGTTGCGCGTGTACGAGCAGCGGTGGATAGCCCTGTGCGAAAGTTGGTGATGGATGGGAGACCGTCACCCGTCGAGCCGTGGCTGCAGAAGGCTGACGATGTCGCCGCTGCGCTGGCAACGGACTTGCGGACCGGCCTGACGACCGTAGAAGCGGCCGGCCGCTTGGAGCTCTATGGCCCGAACCAGTTGGAGGAGGCCCCGTCGGTTCCGGCTTGGCGGAGGTTCGTTGCCCAGTTCCTCGACCCGCTGATCTACCTCCTGTTGTTCGCCGTCGTGGTGGCGTTCGTCGCCTGGCTGCTCGAGGGCCGCGACGGTGTGCCATTCGACGTCATCGTCATCGTGGTGATCGTGGTTCTCAACGCAATTCTCGGCTACGTGCAGGAAGCACGTGCCAGCAGGGCGGTGGCTGCACTTCAACGGATGACGGCGGTCACCGCGTCGGTTCTTCGTGAGGGTCGCGAGGAACGCGTCGCGTCCGTCGAGGTCGTGCCAGGCGACGTGCTGCTGCTCGCCGAAGGAGATGCGGTCGCCGCCGATGCACGCCTTGCCACCGTGGCGTCGTTGACGGTCGCCGAGGCGTCGCTGACCGGCGAGAGCGAAGCGGTGCTGAAGGACGTGGCCGCACTGGAAGCACCGACAGGGGTCGCCGATCGCGTCAACATGGTCTTCAACGGCACGGCGGTCACCCGCGGTCGTGGCCGCGCAATTGTCACGGCGACGGGCATGAACACCGAGATGGGAACCATCGCCCGTCTGCTCGGTCGTACGAAGGCGCATCGCACACCGCTGCAGCGCGAGGTCGATCTGATCGGGCGCATGCTCGGAGTGGCGGTCGGGATCATCGCGGTCGTCGTGATGGCGGCGATCTTGCTGACCAACCACATCAGCCACGTCCGTGACCTCATCGACGTGTTGCTGGTCGGGGTCTCGCTGGCGGTCGCTGCCGTGCCGGAAGGTCTGCCGGCCATCCTGTCGGTGGTCCTGGCCCTCGGGGTGCAACGAATGGCGCGCCAGCATGCCATCGTCAAACGGCTGTCGTCGGTGGAGACGTTGGGCTCGGCGTCGGTTGTCTGCTCCGATAAGACCGGCACGTTGACGAAGAACGAGATGACGATCGAGGTGATCGTCACGGCATCAGGTGAAGTCGGCGTGACCGGCACTGGCTATCGACCGGTGGGCGAGCTGCTGGTCGATGGCGAGCCACTGACCGATCCGGTGTTGCTCGACGAGGTTCGTTTCGTGCTCGGTGGCGGAAGCCTTGCCAATCACGCGGTCTTGCGTGAATCGGATGACGGCTGGGTGATCCAGGGCGATCCGACCGAGGCAGCGTTCTTGGTGGCCGAGGCCAAGATCGGACTCACCGAAGAGCGACAGGCGCGCTTCGAGCGAGTCGGCGAGATCCCGTTCACGTCGGAGCGAAAGATGATGACAACGCTTGCCGTCGACGCCGAGCGAGCGGGCCGCATCGCGGTCGTGACCAAAGGTGCTCCCGACGTCTTGTTGACGCGTTGCACGCACGAGCGGGCCGCCGGCGAGATCCGTCAGCTCACCGCGAACCGGCGCGGCGAGATCGTGGCGACCGTTGCTCGGCTGGCCGATCGAGCTTTGCGAACCTTGGCGGTGGCATACCGCCAGCTACCGGACGACGACCGACCGAGCGAAGACGAGACGACCGAACGCGAGCTCGTGTATCTCGGAATGGTCGGGATCATCGATCCACCTCGGCCGGAGGCGATCGTGGCGGTCGGTGAAGCCCACGCCGCAGGCATTCGCGTGCTGATGATCACCGGTGATCATCCCCGCACTGCCGCGCGAGTCGCGGCAGATCTGGGCATTGCCGAGCTCGGAGCCGTTGCAGTCAGTGGTACCGACATCGAGGGCTTCGACGACGATCAGTTGCGCGCCCAGGTCAGAACGGCGACCGTGTTCGCCCGCGTTTCCCCGGAACACAAACTTCGCATCGTTGCCGCGCTGCAGGCGGATCGGAGCGTCGTCGCCATGACGGGCGACGGTGTCAACGACGCGCCGGCGTTGAAGGCAGCAGACATTGGCGTGGCCATGGGGATCACCGGCACCGATGTCACCAAGGAAGCGGCCGACATGATCCTCGCCGACGACAACTTCGCCACGATCATCGTTGCCGTGCGCGAGGGGCGAGCGATCTTTGCCAACATCCGCCGGTTCCTGCGCTTCTTGCTGTCATCGAACATCGGCGAGGTGTTGACGATGCTGTTCGGTGTGATCTTCGCCGGGGCACTCGGGCTCAAGGCCACTGGCGAGGTGATGGCGGTGCCGCTGCTCGCTACACAAATCCTGTGGGTCAATCTGTTGACCGACAGCGCGCCTGCCTTGGCAATCGGCGTCGACCCACCACCGGACAACGTGATGCTGCGTCTGCCACGCCGGCCCGAGGACCGGGTCATCGATCGACAGATGTGGATCGGCATCGTCTGGGTCGGCCTGGCGACGGCACTCGCCACCTTGGCGGCACTCGATCTTGGTCTGTCCGGAGGGCTGCTCGGTGGTTCCGGTGGGATCGCCGAAGGCAGAACCATGGCGCTGACCACACTCGTCTTCGCTCAACTGTTCAACGCCTTCAATGCGCGCTCGGATGTTGTCAGCGCGTTCCATCGATTGTTCACCAACCGGATGCTGTGGGGGGCGATCGGGCTGTCGGCGCTCTTGCAGGTCGGTGTGGTCGAGATCGGGTTCCTCAACGACGCGTTCGACACCACGCGGCTTTCGATCGGCAACTGGATGATCTGCATCGGGTTGTCCAGCCTCGTGCTGTGGGCGACCGAGGTCAAGAAGCTCGTGGGACGGTGGCGACGCGGCCGGCTGGCTAACGGGAGTCGGAGCGCCGTCGACGACACGTCACGGTGACCCGATCGTCGGCCGCGCTGATCACGACGTCGTCCATCAGTTGTCGGACGATGCCAAGGCCTCGGCCGGAGACCGCATTCGCGCCGGCCACGCTCCAGGTCTCTGGAGCCGAGAGCTGCTTCGGGGCGATCGGGGCCGCACCGACGACTTCGAGTCGCCACCACTCCGGATCACCGAGGTCGAGGGCGATCTCCAGGTGGGCGCCGCCACCGTGCTCGATCACATTCGTCACCAGTTCGCTGACCACGAGCGAGTAGTCGCTGATCACGGCGGCCGGGGCTCCATCGAGGCGCAAGAGATCGGTGACGTAACGACGTGCCGCACGCGCGCTGGCTGGGACCGCGTCGAAGGCTCGGCGCTCGGTGCTGGTCGCGTCGGGGTTCATGTCAGCAGCAGTGATCGGTAGATATCGCGAGGTCGAACCCGGCCCATTTCACGGCGACCTGATACCCCGAGTGGAGCTGCCTCTAAACGCGGACCGCTACCCCGGGTTGCGATCGGTGTCAATCGTGGGGCCGGGCCATCGCCAGCAGCGCCCCGACGACGGATCTTGCGGCCGAGCCGTCGGGTAGCTCATCGATCAGCTCGGCCAGCGATACGCCACGATCCTCGGCTTGATGCACCAGTTTCGTGGCGGCGTCGTAGCCGATGCGAGGTGCGAGTGCGGTGACGATGGCCGGCGAACGCTCGGCAGTGCGCCGCATTCGGCCCTCGTCGACCTCGACGCCCCTGATGCACCGGCTGTCGAGCAGTGCCGTGGCGTTGGCAAGCAGGTGAATCGACGAGAGCAGGCTGCGGGCGGCCACCGGCATTGCGGTGTTGATCTGCAATGTCGAAAGCGTCGCGGCGAACGTGACCGTCGCGTCGTTTCCGACGACCTGCGCGGCGACCTGCTGGACCATCTCCGGGATGACCGGGTTGACCTTGCCCGGCATGATCGAGCTTCCCGCCTGCAGCGTTGGCAGTCGGATCTCCCCGAGGCCTCCATTCGGGCCGGAGCCGAGCAGCCGAAGGTCGCCGGCGACCTTGTGGAGTGCGAGGGCGACGACCTTCAGCATCGCCGCGGCCTCGGTGATCACATCTTGACTCGACTGTGCCTCGAAATGATCCTGCGCCTCGGTGAACGTAAACCCCGTCCGGGCACTCAGTCGCGCGGCCACGAGCGAACCGAAGCCGTCCGGCGCGTTGAGACCCGTGCCAACCGCGGTACCGCCGAGTGGCAGTTCGGCGAGGCGCGGCAACGTCGCCATGATGCGCTGGCTCGACAACTCGATGGCACGCCCCCACCCGCCAACCTCTTGCCCGAACGTCATCGGCACCGCGTCCATCAGATGAGTACGCGCCATCTTGACCGTGTCGGCATGGCGGATGGAGAGGTCGAGCAATGAGACGCGCAACGAATCCAAGGCGGGGAGGAGGCAGGTGGTGAGCTGCAGAACGGCGGCGACGCGGGCGGCGGATGGGAACGTGTCGTTCGACGACTGCGAAGCGTTGACGTGGTCATTGGGGTGCACGTGCTCGCCGAGCAGTTCGGCGGCGCGATGAGCGATCACCTCGTTCATGTTCATGTTGGTGCTCGTGCCGGAGCCGGTCTGGAACACATCGACAGGAAACTGATCGGCCATCTCCCCGCTGACGACCTCATCCGCGGCTTGCCGGATTGCCTCGACGATCGGCATGGGTACGACGCCGAGCTCGCCATTGACGATGGCGCATTCGGCCTTGATCATCGCCAGCGCTTCGATCATCGCTTGGGGGATTCGTTCGCCCGACACCGGGAAGTTCTCGATCGCTCGTTGGGTCTGCTCTCCCCAACGGTGCGCGGCAGCGGCGTCAGCAGAAGTCGTGGCCAAGGTGCCTCCTCCCTCGAAAGGTCGACGATGACCTTACCGACAGCACGGCCCGGTCATGCCTGCCATGAGTGGCGTGTGAAGCAACGACAAACTGGGTACTGCTTCGGCACGGCCACAACACGGAGTCAGTTGCTCCGCCTTGCAGAAACGAAAGTGAGCTGAAATGTCGAACGCTCTGAGAAACGCCGCCGAGTCCACTGCCCACGCGATCTCGGATCTCGTGGATGAAGCGCGTGATCGCATCGAGGACCTC
>JANYKU010000038.1 GCA_025358075.1 Ilumatobacteraceae bacterium
TAGACGACACGGTCGGCGACGAGGCCGCTCGGGACGTCGACGTCGGGCCTCCAGCCGGCAGCGTGATCGTGGAGTGCGGCCAGCATCTCGCCGAGCTTTCTCATGACGTCGATGGTCAACCGATCGCGCACGGTTCGACCAGTCGCCCACGTGAAGACCGAGACCGGCCGCACACCGGTGACCAGTGTCGACTCGGCGCTGACGACGTGTCGGCCGGCGATGTCGGGGATCATCGTGGCTACTGGGATCGCGGCAATCGAGAGTGCGCTCAGCCACGAGGCCTCGAGCTCCTCGACGCCGTCGTGATGAACTCGTAGTGGCGCTCCGACGCGGGCCGCGTACCGGCCGTCGTCGTAGCTGGTGTCGACGCGGAAGATGTGGTTGAACGAGTGCGTCGATACGAGGGAGAGGCCTTGCGTTTGCACTCGATAGTCGTCGCGAAGGGTGTGGTCGACGAGCCGGCGCAACCGCGTCGTTTGGCCGCGATCGCTCAACTGGTCGAAGGGAGTTATTGCCCGACTCCGGCCTCGATGATCCGCTTCAGGTTGCGCAGGTTGCGGGTCCAGATCATCCGCAACACCAGCCGCCCGATCACCAGTGATCCGACCGGGCCTCCGAACCACCATGGGAAGCTCAACGATTCCTCCCAGGTGAATCGAGTGCGGCGGCCGAAGTCGATCGGTGTCAGCGTGAACCTGCCGCTGCCGGTGACCAAGCCGACGTGCCGCACACCCATCGTCGACCCCGGTACCCATTCGGTGATCTCCATGCGATCGACCAGCTTGATGGGCCCGACCTTGGTGTCGCACAGGAACGACGTGCCGACACCGCGATGCGCGTCGGTCTGAAACCGGATCGCCACCGCGTCATGCATCCACTCGACATGATCTTCGACGCGCTCGACGACGTTCCAGACTTGCTGCGGCGTCGCCGCGATCTCGGTGGTCACGAGCAGCCGTGACACGGGCGCTGCGGATCAGGCTTTGACAGACTGGCGCAGCAGGTGAGCGGCCGCCTGCTCGGGCGAGACGATGTTGATCATCACGCCGGTGCCGCGCTCGAAGCCGGCTGTCGTGACGAGCTTCGGCCAGAGGTGCACGTGCCAGTGGAACGCCCCGTTGTAGTGGTGCGGAGCGGTGTGGAACCCGATGTTGTACGACACGTCGCCATGGGTGTCGCGCAGCATCTCGATCGCGTTGCGGATCGACCTGCCGACCGCCGCGAGCGTGGCGTCGGTGGCGTCGGTGAGGTGCAGCTCGTGGTTGCGCGGGATGATCAGCAGCTCGTAGGGCGAGCCGCTCCAGAACGGACAGACGCACACGACATCGTCGTTGGCGAACAGCACTCGCTCGCCTTCGCCGAGCTCGGCTTCGAGCGTGGCGCACAGGATGCATCCGCCTTCGAAGCGACTGAACGCCCGCTGCTCTTCGAGGAGCTCTCCCGGCACGAATGGGAGCCCGAGCAGCTGGCCATGGGGGTGGGCGATCGATGCCCCTGCCTCGCGGCCGTGGTTGATGATCGCCTGTGTGTAGCGGACGTTGGCGGTTGCTGCGTGCTCGAGGAATCGGCGCTTCAGCACCATCATCATCTCGGCGCAGTCGGCGTCGGTGAGGGCATGGATGCTGGAATCGTGATCGCGGGTCAACACGAAGACCTCGTGCGTGCCGCTGGCCTCGGCCTCGACGTGCACGGGGCCGAGGTGATGGACGGCGAACGGCTCGTCGCCATCGAATGCCGGGTACAGATTGGGGATCACACGCATCTTCCACTTACCGCCCTTGGCGACGGTATCGAGTGGCGGAAGCGTGTCTTCCTCGTTGCCGGGACAGAACGGGCACGGACGACCGGGATCGGCTTCGACCTGGGCGACGCGGGGCGCGAAGTCGGTCGGTCGCTCAGCACGCTCGGCCACGATCGTGACCCACCGCCCGGTGAGTGGATTGAGACGCAGTTGACTCACAGCGCCCCTCAGCTTAGGACGTCGGTCCCCCTTCTGGACGGACGCGACGGTGATTTGTGCGATACACGGTGATGTGACGAGGGCTGTCGGCGGTGAACTCCTTGTGGTTCGGATCTTCCCAGCGCTCGGAGACACCAAGCCCGGCGAGGGCGGCCATCTCGTCGAGTTGCTCGACTGTGGCGTAGCGAATCGCCCACGGACGGAGGCGTACCCCATCGGCTTCGCTGAGGGAGATGTAGTGGCCCTGTGCCGTTTGAGTTGCTTCGTCGTGCGTTGCCACCGTCAGGACCACGGTGTCTGTAGTCATCGACCGCACCGCGACCGATGACCCCGACCGAGGCTCGGGGACGAACGTCTCGATCACGAATGCCCCATCCGGCGAGAGGCACGCTGCCACGGCGGCGAAGCAGGCCCGCTGCCGCGCCGCATCGAGCAGGTTGAAGAAGGTGTTGAAGGCGACGAAGACGACAGCGAACGGACCGGCCGGGAGACCATCGACCATGTCGCCGAGGTGACAGATGACCAGACCGGACGAATCGTTGTCGGCCAACTTTGCGAGCATCGCCGCGCTGGCATCCACTCCGACGACCTGCAACCCGCGCGCGGCCAACGGTACCGCCAACCGACCGGTACCCACCCCGAGCTCGAGCACGGGAAGATCGGCGCGCTCACTCGCAACCTCGGCGATGAAATCAACCGTCGCCTCGGCATCGCTGACGTCGTGATACCAGTCGTCATAGACGTCGGCGAAGGCATCTCCGTAGGTCGAGTTGGTGTAGCCATCCATCGCCTCATCTTCGACCACAACCCCTGTCGTCGGCCAATGGGCGGGCCTAACCTGGATCCGTGCAGAACGGCTACACCTATCTCGACCACGCGGCGACGACACCGATGCGTGCCGACGCAGTGGCGGCGATGTTGCCGTTTCTCACCGAGCAGTTCGCCAATCCGTCAGGGTCGCATCGGTTCGCCCGGCAGGTCCGCAAGTCGATCGACGAGGCTCGCGACGATGTCGCCGACGTGCTCGGTTGCCGTCCGGGTGAAGTGATCTTCACCAGTGGTGGCACTGAGGCCGACAACACTGCGATCTTCGGCACGCTCGATCGTCGAGGTGGTGTGGCGCTGTGCCCGGCGGTCGAGCACCATGCCGTGCTGCACGCCGTCGAGGCGCGGCACGGTCTGGTTGTCGGTGTCGACGCCACAGGTCGAGTGGATCACGATGCGCTCGCCAGCGCCCTCGTCACCTCGACGGACCCGGTCTCGATCGTCAGCGTGATGGCGGTCAACAACGAGGTGGGCACCATCACCGACCTCGCCGGTGTTGCCGCAATCGTTCGCCGTAACGCGCCCAACGCATCGATCCACACCGACGCCGTGCAAGCCGCCAATTGGCTCGATCTGCGCACGATCACGCCGCACGTCGACCTGCTCTCGCTCTCGGCGCACAAGTTCGGTGGTCCCAAGGGCGTGGGGATCTTGATGGCACGCGCCGGCTCGGCGTTCGCACCCCTGTTGGTGGGCGGCGGCCAAGAGCGCGACCGACGCAGCGGCACCCACAACGTTGCTGGGATCGTCGCCATGACGGTTGCGCTGCGTGCAACCGACCACGAGCGGTCCGCTGAGAACGAGCGCATCGGTCGTCTGCGCGACTGCCTGGTCGACGGTCTGCAGGATGGTCTCGACGACGTCACCGAGACGGTTGACCGGGCGCACAAGGTTGCTGGTTCTGCACACGTGTGCATCGGCGGCATCGAGAACGAGGCACTGCTGTATCTGCTCGACGAGGCAGAGGTGTGTGCCAGCGCGGCGTCGGCGTGCGCCAGCGGTGCCATGGAGCCGTCACACGTTCTGGCCGCGATGGGTGTACCCAACGAACGAGCTCGCGGCGCGCTGCGCTTGACACTCGGCCGCACGTCGACCGAGGCAGACGTTGCGCGGGCGACGACGGTGATCATCGACGCGGTGCGTCGCCTGCGCACGGGGCGAGCCGCATGAAGGTGCTCATGGCCCTCAGTGGCGGTGTCGACTCGTCGGTGGCAGCGGCGGAGCTGATCGACGCCGGGCACGACGTGGTCGGTGTCACGATGCGGCTTTGGGGCGGCGAGAGCGACACCGGGTGCTGCTCGGTCGCCGATGTCGACGACGCTCGTCGCGTCGCGCAGCAGCTCGGGATCGATCATCTGGTGTTCAACTTCACCGACGACTTCAACGCCCACGTCGTCGATCCGTATGTGCGTGCCCACAGTCAGGGGCTCACACCGAATCCGTGCATCGAATGCAATCGCCACCTGAAGTTCGAGCGCCTCAGCGAACGTGCCGACCTGCTCGGCTTCGACGCAGTTGCTACCGGGCATCACGCTCGAGTCGACGTCGTTGGTGATCGGTTCTTCGTGCACCGCGGCGCCGACGCAGCCAAAGACCAGAGCTACGTTGTGCACATGCTTCCGCAGCGCGAGCTGCGACGCACCGTCTTCCCGGTTGGTCATCTCACGAAGGCGCAAGTCCGTCAGCGCGCCATCGCCCTCGGTCTGCGCACCGCAACGAAGCCCGATAGTCAGGACGTGTGCTTCATCACCCAGACCGGCGGGCGCGAAGCGTTTCTCGGCGCGCGAATTCCGTTCCGACGGGGAACCGTCGTCGGCTCCGACGGTGCGGTGCTCGGCGACGTACCGGCGATCGAGATGGTCACCGTCGGCCAGCGTCGAGGTATCGGGCTGCCCGGCGGTGGGCCGAAGCGCTACGTCACGGCCATCGACCGCACGACCGCGACCATCGTCGTCGGAGACGAGGCCGACCTCTACGTCTCCGAGCTCACCGTCGAGCAGCTCGTGTGGGCTGATCAGCCGTACACCGGTGATGTGATGGTGCAGTGCAGCGCTCATGGCGCAGCGATGCCGGCCGGTCTCGATGGCAACACGGTGCACTGGCAACAACCGCAGCGGTGCGTGGCCCCCGGCCAAAGCGTCGTGTTCTACGACGCAAGCAACAGCTACGTGCTCGGCGGCGGCATCGCCGCCTGATCGGGGAGTGTTTCCCGGTCACCTGGGTGCGTCAAGGCTCTCCACATGGGTGAGATCTGGGTTGACGCGCGCAGGACTGCTCCCGGTCGCGTCGGGGCGACGATGAACGATTGCACGTGCAGTGCCGTACCCCGCGGTGAAGCCTTCGTCCTTGCCAACGGTGCGGTCACCATCGACCGCAGCCCGATCTCGATCGCATGACCCGCGGCAGGGCCGGTGAAATCGGCGGCCTCCGTTTCCGCCAGGGCCAGCTCGATTCGCACGACGTCGGGACGTGGCACCATCAACGTCTCGGCCAGCACCACCTGGTCGTGCACGACGACTCCCGCAGGAACCAGCACCAACCAGCGCAGGGCGAGCACGTTGAACCGCGGCAACAGCAGCCAGCTGAGCAGTCCGGCGATGATGGCCGAGAGCCCGCCGATGATCCACTGCTTCGACCCGAGCAGAAGTGGTGCAGCTACCACCGCGGCAGCCCAGACCAATCCGGCCAACCCGACCGGTAACAGGAATGCTGCCGGAGGACGAAGTAGGAAGCGTTGCTCGTCTCCGTAGGCGGAAGCCTCGACGCATCGTTGACCGAAGTCCGCTCCGCCGACGAACACCCCACACGTCAACGTGCAGACGACGAAGACCGCGCCGGCCGCCGGCACGGCGCCGCCGATCCAGCTGACCAATGCGGCACCGCACGACACGGTGCTGAGCATCCGCATGATGGTGAGCCCGAGCGGCGAAGGAACAACGAGCGCGACGACCCCGATGCCCCACGCCAGCCAGGCGACGACGACGATCGTCGCCCGAAGGCCGGCGGATCGGCCGTCGAGCGCATCGCCGATCGACCACGCGCCCGTGATGGCGACGGCGAGCCACAGGGTTCGTGGCCACCACAGGCCCGCGACTGCAGCGAGCAGACGGGACCCGGCGGAGCGCATGTCTCCACACTTGCCGATTCGAGGCCTTCGTGGCCAACGAGGGGCATGATCGGTTCGGCTCGTGCGCCGCCCGTTGCGAGTGGAACGATGTCGCCGAGGGGGGTGACCCGGACTTGAATCGTGCTCAGCTGCCAAGTGGTATCGCCACAGGGATCGGAAGCCTCCCGCATCGCGACGCGGCCGCCGCAGCGGAGTTCGTGCTGACCACGTTGGCGCTACCGGCGATTCCGACGCTCCCGAAGCGTTCCCCGGCGGAGGGGATGATTCCGCAGGCCTTGGTCGGTCTGGCCGGGATCACCGTTGGTCAGTACGGCAGCATCGCCTTCGATGCCAACAGCTTCGATCCCGAGGCTCCGGTCATCACCGACCTCAACCACGATGCCTTCGGGGGTTGGCGGGCGTTCCTCGCGGCCGCGGCCGGCCGTACCGAACCTGTCAAGTGGCAGTTCGTCGGTCCGGTCACGTTGGGTCTGGCGCTCGTGCGTGCCGGGCTCAGCAGCGAGGTGGCGTTCGAAGTCTCGGTGCGCGCCGTTCGCTGCCGTGTTCGTCAACTCGTCGGCATCGTCGCCCAAGCGCTGCCCGGTTGCCGCCAGGTGGTGTTCATCGACGAGCCGACACTCGATGAGTTGATGGGTGCCAAGTTCCCGATTCCGCCGGATGTCGCGGTCGATCTGGTCTCGGCTGCGCTCGCTGCCATCGAACCGATCGCGGTCACCGGTTTGCATGTGTGTGCGACCGCTGATATCGCCTCGCTCGTGGCGATCGGCCCCGACGTGCTGTCGGTTCCGGTCGACCTTCGATTGCTCGATTCAGCCGGCTACTTGGCGCGCTTCCTCAGCGATGGGGGCACGATCGCCTGGGGTGCGGTCCCCACCGAGGGCCCGATCGCAACATCGGCGGAACGGCCGTGGCGCAAGCTCTCCGAGTTGTGGTGCGAGCTGGTGCATCGCGGCGCAGATCCCACGCAGCTGCGTCAGCAATCGATCATCACTCCCGAATGTGGCCTCGGAACGCACACCGCTGCAGTCGCCGAGCGGGTCCACCGTCTGGCGGCCGACGTCAGTGAACGCGTCAGGGACCAGGCTGCGGCGACGCGCTTCTCACTCGGTGCCTAGCTGCTTACACTCGCACGCATGACCGAGCGTGCCGTCCGCGCTGCCGAGCTCCGCCGACAGATCGCCCATCACAACGAGCGGTATCACGTCCTCGACAGTCCCGAGATCGCCGACGCCGACTACGACCTTCTCGTTCGCGAGTTGCTCAAGCTCGAGACTGATCATCCCGAGCTGGCTTTGGCGGACTCGCCAACTTCACAGGTGGGCGCAGCGCCGCTGTCGGCGACCTTCGCTCCGGTCATTCATCGCGTTCCGATGACCAGCCTCGACAACGCCATGGACGAGACCGAGCTGGCGCAATGGGGTGATCGCGTCTCGCGTGGGCTCGCCGGTGTCACTGCGCGGTTCGTCTGCGAGCTCAAGATCGACGGGCTGGCGATGAGTCTGCGCTACGAACAGGGCAAGTTCGTCCAAGCAGCCACTCGCGGCGACGGTCGTGTCGGCGAAGACGTCACCGCCAACGTAGCGACGATTGCCAGCCTGCCCAAGCGCCTGCCACGCGGCGCGCCGGAAGTGGTCGAGGTGCGCGGCGAGGTGTACATGCCGATCACCAGCTTCGAAGCGCTCAACGAACGCGCCGCGCTCGCCGGGCAGCCGCGGTTCGCCAATCCCCGCAACGCCGGTGCGGGCAGCCTCCGCCAGAAAGATCCACGAGTCACCGCCACTCGGGAGCTGAGCTTCTGGTGCTACCAGCTCGGCGAGGTGATCGGCGGGCCGGAGTTCACCAGCCATCACGAGACGTTGGAGTTCCTCGGTGAGCTCGGATTTCCGGTGAACCCCGAGATCCGTGTCGTCGACGACGTTGCCGGAGTCTTCGACTTCGCCGGTCATTGGCAGGAGCATCGCCACACGCTGCCGTACGAGATCGATGGTGTGGTGGCCAAGGTCGACGAGCTGGAGCAGCGCCTGCGGCTCGGGTTCACGTCGCGTGCGCCGCGATGGGCCATCGCCTTCAAGTTCCCCCCAGAGGAACGTACGACGATCCTTCGCGACATCCAGGTATCGGTGGGGCGCACGGGTCGCACGACGCCATTCGCCGTGCTCGATCCGGTGTTCGTCGGTGGGTCAACGGTGCGGATGGCAACACTGCACAACGAAGACCAAGTACGCGTCAAGGATGTGCGCCCCGGCGACACGGTGATCGTCCGCAAGGCCGGCGACGTGATCCCCGAGGTGGTCGGCCCGGTGCTGTCGCTGCGCCCGGAAGGCAGCGAGCCGTGGCAGTTCCCGAAGATCTGCCCGTGCCCGTTGGCGACGGAGTTGGTTCGCCCGCAAGGCGAGGCCGACACACGCTGCGTCGAGCCGGCCTGCCCCTTCCAACGAGATCAACGCGTGATCTACTTCGCGTCGCGCGGAGCGATGGACATCGAAGGTCTTGGAGAGCGCACCGTCTTTCAACTGAGCGATGCCGGGCTGATCGACGACCCGGCCGACATCTACACGCTGACGGCCGAACAGCTGCTCGGTCTCGAGGGCTTCGCTCGCATCAGCGCCGACAAGCTGCTCGCATCGATCGAGGGCTCGAAGACCCGCCCGCTGCCGAAACTGCTGACCGCGCTCGGCATCAAGGGCCTCGGGCCGTCGGCCAGCGAATCGTTGAGCCTGGCGTTCGGCACGCTCGACTCGATACTCGCCGCCGACGAGGCCGCGTTGGCGACGACGGAAGGTGTTGGTCCGGTCATCGCCGGCTCGATCTGCCGCTGGTCCGCGATCGACGCCAACCGCACGTTCGTCGAGAAGCTGCGACGTGCCGGAGTCGACTTCGGGCGCGTCGAGGTCAGCCGGCTGGCGCCCGTGCTTGCCGGTAAAGCAGTGGTGGTCACCGGGACGCTCGAGAAGTATTCACGTGAGGAAGCTGAGCTGGCGATCAAGGCACGCGGTGGCAAGAGCCCCGCAAGCGTGAGTGCCAAGACCTTCGCAGTCGTCGTCGGCGACACCCCCGGTGCGAGCAAGATCACCAAGGCCCAAGAGCTCGGTGTGCCCATCCTCGATGACGCCGCCTTCGAGGAGTTGTTGACCACCGGAAGCCTGCCGGAGTGAGGCGGTCGCCGGCTCGCAACTGTGTGCCTCAGAAGACCGAGAACGTCCAGGTGTAGTTGCTCGATCGCTGGCGCGATCCGCCGATGATCTTCCAGTAGATGACGGTCGCGGTGTGCGTGCCTTGGGTGAACGACTGGATCTTGGCGCCCTTCGACGGCACGAAGGTGAGGGTGGCGTTGCCCCGTTCGTAGATCGTCGTTGCCGGCAGGGTCACCTGTTGACCGGGGGATGCTGGCGCCGGGGCGTTGGGGTCGTTCGGATCGTTCGGGTCGACGGTGAGCAGTTCGATGTTGTCGATCACGAGCACCCCGGTGTACCCGGCGAGCAGGTCGACGAAGACCTCGGTCTGCTGCGGAACCCGCACGGCACCGCGAACCGGGTCGATGTTCTCGATCGTTGCCGGCAGGGCCAGTGCCTTGCGACCGGTGACCGACGACATGAACCCGAGGATCACCAGCACGATGCCTCCGGCGATGACCAGACTGCAGAACAACAGCCGCCGTTGCTGCTGGTCGAGGTGCGGCCGTCTCATGCCGACATTCTTCCGTGGCGCTGCGCGTTTCGCACCTGCACGCCTGCCGTAGCCGCGCAGCGGTAGCGTAAAGATCCCCATGACATTGATGGATACACAATTCAACGGTCGGGTCGTGGCGGGTCGCTACAAGTTGGGGCCTCGCCGCGGCAGTGGTGTCGACGCTGCCGTTTTCGATGCCTTTGACCTGGTTGAACGGCGTGTCGTGGCGATGAAGGTCGTCCATCCCGACCTCAGTGCCGGCGAGGGCTTCGAGCGCGCCTTCCGCTTCGCGGCCGAGCAGGGCGCATCGATCAAGCACCCCAACATCGCCGCAATCTACGACTGGGGCGCCGATGTGTGGAACGACCGCAAGGCGATGTATGTCGTCGTCGAGCACGTCGGTGGCGGCAGCCTGCGCGAGTACCTCGACCGTGGACGCACCCTGTCGCCGTCACAGGCGCTGGTCGTCGGGCTCGAGACGTGCAAGGCCCTCGATGTGATCCATCGCCGCGGTCTGGTCCACGGCGACATTCGTCCCTCCACCTTGGTGTTCGGCGACGATCAGCATCTGCGAGTCACCGATGTCGGTCTTGCCAACGTCGTCGGCGAAGCCCTGTGGACCGACCGTGCACATGTCAGCAACGCCCTGGCGATGTACGCCGCGCCGGAGCTCGCCGAATTCGGTGAGCGCGGCCCGAGGGGCGACGTGTACTCACTGTGCCTGACGATGCTCGAGTCGATGTCGGGCGCTGTGCCGTTTGCCGGCGATTCGACTGTGGCGACCCTGTCGAACCGCATCGGTCGGCTGATGCCCGTCTCGGCCGACCTCGGCCCGTTGGCCGCAGTGCTCGAGCGAGCCGGCCGCCCACTTCCCGACGATCGATATTCCGCTGCCGAGTTCGGTCGGGCGCTGGTGCAGGCAGCGGAGAAGTTGCCGAGACCTGCGCCGATCAGCCTGCCGAACGCGGGCCTGTTCGGCGATTCGTCTGGGGCAATCGCCCGGCCCACGTTGCCGCCAGAAGATCCAACGGCCATCGCTCCGATGGCACCGTCGCCGGTGACTGCCGAGTCCGTGCCGATCGCCGCGACGACGCGAGCCGCGATCGATGTCGAACCCGCGCCGCGCCGCAGTCGACTCAGGTGGATCCTCCCCCTACTGCTCCTCGTCGCTGCTGCGGGCGGCGGCGCGGCCTATGCCGTGACACGTCACCCGATCCACACGTACGTGGTGCCACACCTCACCGGCCTTGCCGAAGCCGAAGCCCTCAATGAGATCTCCGGATTCGGCTGGACCACGACCGTCACCCGCGAAGCCAGTGACGCGGTCCCCGCTGGGATCGTCATTCGCACTGAACCCGGCGAGGCCATCTCGCTCGACGAGAAGCAGCCCTTCCAACTGATCGTCTCCACCGGGCCGGCACCGCGTCCCCTTCCGAATCTCATTGGGATGACCTTGCAACAGGCCACGGCCAGCCTCGACGGGCTCGGGCTGGTGTTGGTGCCGGCTCCTCCCGCATACGACGAGACCGTTCCTGCCGGCACCGTCATCAGTTGGATGGTGCCCGATCAGCCGGCGTTGAAGGCCGGCGACACTGTGACCCTCAAGACCAGCGTCTCCGTTCTGGTGTCGGCCGGTCCCAAGCCGCGAGTCGTTCCCGATCTCACCGGTATGACGATCGATCAGGCCACCGCGGCGCTCGCCACACAAGGCCTGGTGCTCGCCCAGGTCGATCCGCAGTTCAGCAGCACCGTCGCCGTCGGACTCATTGCCGCTCAGGACATATCTGCGAACACCACCCTCGAACGTGGCGCCCCGATCAACGTTGCCGTCTCCAAGGGTCCCGACGTCGTTGCCGTTGTGCCACTGGCCGGCCTCACCCTGCAGCAGACGACCGATGCGTTGACAGCCGCCGGTCTCACTGTCGGGGTAGTCAGCGGCAATCCCGATGGTTTGCTCGTCGGCGCTCAGTATCAAGGTGTCGACATCCTCCCCGCGCAACTGCTGCCACGAGGCAGCGCGATCGACATCACCCTGGCCTGAATTCATTTGCGCCGATCGTGGCTCGCTAGCGTGCCTACGTCTGGAGGAGGACGGCATGGGAGCGCTTGACGGCCGGGTTGCAATCATCACCGGTGCAGGCCGCGGTCTCGGACGCGAACATGCGCTGCTGTTCGCCCGCGAAGGTGCACGCGTCGTTGTCAACGACCTCGGTGGGGCCAACGATGGCACCGGTACCGATCTCACGCCCGCTCAGCAAGTCGTCGAAGAGATCAAGGTGCTCGGCGGCGAGGCGATCGTCAACGGCGATGACATCGCCGATTGGCAAGGTGCACAGCGGCTGATCAATGCGGCAATCGAGACCTTCGGCGATCTCGACATCCTCGTCAACAACGCCGGCATCTTGCGCGATCGAGTGCTCGTCAACATGATCGAAGCGGAGTGGGACGACGTCATCCGGGTGCACTTGAAGGGCCATTTCGCGCCGACGCGTTGGGCCGCTGCCTACTGGCGCGAGCAGCACAAGGCGGGCCTCGGCCGGCCACGCAATCTGGTGCACACGTCCAGCACCTCCGGACTGTTCGCCAATCCTGGACAGAGCAACTACGGCGCAGCCAAGACCGGCATCGCCGCATTCAGTCAGATCGTCGCCAAGGAGCTGATCCGCTACGACGTCAAGAGCAACACGGTCGCTCCTGGCGCCCGTACCCGGCTGACGCTGGCCACGCCGGGGCTCGAGGAGATCATGAAGCCGGCCGAGGGCACCTTCGACCAATGGGATCCCGCAAACGTCTCGCCATTGGTCGCGTATCTGGCCAGTGCCAGCTGCAAGTTCACCGGCGAGACGTTCTTCGTGCAGGGGGGCAACGTCACGTTGATCGAGAGTTGGTCGCGGGGTGACTCGGTTGATCGAGACTCGATCTGGTCGGTCGACGAACTGGCCGAGGCCCTGGCGCCGCTCGCTCGCACGTAGCCCGCGGGCGAGCCGTCGTCAACTACTCGTCGGTGATGGTTTTGATCTCCTCGGCGATGTTCTTGGTGACATCGTCCTGAGGCATCGAGGTCTGCATCGCCATCATCTTCATCATGTCGCCCTGCACCTTGATCTTGCCGGCCATGAACGCCTGCATGCCGGCGGCCTGGTCTTGATCGACGAAGATCTTCTTGGCCGTTTCGTAGTCGGTGGTCAGGGTGAGGTCGGGCGTCTCCAGCTCGCCGGACTCCATCACGAGGCTTCCGGACGAGGTGTCGAGGAAGAGCCGAATGTCGCCATCGTCGAACGGCGTGTCGGTGATGACCTGGTTCATCCGAACGCTGATCGTGATCGCCGCCGCCTGGTCCGCATACTTCTCGCGAATCGCCTTGGCGGCATCCATCCACTCGGCGGACAAGAACGGGAACGGCATCGAACCTCCATGGGATCGGGCTACGGGATCGTCGGCTCAAGATAGCTGTCAACTCGTCGGACGTGAACAGATCGTCCAATTTCTTTCGGATCAGTGGTTCTCGGCGGTAACGATGGGTGCCATGGCGCGGATCCTTGTCACCGAAGAAATCGCCGAGGGTGGCCTCGACCGTCTCCGTTCGGCCGGCCACGACGTCGATGTGCAGTTCGACCTCGACGATCTGCTGGTCAACATCCGTGGTGCACAGGGCCTGATCATCCGCTCGGCAACGCAGGTCACCGCCGAGGTGCTCGAGCATGCCGATCAGCTGGTGGTGATCGGTCGAGCCGGTATCGGTCTCGACAACGTCGATGTCGAGGCAGCGACGCGGCGCGGCGTGATGGTGGTCAACGCCCCGCAGAGCAACATCATCTCGGCGGCGGAGCACACGATGGCGCTGCTACTTGCCCAGGCGCGCAACATCCCGCAGGCCCACGCCGCGCTAACCGCCGGTCGTTGGGAGCGTTCGCGATGGGAGGGCGTCGAGCTCGCCGACAAGACGCTCGCCGTCATCGGGCTCGGTCGGATCGGCAAGCTCGTCGCTGATCGTGCAAAGGCGTTCGGCATGAGAGTGATCGCATACGATCCCTTCGTCTCCGCCGACAGGGCCCGGCAGATGGGTGTCGAACTGCTCTCGCTCGATCAGGTCGTGGGTGAGGCCGACTTCGTCACGATCCACCTCCCGAAGACCAAGGAGACCACGGGGCTCATCAACCGCGATCTGTTGTTGAAGGCGAAGCCGACGATGCGTCTCATCAACGTCGCCAGAGGTGGCATCGTCGACGAGGCGGAGCTGGCCGAGGCGATCCGCGACGGTGTGATCGCCGGCGCCGCGCTTGACGTCTTCGCCACGGAGCCGACGGTCGATTCGCCGTTGTTCGCGATGCAACAAGTCATCGTCACGCCCCACCTCGGTGCCTCGACCAGAGAGGCGCAAGACAAAGCCGGCGACACCATCGCCGACATGGTGCACCTCGCCCTCGCCGGCGAGTTCGTACCATTTGCGGTCAACGTCAATGCCGCCGAAGCGAATGAGACCATGCGTCCGTTCCTGCCCCTCGCCGAGCGACTTGGCAGGCTGTTCGCATCACTGGTCGGCGGGGCTCCGCGACAGATCGAGGTCTGCACCGAAGGTGACATCGCCGGCTACGACACACGCATCCTCACCCTCGCCGCGCTGAAGGGTTTCTTCGGCTCCGTCACCGATGAACCGGTCACGTACGTCAACGCGCCGCAGCTCGCCAAGGAGCACGGCGTCGAGATTCGCGAAACGAACTGTGCGACCTCCGCCGACTTCGTCAACTTGATGACCTTGCGCGGCGGCGACCGGTCGTTGTCCGGAACGTTGGTGGGGCGCCGCGGCGCTCAGCGCATCGTGATGATCGACGATCACAGCTTCGACGTTCCGCCCGCCGACCACATGCTGATGATCAAGAACGATGATCGACCGGGCGTCATCGGCATCGTCGGGACTCTGCTCGGCAATGCCGGCGTCAACATTGCCGACATGGACGTCGGAGCCGCCGCCGATGCCCGCACTGCAGTCATGCTGATCGCGCCGACCGGCGAGGTCGGCGACGAGGTGCTGGCTCAGCTGCGGTTGGCGCCGGGCATCATCTCGGTCGACGCATTGACCTGCTGATCTGCGTTCGACGCCTGCCGGATCGCGTCGCGAGTGGCGACGGCTTGCCGGGCCGCGGCTTCGGCGAAATCGGCGTCGGGCGATGCATACAGGATTGCTCGCGACGAGTTGATCACCATTCCGAAGCCATCGCTGGCGGCACCGGCAGCAACGGTGGCATCGATGTCGGCTCCCTGAGCACCGACCCCCGGAACAAGGATCGGCATGTCTCCGACGATCGTGCGCACGGCGCCGAGCTCGTCGGGATACGTCGCACCCACGACCAGACCACACTGACCGATCTTGCTCCATTCCACGGCGGCTCGCGTTGCGACATGGGCATACAACGGTTGGCCGCCGACATCGAGCGATTGAAAGTCGCCGCTGCCCGGGTTGGAGGTGCGGCACAGGACGAAGATCCCGTGCCTCGGGTAGCTCAAGAACGGCTCGATCGCGTCGGTTCCGAGGTACGGGTTGACGGTCACCACATCGGCTCCGTAGCGCTCGAAGGCCTCACGGGCGTACTGCGCGGCGGTGGGGCCGATGTCGCCACGCTTGGCGTCGAGGATCAGGAGCACATCGGGATACGTGTCGCGGATGTACTGACAGAGCCGTTCGAGCTCGGGCTCGGCGCGCTGCGCGGCGAAGTAGGCGAATTGTGGCTTGAAAGCGCACACCGTGTCGGCAGTCGCATCGACGATGGCCTTGCAGAAGTGATATGCGGGCTGATCCACTCGAGCGAACGAATCTGGCATCTGTGCCGGGTCGGGGTCGAGGCCGACGCACAACATGGATTGTGATGTGCTCCAGGCCGCCCTCAACTTGCTGTGGAAGCCCATGCGACGCTGAATCTAGCCGGTGCGGACCCGGTCGGGCTTGGCCGGAGTCTCGGGACGCAGCGCCCACTTCTGAGCACTGCGCAACGTGATCAATCGGAACAGCGTGAGTTGCAAGACGAGGATCGTCGAGCCGAGCACGAACCACTGCAGCAACGTGTTATGACGGTCTTGGCCGGCGAGAAACGTGTGCACCGTTGCACTGATCCACAAGGCGATGCTGCTGAGGTGGATGGCATGCCAGATCTTACGTTTCATGTGGCGCATCAGCCACGAGGTGATCTGGATCGCGGCGAGGAAGTAGAACGCAACGACTCCCCACGCCACCGCGCTGGTCTTCCACGCGGACTTCCCGGGTATGAGGATCTGTTGCCAACCGAAGTACACGAAGTTGTCGCCCACCAACCCACCGAGGTGGATGAGGACGAAGACGAGCGAGAGGGTTCCGAGATACCGGTGGAGATCGAGGAGCCATGCGGGGACGCCGCGCTTGCGCACGAGTCGGCTCGACAGCGTGAGGCCCCACAGGATGCTCGCGGTAACGGTGGCCCAAGCGACGATGCCGCTGGACCGGGCGACGTACCAAGCGAGCTTCGTGGTGACGGCAATCATTGGTCGGACCCCTGGAGCACTTGCACGCCATCGGCGCTGATCAACCAGGCTTTCACATCTGCAGATCGTAACAGTGCCGCACCTTCGTCGCTGCCCGACACGATCGCCGCCTTGGCCAGCGCCTCACCGCGCGCCGCGCTCTGATCGGCGACTGCCACAGCGATCAAATCGGTATCGGCAGGACTGCCCGTGCGAGGGTCGATGATGTGGTGGTGCTCGATGTCTCCGCGCTTCCACCGGCGAAATGCCACCGTGCTCATGACCAGCGCACCGGAGAACAGGGAATGGTGGTCGACCGGCTCGCCCGTGATCGGGTGGAGCAGCGGCACTCGCCAACCGTTTTCATCGACCGGCTCGCCGGCCGCGTGGATGTCGCCGCCCAGGCTGACATACGCCGAATTGGCGCCGGCGGCGATCAGCTCATCGGCGACGATGTCGGCGGCGAGACCTTTGCCGATGCCACCGAGGTCGATCGACAGCCCAGGCGCGAGTCGCGCCCAGTTGTTGGTGACTTCGAGTCCATCGAGGCCTGATGCGGGTGTCACCTCGGGTTCATCGGCCGCGCGGACCGATTGTTCAACAATCTCCAGAAACGTACGGTCGTAGCCGAGCTGCTCGAGGCTGGTTCGAATTGACGGATCGAAGAGCCCGTGAGTCTCGGCATGCATGCGGATGCACCACTGGAGTGCAGCAACGAGATCGTCGCTGCACTCCAGCCAGCCCCGCCAGGCCTGCAGACGATTGAGCTCGCTATCCGGAAGGAAGCGGCTCCACGTCTGTTCGAGTTGTCGTAACCGAGAGAATCCGAGGCGGATGAGCTCGACCGGACCGTCGATCAGGATCTCACCAGGAGATCCCATCACCCGAGCGGTCGATTGATGCCACGTACGTTCCTCGGCCACTGCCCGAATCAGCACGCACTTCCCTGGCACGGCGGCGGTGCAGGGGCAGGTGCGGGGGCTGGTGCTGGTGCTGGTGCGGGGGCTGGTGCGGGGGCTGGTGCTGGTGCGGGGGCTGGTGCTGGTGCTGGTG
>JANYKU010000041.1 GCA_025358075.1 Ilumatobacteraceae bacterium
CGAACAAGGCCTCCTGCTCGGCCAAGGGCAGGCCGTTGAAGTAGTTCAGGTCGTGCACCCAACGCTGGGCGATGCAGAAGGACCCGCCGGCTCCCGGCTGACCGTCCGGAACGATCCCTCGGTCGTGCTGATCTTCGGGCTCAGGGTTTCCGGTGCCGTCGATGAACCCAGTGAGGTCCAGACTGTTGCGATAGATGAACGCGGGGGTCTCGCGAGCCACCGTCATGTGCCCGGCGACCGCCGTACGGAAGTTGTACTGCGCTTCCCAGCACAAGTCTTTGTCGCTCGAGTGGATCCACAGCAGCAACTCTTCCTGCGTGGCCTTCGCGATCTTGCCGTCGGGTGACTCGTATCCGGGGTACGGCTGAAAATCGTTGGGGATCTCGCCGGTGAGATCGGCGAGCAAGGTTGGACCGAACAGAACGCAAATGTTGACAGGCACGCTGATGCCCACCTCGGTGCCGGCTGCGCGCAGGTCGCGCAAGGCCTTCTTGATAACACCGAGATCGGCATTCTCGGTGCGACTCATGTGCGTGTACCACTGGTACTTGGTGAGATTGGTCAGAATGGCGTGTTGTGGATTTGGCATCGTCGACCTCCTTGAGACGGCTCGGCTACCGGGATGGTGTTCACTGTGTAGCACTGCAGGTGAGCCGGACACGAACGAGCGGCCATGGTCTCAACTCCTATCGGCGTGGCCGGCCTCGGCGTACTCGCCGCACCAATCGTGATTGTCGACCCTCGGCCAGCTGGCGCGGAAGTGCGCGCCTTCACCTGGATGAGGAGTCAAGGCGTGGGGCGCGTTACGTCTGCACTGTCCCTCGCGCTCGTCGAATGGTGCAAAGAACTTGCAGGTCTCGCATGCAGGTCCAGCCATGCGCAGAACCTACAACCCCTCGAACAAGAAACGTTGTCCGGTCATCATCGGTGCGCGATGATCATGGCGTGGTCACCGGATACGGCGGGACATACCGCGCAAGCGTCGTCGACAACTTCGACCCGATGCAGGAGCAGCGGCTGCAGGTGGCGGTGCCGGACGTGTACGGCGAGCTGGCCGTCTGGGCGATGGCCTCACTGCCGGCCGGATCAGGCGGACCGCTTCCTGCAATCGGCGACCTGGTGTGGGTCTCGTTCGAATACGGCGATACCGACCACCCGGTCTGGCAGCCCGACCAGGGTGTCGACCAGAGCGCGCACGCCGGATACGTCGGCGTGTACCGCGGCGTCGTCGTCAGCAACGACGATCCTGCACAGCTGCACCGTCTCGAGGTCACCGTGCCCGACGTCGATCCTTGGCCGACATGGGCCACACCGTCCGTCAACTTCCAAGACGCGCCGTCCCCCGATGTCGGCTCGGAAGTTTGGATCGAGTACGAGAACGGCGATCCTGCCTACCCGCGCTGGACCGGTCTCGCCTGAGCGACTACGAAGGCGTCCGCGCAGCACGCAACACGAGTCTCGACATATAGTTCGTGACGGTGGCACAGGCGACTGCGACGGATGAACTCGACACGATCGATACGGGCGTCGTCGCCAACTCGCGACTGACCGCTTCGATCGGAGCGGTTTTGCTGTTCGCGCTGCTCGTCGAGGGTTTCACCGTGATCGACGTGAACGGGATGTTCGCGCTTCACGCATTCGTCGGCATGTTGCTCATTCCGGTCGCCGTGTTGAAGCTGGGCTCCACCGGCTACCGCTTCTGGAAGTACTACAGCGGTGACCCCGCCTATCGACGTAAGGGTCCCCCCCACATCATTCTGCGTGCGACCGCGCCACTGGTCGTGATCTCCACGATCGCGTTGCTCGCAACCGGCGCCGCGCTGCTTGTGGTTGGTCCCAACAACGCAGACACACTCGTGACCGTTCATCAGGCCAGCTTCATCGTGTGGGTATCGGTGACAACGATCCACGTGCTCGGTCACATCGTCGAAACCTGGCGGCTGACGGGCGACGATCTTCGGTCTACGTCGACGGCCGCGGTCCCGCGTCTCGGGCTTCGCCGGAGTCTGCTGCTCATCAGCCTCGTTGTTGGCGTCGGTCTCGGGGTGGCCTCGTTGGGTTGGAATCACGACCGGGCCAATCGCCGGCACAATCGGCGTGACGGAGCAGGTCGGGGCGCCGTGCTGGTGTCCGCCGCCCCACGACTCGAAGCGCCACTCAGTTAGCTCGAGGGAGGTGCAGATGGGTGCCGTCGTCGGGTTTACGCCATCGAGTCGAGCGTTTCGGTTTCCGAACCACTGGCCGCACGTGGCCGCGTTCACCATCCAAGTCCTCGGCGTCGATGTCGAGGTCGGCAACGCCCAGAAGGGTCTGTGCGGCGGGATGGTGTTCGCCGTGCGCGATTACTTCCAACACAACCAGCCGATCCCCGCAGACACCATGGCACCTGCCACCGGACCGTTGTACGAGTACGTCGGTCGGCGCCTGAAGGAAAGCTTCGATCTGCCCCTCGGCCCGACCAAGTATCTGGCAATGATGGCTGCCCCCGACGGCGACAAGGGACTGCCGTGGTTGAGTTGGCTCGTCAACCAGTGGGTGCGCGGCATCGCCTGGCGATCGATCCACGACGAGCTGCCGGGCATCCTGGCCGACATCGACGGCGGTCATCTGTCGTGCCTTGGGCTTGTCTGCGCCGGTGGCGCCAATCCGATGGATCTCGGCGAGAACCATCAGGTACTCGCCTATCGGTACGAACGAGCAGCCGACATCATGCGCGTGTTCGTGTACGACCCCAATCGGCCGTTGGCCGACGACGTCGCCCTCGAGTTCTCGACCGCGCAGCCGACGAAGGCGACCCCGATCAACTTCGTCAACGGCTCGAAAGACGTGCGCGGGTTCTGTCGCGTTGCGTACGCAATGTCGCAACCTCCGACCTAGTGGCCGACCTCCTCGTCAGATCAGCGGAACTCGACGGATCGCACCGAGGGGGCGCGGCGCGGCGGTCAAATCGGCGAGCGCGGCTGGGTCGGCGGCGAGGAGGGTGGAATGCATCGCGTCGAGCGAGGCGGTGAGATCATCGGCCAGCTTCTGCGCCCGCGCTGTCAGGAGATAGCTCGGCGGGTCGGCGATGTCGAGCACCGCCTTCCCTCTCGCGTACGAATTGATCCAGGTCGGCAGCACCGAAAGCAGGGCTCGGTAACGCACCCAGCGGTGGTTGTCCCATCCCGTCGCCCTCGGCAGCTTCGTCGGGTAGTGAGGGTCGAGGAACTGCTCGGTGATCGCTTCACCCGCTGCGGTCCCCCGCTTGGCGAGCAGGTCGATGGTTCCGCCATCCATGTACAGGTTCAGTCCGCCCTCTCGCTTCGTTTGGAGGATGCGCACGATCCGGTCGCGGTACCCGGGATGCTCGAGGTGGGTGCTGTCCGTCCAGTTGCGCGCAGTGTTCAGCGCGGCGCTGGCAAACCCGGCGACTGCCGCGACCCCACGAGTCGGTAAGTCGCTGAACGCCGGCAGCAGGCCGGAGCTGTTGTTACGAGCCCATTCGACGTTGTTGCGCTGGTCGACATCGGGAACGCGGTCGGCGGGGAATCGTCCGAGGTTGATCGCAAACGTCGGCCGTGACGGCAAGGCTGCGTCGAACATCTGAACGGGGAAGTTGCTGCACAACCCGCCGTCGGTGAACCACGCCTGCTTGAACACCAGGCCGTCGGTTGGCGGCGCGGTCTTGGCTCGTGACGCAGCCCGGAACGCGTCCGCTGCTTGACGGGTCGCGGCGCTACGACGGTCGATCACCCACATGGGAATGGCCGAGATCAGCAACGGGAAGCTGAGCGACATGCGGGTAGCGACGATCACTGGGAGGTGCTCCGCAGCCGGCAGCCGGCGAAGCGGTGGATCATGTGAGGCGGCGAGGGCCTCTTCCCACTTCAAGGTGTCGAAGTCGCCCTCGCCCTCGTCGGTCGATGTGTCATCGGTTCGCGTCGCGGATTCGGCCTCGGTCGTCACATCGAGTTCGAGAGCGTCGACCACTCGGGCCGGGAACAGCGTTCTCCACTCGCGCGGGTCGTAGAAGAATCGATTGGCGGCCCACGGCAACTCGTACGGACGGGCCTCACTGAGGCACGTGGTGATCATCCGCAGATCACCCTGGCGCTCGGGCGCTTCGACCGAACTGCACACGTCGCTCGCCGTCCAGATCTGCCCGAAACGAAGTGGCCGGGCCTCTGCGCTGAGGCCGGCGGTGTCGTCGATGCGATCGGCGAGCCAATCCGTGAATCCCGGGCCCGGCGAGGACCCGACCTTGATCCCGCGACAGATCCCGAACAGGTTGGCGGGTACGTCGACCGTCAACTTTCGCCAGACCCGCAAGAGCATCGCGACCACCAACCCGAGCACGAGCAGCACGACACCGGTTGCGATCAACACAACCCTGGTCCAACCCGCCGCCGCCACTCCGACCACGACAACCGCCGCGCCAGGTGCCGCACCGATGATGCAGGCCATCGGGAACGCTCGCAACAACGCCGAACCGATCGACCAGATCCGCGATCCTACTGACGCCGGCGTGCCCGATGTCGGGCGATCGTTGCCGGTGGCGGCCAACATCAATCGCAACATCGGGCGTGTCTGGGGCTGAGGTTGGAACAGCGCGGCGAGTTGTCCGTCGCCCAACTCGTTGGGCAGTGCCGAGAGCCGTTCGTAGCCCCCGCTCGCTCTCCCGAACTCGGCTGCCGCACCGAGAGCGGCGCCGATCGCGCCCGCGGATGCTCCGCCGATCCCACGGATCCGGTAACGGTCGCCGATTGCAACCAGCGCCGATGGGTACAAGACCCCGGAGGTGATGCCCCCTTTCATCACGACATCGCATTCCCGGTCTGGGGGCGCCTTCTGAGTGCTCGATTCCGGTGGCATTTCGATCCCTTCCTGTACGGCTCCTAGGGTGCGACGACGATGGAGTAACCCGTCTCGCGTTGTTCGCTGTCGGCGACGACCACTCTCAACACCCGAGGTGCCGTCGGATCACCGAGCGCTCCGAGAATGCTGGCGGCCGTCAGGTCGGCGATGCGGAGCTCTCGTTCGAGCAGTACGGGCAACGCCTTCGCCATCGGGGTCTTGATGATCGTGCCGCGCGACGGCTTCGGTGGACGGCCACCGCGCTCGGCCTTGTGGAGATCGTTGAAGTGCAGGCCCCGTTCGTCGCGAACGACCGCGGCCAAGGGAGTCGACGACGCTTCGAAGGTGAGACCTCCGTGATCCCATCCCTTGGTGGTCTCGCGGCCGGCCACTGTTGCAGCGTCATTGTTTGGCCCCCTTGCCTGCGGACGCCCGGTTCGAGACTGTATGTCATTTCCAGATGGACCCGAGCCGGACGAGCCTGTCGGTCGACCTCTGCACAGAGAGCAAGCTCGAACGGGTCGAGATACGTGCTACCAGCAACGTGCGCAGCGTCCGGTTCGATCGTGGCACCATGCATCCATGGAAGTCACGATCACCGACGACACCTCTGGGCACCGATACGTCATCTCGGCGGACGGAGTGACCGCCGGGGAGATCGTCTATGGCTTCCGTCAAGGCCGGCGCGTGTTGCTGCACACGGCCGTCGATCCCGAGTTCGAGGGCAAGGGCATCGCCGGCGCGGCCGCCGCTGCACTGCTCGACCGGTCGCGCCAGCTCGGTGAGCGCGTCGTTCCGCTGTGTCGGTTCATCGCTGCCTACATCGCCCGGCATCCTGAGTATGACGACATCGTCGATCACGACTTGCTCGCATCCCTCGCCCGCCCTCCGTCTCCGTGAGCACCGTCGAATCCGACACGGCAACGAACGATGTGGGCCCGTGGTCGCCGCTGCGCGTCACGATCTTCCGATCGTTGTGGATCGCCGGCCTCGTATCGAATCTCGGCACGTTCATGCATCTCGTCGCAGTGGGTTGGGCGATCACGTCGCTCACCTCGTCACCGACGGTCGTCAGCCTGGCGCAGGCGGCGTGGACCGTGCCGGGCTTCCTCCTCGCGCTGCTCGCCGGTGCGTTTGCCGACGTCGTCGATCGGCGCCGCCTGATCATCGTCACGCAGGCGTGCTCGATGGTCTGCGCCGCGGTGCTCGGGTCGCTCGAACTGTCGGGTCGCCTGACCGTGACAGAACTTCTGGTCCTGACGTTTCTGCTGTCGAGTGCCATGACCATGTCCGCGCCGGCATTCATGGCGCTCACCCCCGAGCTCGTCGAACGTGACCAGTTGCCGGCGGCCATCGGCCTGAACTCGATCTCGTCGAACATCGCCCAGTCGCTCGGTCCGGCGCTGGCAGGAATTGTGATTGCGGCCTCAGGCCCTGGCGCGGTGTTCCTCGTCAACGCTGTCTCGTTCCTGGGGATCGTGATCGTGGTCCGCGCCTATCACCCTGCCGAGTCCGTGCCGTTGCCGGCCGAGCACATCGTCGCGGCGATGCGCACAGGGGCCGCGTACTTCTTGAACTCGCCGCGACTTCAGGTGCTGGCCGCGCGCGTCGTATTGGCCCTGACGGCAACGTCGGCATTGTCGGCCCTGCTGCCGATCATCGCCCGCAAGCAGCTCCACGCGTCCGCCGGACAGTTCGGACTGCTCTCGACGGCGATGGGAGTCGGAGCGTGGCGGCCGTGTGGTTGCTACCTCGCGTCAACCGGCGGACCACGCCCGATGTCGTCGTTATCGGCGCGTCGCTGGTCTGGGCGGTTGGCGCGGCAACCTTCGCGTGGACTCACTCGATGCCCGTCGCACTGCTCGGGTTGACGCTCGCCGGGGCCGGGACGATGGCCACGATGAACGTCGTCTTCTCGATGTACACGACCTTGCTACCGGCGTGGGTGCGCGGACGGGCGTCGTCGGTGGCCATGCTGGTCGTGTGGCTCGGGGCGTCCGTCGGAGCCGTGGGTTGGGGCACGTTGGGCTCCGCAGTCGGGGTGCGCTCGGCACTCGCCATCGCGGCGCTCGCCCACATCGTCGCTACCGCCATCGCCTCCGTCGTGCTGCGCCTCGGCACGCGCGAGCCGCCCGACATCACTCCGATCGTGTGGGCAATGCCCGAGCCGCAGGTCGCCCCCGACCCTGCCGACGGCCCGGTCCTCGTCACCATCGAATGGCGAATCGATCCGGCCAACGCCGAGCAGTTCACCGCGGCGATGGCACCGATCCGGCGAATGCGCCGACGTGACGGCGCCACCGGATGGGGGCTGTTCCACGACATCGAGGATCCCGGTCGGGTGTTGGAGACGTTCACCGTGGCGACCTGGGCGGAGCACGAGCGTCAGCACCACCGTTCCGTGGCCGGCGATGCGGCGACTCAACAACCGGCGCGGAGCCTGGTCATCGACGACGGCCCGCACGTCCGCCATCTCATCACCCACACGACGCGACCGTCGACAGCGAAGCGCCGCTGAGCCCGACGCGTTCGAGGCGGTCGCTGGATCTGGGCGCCAATCCCGCGCATCGCCAAGCCAGGCAATCTGGGCCGACTGGCACCCAGATCTCCCAGGTGCGGATCCGCCCGAAGAGCCTCGCCGACGTGCCGACGATGCCGGTGGAGTTCTTCGGCTCTGCCTGGGTGCGCCGAAACACTCCGGACCGGCCGATGGGGTCAGTCGCTGCCGCCCAGCCACTTCAGGATGTTGCGAGTGACTTGCTGAACGAGGGGGTCACTGTCGAGGGCGTACGCCCAGTCGGTCGTGCCGGCGTTGAACACCCTGCCCTTCCCCTTCGTGAAGGTACCGACCACGGCATGGTTGTGGGCGATGCGTGCCGTGTTCTCGGGAGACGCCGAACCGAACAGCGCAGTTGCCACGCCTTCGAGATCGCCCGGCGGATTCGTGTTGGCCCACAACGCCTCTGGGACCTCGCTGTACGTCGGCGTGATCGACAACAGCCTGGCCGGCGCCGTCGCCAACACCTCGAGACCGGCCGGTGTGTTGTCTTGATACGTCGGTACCGGGTCACCGTTGACCATGGTGAGCTCGCAGCCGTCGACCTCGTAGCCGACGATCCGCGCCGCGCCACCCAGCACGTCGCCGTAACGGAGATCGGTGCCGGCGAAGATCGGATGGTCGGGGCGATGGATGTTGTACCCACCCGAGCTGCGCGGCGTCGCCTGACCGACGCGGGCGTAACCCCCGCGCGTGAAGCTCAAGCCGATCGTCTGTGCCTCGGGTCGACCGATCGACGGCAGCGACCAGATCGATGTGAGCAGATGCGCCTGGTCGGTACCGGCCACGGGATCCTCCGTCGCCGCCAACGCCTTGTAGCAAACCATCGTGCGTCCGTCGTCCTCGAAACGAACCTGCCAGAAGCACGTGTCGCCAGAGAAGATCGCCCACGAACCTCCGGCCTCGACGAAGGCGTCGGCGCAGTCGCGCATCGCCCACGACCAGTACTCGTCATGCCCGACACTGAGCATCAGCCGGTGACCGTCGAGCACCTCCGGGTGGAACTCGAGATCGGAGTTGACCGCATAGTCGAGGGCGATGCCTTCGGACTCCGCCCAGATCACGAAGCGGCGCTCCCAGTTGTGCCAGCTCCCCGAACCGCACCACATCGGGTACTCGAAGTCGGTGAGGTAACGCTGGAACTGGAGATGCTTCTCGTCGGGCTCGTCGGGAAGGCTGGCCATGCGGCCTTCGTACGGCACTTCATCGGGCGCCGCCGGACGGCGCAGGTAGCCGCGCTCCAGTGGCCGGTCGAACGAGACCTTCACCGCATCGCTGTACAGGCACTTGCCTCCCCACTGGTTGTACGCGTTGTACGTGTTGGTGCACAGCACGAGGATTGCCGCAGCGGAGGTTTCGACCGACGCCGGCCTGACGACGAAGAACGCCTCTGCGGTCGCCGTCTCGCCCGTGACGCCGTCGGCCTGCAGACTGATCTCGTAGTAGCCCGATGACCACGCCGGGTCGACGTCGATGGTGAACGCGACGGGCCAGCCACACCCGCTGGCGTAGGCGTCGTCGGGTGTGGGGTGGTCGCCGATGCTGATTCCGTCGCGTCGCCACACTTCGACCCGCTCGCGGCCAACCCGCGTGACCACTGCGGTCACCTTCGGGACGCGGCTGCTGCAGCGGACCTCGACGACGTCGCCGGCTCGGTAGCTCTGCCGGTCGGCGTAACCCTCGGCCACTGGCCATCTCGTGAAGTGCCGTGTCACTGACTTGCTCCTTTATCGATCGAGCCCTCAACGGGCGATTTCATCGGATTGCGACCGGTACGGTCGACTTCTTGGCCTTCGTGCCCGCACGACGGCGCGGGCCCGGAGTGGTCTCCCGAACAACCAGGGTGACCGGCATCAGCTGCGACAGCGGCAGTCGCTTGCCGTCGAGTGTCGCCAGCAGGAACTCGGCACTGATCCGGCCGAGCTCATCCGACCGCTGAGACACGGTTGTGAGACGAGGGTTGGAGATCCGTGCGAAGGGGATGTCGTCGAACCCGACGACTCCGACCTCGTCAGGGAGGTTCACCCCGGCCGTGCGCAGTTCGTCCATGAGACTCAGCGCGGTCTTGTCGTCGTAGCAGACCACGACGTCGGGACGGCGGCGGAGAATCTGAGCGGTCACTGCCTGCAGCCCGGCGTCGTCGACGTCGTCTGCTTGGAACACGACCGGCTGTGGCGCGCCTCGCGCCGCGAGGGCGGCGATCAGCGCGTCGCGGCGAACGATCTGGTTGGCGCCGGACGAGCCGCTGACGTAGGCAACCGTGCGATAGCCGCGCTCGATCAGGTGGGCGACGACCTGGTCCATTCCGTCACGATCGTCGGGACGTACACAACCCCGCGGCAAGTCGAGATCGGTGCCGACCGCCGGCAGGTGATCCGACCCGATGAACAACGTCGGGCTGGGCGACAGCAGTCGCTTCACCTCGGTCTGGCGCAGCACGCTGCCCATCACGGCGACCCCGGCTACGCGGTGCGCGGCGAACTCGCGCAGCGAGCGGCGTTCTGTCTCTGCATCGCGGAACCCATTCGCGAGGATCACCGAGTAGCCCCGTTCTGCCGCCCGTTGCTGAAACCCGGTGACGACCTGCCCGTGAATCGGGTCGGTCACATCGGGCGTCATCAGTCCGAACGTGGCGCTCGATTGCAGCACGAGACTTCGGGCGGCGACGTTGGGGATGTACCGGAGATCGGAAGCGACCTGGCGCACCCGCTGCTGGGTCGCCTCACTGATCTGCGAGTCGCCACTGAGGGCGCGGCTCACCGTGGCGACGGATACCGACGCCCGCTGCGCCACGTCGCCGAGGGTGACCCGCCGAGGGCTCATCCGTTGTCCGCGGGCTCAGTGCACATGGTGTTCGACCGCAGCCCGGAACCGATCGGCGACGCGCTCGATATCGGAGGGGGTGGATCGCACGTTGATCCCGAAGGCCGAGCCGATTCCGGGATCGACGACACCAACCCCGAGGGTGATCGAGCGGGCGAGCAGCGCATCGGTTGCGGGGAGCGCACCGGGGACCGCTACATAGTCGGCAACCGATTGGGCGAAGGCGGAGACGACCCGCCGCTGCAGCAGGTGCTCCATCTGGTGGTACACGTGCCACCCGGATTTGGCGAGCGTCTTCGTGCCGAGCTCGCCGGCCACCGCCGCTGCACTGTCCGCATCGGGCAGCGTCACGACGAGGTGCGTGGCGATGTCGCCTGCCGGGTCGACGAGCCGTCGGAAACCCGTTCCGGGCGCTGTCTCGATTGCGGCCCGTAGTGCGGCCTTGTTGGATCGAAGCGTGCTCAGGATGTGATCGAGTCGCGAAAGCTGCACGTTGAGCACCGCGGCAGACAGTTCGGTCATCCGGAAGTTGAGGCCGAGAAACGGTCGGTTGCCGACCTCGACACCGCGCCGCAGTGGTAGGTGGCCTTGGTCGTGAAGCGCAAAGCAGCGCTCGTAGACGTCGGGCGAATTCGTGACGAGCATGCCACCGTCGCCGCACGTGATGGTCTTGTACAAGTTGAAGCTGTAGGCCCCACCAATGCCGATCGAACCGAGACGGCGACCGCGATGACTTCCGCCGAAGGCCTGGGCGGCGTCTTCGATGAGCATGATTCCGTGGCGGTTGGCGATGTCGCAGAGTGCATCGAGATCGCACCCGGCGCCGAGCATGTGGACTGCGAGGATCGCCTTCGTCTTGTCGGTGATGCGCGCTTCCACATCGCGGGGATCGAGGTTGAAAGTGTCGTCAACTTCGGCGAGCACGGGTGAAGCGCCGGTGTAGATGATCGCCGACATCGATGCGACGAAGGTGAAGCCGGGCACGATGACCTCGTCTCCCGGGCCGATGCCGAGCGAGCACAGCAGGGTCCAGATGGCGCTGGTGCCCGAGTTGACGGCCACGGCATGGCCCACACCGGCGAGCTCGGCGATGCGCTGCTCCAGTGTGAGCACCTCGGCGCCGAACGCCGGGTCGTCGTCGGGACCGTACCGACCCAGGTAGCCACTGCGCAGCACGCGGGCTACGGCCTCCACCTCGAGCTCATCGATCAAATCGTTTCCTGGGCCTGGCATACGACCTCCTCAAGTCGACGGACCAATATAACGCAAACGTTTACGAAACTGGCTTCGCCACCAAGACGGGGGTCTCCACGTACGCGACTTCCTCCGGGTGATGACAGGCAACGAACCGCCCGGGAGAGATCACCGAAAGGGGTGGCACGACCGAGGAACAGACGTCATCGGCCTTCCAGCAGCGCGTTCGGAAACGGCAGCCCGACGGCGGTTCGATCGGGCTCGGCACTTCTCCTTCGAGCAGGATCCTGCGTCGCTGCCGCTCCGCCGTCGGATCCGGGATCGGCACGGCCGACATGAGGGCCTTCGTGTACGGGTGGGCCGGAGCCTCATAGATCTCGCCGGCAGTACCGGTCTCGACGATGCGCCCCATGTACATCACGGCCAGGCGGTCGGTGATGTGCCGCACGACCGACAGGTCGTGGGCGATGAACAGGTAGGCGACGTCGAGCTTGTCGCGCAGATCCATGAGCAGGTTGAGGATCGAGGCCTGCACGCTGACGTCGAGCGCCGACACCGGCTCGTCGAGCACGAGCACCTCCGGGTCGAGGGCCAGGGCACGGGCGATCCCAATGCGCTGGCGCTGCCCGCCCGAGAACTCGTGCGGGAAGCGACGGGCATACGTCGGGTCGAGGCCCACCATCTCGAGCAACTGGCTGACGCGGGCCGAACGATCGGTCCGCCCGTGCACGATCAATGGCTCGGCGATGATCTCATGGACCGAGAGCCGCGGGTTCAACGATGCGTACGGATCCTGGAACACCATCTGCATGCGCTGGCGGGCGGGGCGCATGGCGTTGGCTTCGAGCCCGGTCAGCTCCATCCCGTCGAGCGTCACGGTGCCACCGCTCGGCTCTTCCAATCGCAGCAGCAGTCGAGCGGTGGTGCTCTTGCCGCACCCGGATTCACCGACCAGACCGAGCGTCTCACCGGCGCGCAGATCGAGATCGATGCCCGACACGGCATCGACGAAGTGGAACTTCCCCCACCCGCGTGCCTTCACGCGGAACTGCTTCGCCAACCCGCGAACGACGAGCAGCGGTTCGGTACCCAAGCTGTGATCGGCTGGAGTTGCCGACACCTGCTGCCGATCAAGCGCGCCGCGTTGGGGGTGGTGGCAGCTCACCCGATGCCCGAAGGCGACCTCGACAAGCGGTGGCTGCACTGCACATGATTCGTCGGCGTGCGCGCACCGCGGCGCGAACGCGCACCCGGTACTGAGTCCGATCATCGACGGGGGCACGCCGGGGATCGGTTGGAGCCGCCCGCCGACGTCGTCGAGTCGCGGGATCGACGCCAGCAATCCGCGGGTGTACGGCATCGTCGGATGGCCGAACACGTCGGCCGTCGAGCCGTGCTCGGCGGCCAGACCGGCGTACATCACCATCACTTGGTCGGCGACGCCGGCCACCACCCCGAGGTCATGGGTGATCAGGATCATCGCCGCCCCCGACTCGGCGCGCACGATGGCCAGCAACTCGAGCAGCTGGGCTTGAATGGTCACGTCGAGGGCCGTGGTCGGCTCATCAGCCACGATGACGTCGGGTTGATTGGCCACGGCCATGGCCACCATCACGCGCTGCCGCATGCCACCGGAAAGCTGATGCGGATACTGCCGGGCCATCGTCGCCGGCCTCGGCAGGCCGACGAGGTCGAGCAGTTCCTCGGCCCTTCGCATGGCCGCATTGCGCTTGATCTTGTGATGAAGGCGCACCGCTTCGGCCACCTGCCAGCCGACCGAGTACATCGGGTTGAGCGCGGTCATCGGATCCTGGAACACCATGGCCAAGCGATTACCTCGGAGGTGCCGCAACTCGTTGCGTGAACGACCGAGCAACTCCTCGCCGCGGTAGCGGATGGATCCGGTCGCCTTGGCGTTGTTCGGCAGCAAGCCCATGATCGACAGCGCGGTCATGGACTTGCCCGAACCAGATTCGCCGACGATGCCGAGCACCTCACCGGAGGCGATCGCGAACGAGACGCCACGAACCGCCTCGACGACGCCGTCCTCGGTGGGGATGCGAACCGTAAGGTCGGCCACTTCGAGCACTGCTCGAGGTGGCCGACCCCAGGTCGCACCCGGCGAAGAGCCGTCGGTGCTCATGATCGACGGGACACCGGGCATGAGATCAGCCGGTCACCCCGACGGTGTTGTAGTTGACGTTGTCCATGGCCTGGCTATACGTGTAGCCCGTGAGCCGTGACGAGACGAAGTCGAAGCGAGCAGGCACCAGCAACGGCGCCCACGGAGCGGCGTTCGTCATCACCTTCTGGTCGAGATCCAGATAGGCCTTCGACCGAGCCGCGCCGGTCAACGCCGCGACTGCCTCGTAGTCGGGGATGAACGACTTGTCGTTGAAGCGGGCGTAGCTGCCACCGAAGTCGGGCTTGCCCGGGTCGAGCAGCAAGTTCAAGAAGGCCTGCCCGTCGGGGAAGTCCATCGAGAACGTGACGATGCCCATCGGCGTCTTCTGTGTCGCGTCGGAGTCGGCCTGCTGATCGACGCTGCCGATCGTGCCGACGATCTCGACGTTGATCCCGATCTCTTTCAAGTTCGCCTGGATCACCTCGGAGGCCTCGGTGAAGCCGGCGACGTCATTGCGCGTGTGGATCTGGGTCTTCACCGGCAGGGTGAGGCCGGATTCGGCCATCAGCGCCTTGGCCTTCGTCAGGTCGGGCTCGTTCGGGTAGGCGCTGTAGTCGCGATATTCGGGTACCGATGGCGGAAGGATCTGATCCGTCGGCGTCCCAACGGCCGGCCCGCCCCACACCTTTTGAATCTGGTTGCGGTTGATCGCGAAGTTGACCGCTTGGCGAACCTTGACGTTGTCGAACGGCGCCACCGTGTTGTTGAGGAACAGCGTGAGGATCGCCGGCCGAGCAGCCGAGAAGACCTGACTCTTGAGACTGGCGTCCTTGGAGAGCTGTGACACGTCGGCGGCCGGGAAGTTGCCGGTGTAGAGGTCGAGATCTCCGGCCTTGATCTTCAACGCGGCTTGGGCCGGGTCGACACCCATGGTGAAGTCGATCTCCTTCGCCTTGCCGCGGTCGCCGAGCGCCGAGTTGTAGTTGGGGTTGCGCACCCAGACCATCGAATCCTCCGGCGTGTACGACTTGATGACGTACGGGCCGCTGGCGTACTTCATCATCAGCGAGCCGTCGGTGTTCGGTGTCAGTGGTGCATCCTTGCCCACGGGGCACGTGGTCGGCAGCGACACCTTGTACGGGAACGAACCGTCGGGGCCAGCAAGCTTGAAGATGACCGAGTCGGCCGTCGTCGTGATGCCCGAGATCTCCGTGGCCTTCTTCGCCACGAAGTCGTCTTTGCCGACGATTTGCATGTAGCCATCGCTGCCCGTCGCAATATCGGGATGAGCCATGCGCTCGAAGGTGAACTTCACGTCGGCCGGCGTGATCGGGTCACCGTTGGCGAACTTCGCGGCGCGGAGCTTGAACGTGTACTCGGTGCCATCGGTCGAGACCGTCGGCATGTCGGCCAGGCCGGGCACGATGTTGACGCCGGCGTTGCCGGGCTTGTCGTCGTACCTCAGCAGCGTCGTGCACAGCCCGTTGGCCAGACCCCACGTGATCGCTGCATACCAACGATTGGGATCGATGCTGTCGATGTCGCCCTTGGCCATGCCGACCTTGATCACGCCGTTGGGATCGGGAGTCCCGCCGCCGGCAGCCGGGGTCGTGCCGGTCGTGCCCGTTGTGCCGGTGCCCGGGGTCTTCGTGGTCGCCGGCGTGCTCGACTTGGAGCTGCCGCACGCGGCGGCGACCAAGGCGATCAACAGCGCGGCGGCGATGGTCCGGGTCCTGCGGACTCGTGTCCGCCGTGAGCGACTCTCATCGTGGGTTCGGTTTCTCATCTGTGATCCTTCCGGTTTGGTGGTGAGCTGCTTTTTGGTTGGTGGGTTCGAATGGTTCTGTGGGGGGTCAACCACGACCGACGCGGACGCGCGGGTCGAGGAAGCCATGGGCGAGGTCGACCACCGTGTTCGCACCGACGGCGACGATGGCTGCGAAGGTGATGACCCCGGTGACGAGCGGATAGTCGAGCGTCTGGATCGAGTTGATCCCCGTGTAACCGAGGCCGGGGATGTTGAAGACGGTCTCGACGAACAGCGTGCCGCCGAGGGCGATGCCGATGTCGACACCGAGCAACACAGTCAGGATCGGCGAGACGTTGCGCCCGACGTGTCGGATCAGGAGACGGCTCGTACGCATGCCCTTGGCCAAGGCAGTGCGCACGTAGTCCTCCGAGAGCTGTTCGATCGTGAGCGTGCGAATGTAACGGGCGTAGATCGCAGCGAACGTCGTCGCGTACGCCAACCACGGCAGCAGCAGGTGGTGTGCCCACTGCCCCGGGTTGGTGCCGAAGCGGACGTAGCCGTCGATCGGGAAGATACGAGTGCCCTTGGGCAGGAGGTGCAACCCGAACAGCACGCCCTGCGTCGGCTGAAAGGCCAAGAAGTACGAGAGCATCGGCGCCACCCAGAAGATCGGTATCGACATTCCGAGGATCGCGAAGGTGCGGCCCATCACGTCGCCCACCGAGCGAGGCCTGAGCGCGCCGTAGGCGCCGACCGGCACGGCGACGAGCATCCACACGACCACCCCGCCGAGCACCACGGCGGCAGTAGCCCGGGCGGCCGGGAAGAGGATGACGGAGACCGGGCGGCGCTGGTTGAACGAGTAGCCGAAGTCGCCGACGAAGATCCCTTTCAAGAACCTGGCGTACTGCACGACGTACGAACGATCCGTCCCCAGCTTGTGGCTCACTTCGGCGAGTCGCTGGGGGCTTGGGTTGCGGCCGGCAGCGCGCAACGCCGGGGTGGCCCCCGTGTAGCGGGCGATGACGAAGAACAGCATCCAGGCGAGGAAGGTGATGATCACCACCTGGACGACACCGCCACCCAATCGTCGCAGTACGAACCGCGTCATCGTCGTGCTTTCGGGTCGATCGCGTCACGAAGTCCGTCGCCGAGGAGGTTGAAGGCCAGCATCGTCGCCACCAGGGCGAGTCCGGGAACGACCGCCAGTGCCGGCACCACGCGGTACAGCCCGGAGTTGACGCCGTCCGACAGCATCTGCCCCCAGCTGGCCGTGGGTGGTGGCACCCCGACCCCGAGGTAGCTGAGACCCGATTCGAAGAGGATGTTGTTGGCGACGATCGACGTCCCGAACACCAGCAGCGGACCCCACACCTGCGGGAGGATGTGCACCAGCAGCAACCGGCGTGGGCGGGCTCCGACCGAACGAGCGGCGTCGACGTACAGCAACTTGGCGCCCGACATCGTCGCGTTGCGCACGATCCGCGCCGGGTAGAACCACGTGAACAAGGCGATGACGAACAGCACGTTGAACAGGCCCGGCCCCACCACCACCGACAAGCCGACCGCCAGCAACAGCGATGGGAACGCCATGGCGGTTTCGATCGCTCGGCTGATCACGGCATCGAGCCAACCCCCTTTGTAACCGGCGAGCAGGCCGAGGGTGATGCCGATCAGCATGGCCAGTCCCGTCGCGCCGAACGCGACGATCAGCGAGATGCGCGCGCCGTAGAACAGCCGCACCAACTGATCGCGACCAAGACGATCAGCGCCGAGGATGAACCGCCCTGCGGACGGATCTCTGGTGATCCCGTCCGACAGATACGGGTGCTGCATGACCCCGATCGGCAGGCCGTCGATAGCGATGGCATCGGGGTACTGCTCGGTCGGTGGATGCCCGGTGAAGTGGGCGGCCAACGGCGCCCCGATGGTGGCGATGATGATGAGCAGGGCGAGGATTCCGGCGGAGATCATCGCCGGCACATCGCGACGCAACCGTCGCAGGGCCGGAGTGCGGGCGGCAACGACTGTGGTCATCGGCCCGACCTCCCCACCAACTTCGATCACGCTTCCCCTTCCGCGACAAGACCACTTTGTGCAGTTCGACCCCCGAACACACCTTTCAGAACTCGGTCAACGCAAACGATTGCACAAACTTCGGTGCGACACAAGCCTCATGACTACACTCGCCATCGTGCGCACTGTCATCGAGACTGCCGAGGGTGTCCGCGACGGCCGGTTCACGGCGGTCGAGGTGCTCGAGGAATGCCTGGCTGCGATCGACGCCGGCAACGGCGAGCTCAACGCGTTCATCCACCTCGATGCCGATCTCGCTCGTCGCGACGCACAGCGAATCGACGCGCTGATCGCTGCCGGCGAGGATCCCGGTCCGCTCGCCGGAGTGCCGTTCGGCGTGAAGGATCTCGACGACTGCGCTGGAATGCCGACAGGTCGCGGATCGAGGTGGTACTCGGGCGGCCCACCCGTCGCAGAGGATTCGCTCCACGTTCATCGTCTGCGCACAGCGGGGGCGGTTCCCGTCGGCAAGACGGCGGTTCCGGAGTTCGGGTTCTGGGCCTACACCAACAACAGGGTCACCGGCGTGACCCGCAACCCGTGGAACCCGGCGAGAACACCAGGCGGGTCCAGCGGCGGGTCAGCGGCAGCCGTGGCCGCCGGTCTCGTACCCTTCGCCACGGCCAGCGATGGCGGCGGATCGACCAGAACACCGGCCGGGTTCTGTGGCCTCGTCGGGCACAAGCCGTCGTTCGGGCGAATCCCCGATCTCCGCGGCAGTCGCTACGCCCAGACTGCGGCGGCCGGCGCGCTGGCGACCACCGTGGCCGACGCTGCCCGCCTGCTCGACGTCATGGCGGGCCCACACCTGCAGGACCGCACATCACTCCCTCCGGCTGGTGTGGTGTACGAGCAGCAGATCGATCGCATCGAGACCGCCGGGTTGCGCGTCGGCTGGTCGGTCGATCTCGGGTTCGCGATCGTCGACCCGGAGGTGGCGTCCGTGACCGACGCCGCGGCGCGTGCGTTGATCGCGGCTGCCGGTCTCGATGTGGTCGACATCAACGTGTGCTTCGACGATCTCATCCCCATCTGGGCGCAACTCGAGTCGGTCGACCGGTGGGTTGGCTTGCCGCCAGGCCTGTGGCCGGAACGCGCCGACGACCTCGACCCGGGCGTTCGGCCCGCCTTCGAGCGCACCGAGTCGATGAGCGTTCGGCAGTATGCCGCGGCCCTCACGCGTCGACGCGAGATCGAGATGGACCTGGCGCGGCTCTTCTCCCAGATCGACGTGTTGCTCACACCAACATCGGCCATCACCGCGTTCACGGCTGAAGGACCAATGCCGACGGTGATCAACGGGCGGCAAGCACCACCAGCCGGTGCCGTGCCATTCGCGATGTTGGCCAACATGTGGGGCACCCCGGCGGCATCGGTGCCGGCGGGCATCTCGGCCGACGGCCTGCCGATCGGGTTGCACATCGTTGGCAACCGTCACGCCGACGACGTGGTGTTGCGTCTGGCTCGATTGTTGGAACAGAGCCGCCCGTGGCCGAGGCACGCACCCGGGCACAGTTGAGCACTGGCGACCCTCAGCCGGCGTCGCGATGGTTGTGGCCCTGGTCCGGAACGCCCTCGGCGGCGACAGCGGTCGCACGCTTCGAGCGGGTCTGGTGGATGGTGGCGCTGACCGGTCTCGTGGTCTCGTTCACGAGCAGCTTCCTGCGCCGCCCGACTGCCGTCCGGTCGACCGAACCGGCCGCTGCGCTCACCACGGCATCCGCCCACTGACGGTCGAACTTTGGTCGCACGCGGCCCCGATGGCCGCGTAGGACCAAAGTTCGTCCGTCGACAGCGGGCAGAAGCAGTTGCCGTTTAGGACTAGCGTTCGTCGAGATGCTCGTCGCAATCACCCTTGCCGACGCAGCACGACAGCCGGTTGCCGACGTTCTCGCCAAGCTCGACACGCACGACAGCGGCCTCACCTCCGACGAAGCCGCGCGCCGATGCTCCGTGTTCGGGGCGAACGTGCTGTCCACCCGCACGGTCACGATGTTCAGTGTGTTCGTCCGCCAGCTGCGCAACCCGCTGCTGATCCTGCTGCTGGCCGCTGCAGCCGTGTCAGCGGCGACAGGCGACACCACCGACGGCGGGATCATCGCCGCGATCGTGTTCCTCAGCGTGGGGCTCGGCTTCGTCAACGAGTATCGCTCCGAGGCGGCCGTCGCCGCGCTGCACGCCAACATCAAGCACGAAACGCTGGTGTGGCGCGACAACACGGCAGTGCGTCACAGCGTCGCCGACCTCGTTCCCGGCGACGTCATCGCGCTGTCGATGGGCGATCTCGTACCGGCCGATGTACGCCTCATCGAGGCCGTTCAGCTCGAGTGCGACGAGGCCGTCCTCACCGGCGAATCCGTCGCCGCGATCAAGACGATCGAGCCATCGTCCACCGACTCCGCGGTCGACCTCCCCTCGTGCGCCTTCATGGGGACCGTCGTGCACCAGGGTTCGGGGCGCGGCGTCGTCGTCGCCACGGGCTCGACAACGGCGTTCGGAAAGATCGCCGTCGGTCTCGGCGAGAAGCAAGCCGAGACTGCGTTCCAGGCCGGCCTCCGCGGGTTCTCCAAGTTGCTGGTGCGGGTTGCTGCAGCACTGACCATCTCGATCTTCGTGATCAACGTCGCCTTCTCGCGACCGCTTCTCGACGCCTTGCTGTTCTCGCTGGCGATCGCCATCGGCATCACCCCTCAGCTACTGCCGGCGATCGTCAGCCTCAGCCTCTCGACCGGGTCACGCCAACTCGCCGAGAAGCGAGTGCTCGTGAAGCGACTCGTCACGATCGAGGATCTCGGCAACATCGAAGTGCTGTTCACCGACAAGACGGGAACGCTCACCGAAGGGGCGATCACCTTCGATCGAGCCCTCGACCCCACTGGCCAACCGGCGACCGATCCGTTCTTGCTCGGACTGGTGTGCAACGAGGCAACGTTGACCGACGACGGCCCGATCGGCGGCAACGCTCTCGACGTCGCACTCTGGTCCGCGCCGGCAGTCGGCGAGATCACGTCGGGCACGGGGCCGCCCTCGAAATACGAGCGGCTGGGGCTCTTGCCGTTCGACCACGAGCGTCAACTCTCGTCGGTCGTGGTCCGAACGCCGAAGGGCGAGACGTTGTTGATCACCAAGGGCGCGCCCGAGGCGCTCATCAAGCGCTGCGTCGACGTCGCGCCAGAGGCCGACGCCACGCTGCAACGACTGTTCAGCGAAGGATCGCGAGTCGTCGCCGTGGCCACCCGAGCGGTGACCGGGCTCACCCAACCCACCGCCGCCGACGAGCGCGACCTGCACCTCGGCGGCTACCTCACCTTCGTCGACCGACCGAAGGCCGACGCGGGAGAATCGATCGCCAAGCTCAACCGCATCGGCATCGCGGTCAAGATCGTCACCGGAGACAACGGAACCGTCGCGACAAAGGTGTGCAACGACATCGGCCTCACCGTCGATGGAGTCCTCACCGGAGTCGACATGGACAGTCTCGACGACGACGCGCTCGCCGCCGCGATCCCCCACACCACGGTGTTCGCCCGGGTCAGCCCCGAACAGAAGTCGCGCATCATCAAGATTGCTCGACGCACCGGTGTCGACGTGGCCTACATGGGCGACGGTGTCAACGACGCGGTTGCGCTGCATGCCGCCGACGTCGGCATCTCCGTGGAATCGGCCACCGACATCGCCAAGGACGCTGCCGACATCGTGCTGCTCGACAAAGACCTCGGCGTGCTGGCCGATGGCGTGATGGAGGGACGGCGGATCTTCGCCAACACCCTCAAGTACGTTCTCATGGCCACGTCGTCGAACTTCGGGAACATGTTCAGCGCTGCCGGCGCGTCGCTGTTCCTCACATTCCTGCCGATGCTGCCGTCGCAGATCCTGCTCAACAACCTGCTCTACGACGTCGGCCAACTCGCCATCCCCACCGATCGGGTCGATAGCGAAGTGCTGGCTCGTCCCGCGGCGTGGGACATCGCCTTCGTCCGAAGGTTCATGAGCGTGTTCGGGCCGATCAGCTCGATCTTCGACTTCATGACGTTCTTCGTCATGCTGGTCGTGCTCAAGGCCAGTCACGCCGAGTTTCGCAGTGGATGGTTCGTCGAGTCCCTCGCCACGCAGACCCTCGTGGTGTTCGTCATCCGCACGCGACGAGTTCCGTTCTTCCGCAGCAGACCGAGCGTTCCCATGCTCGTCACCCCGATCGCCTGTGCGGTCGTTGGGGCGATCCTGCCGTTCACACCGATCGCTCACACACTTGGATTCACCACGCTGCCGATCAGCTTCTTCCTGATCCTCTTGGGGATGATCCTGACCTACCTGACGCTCGTCGAGATCGCCAAGAGTCGCTTCTATGCCGCGCAGGCGGCCCCGCACCGCGCGCCGCTGACGCACGAGCAACGGCACCAGCGCCACGTCGCCCGACGAGCAGCGCGATTTACCCGCCACACCCTCCGCCGACCACGTCGCCGCGCCAGCTCCTGACGTAATCGAACGACCAAGTCAAGTGTTCCTCAAGGTTCTCTCAAGCAGAACCGATGCTTGTCCATGCCTGTTGCGCCCCGTAGAAGTCCCTCGTCGATCATCTGGGTGACGGGACTAGCCGTGACACTTTCCGTGGTCGCGCCTCGTCTGGCACCGGCCGTCGCCCAAGCCGCGCCGCCAGGGGGAACGGGGTCGCTGTCGGGCGTGGTGCTCGATGACGGTGGTGCGCCACTCGAGGGCATCTGTGTCAACGTCGAGAACGGTCCCGGGGCCCAGACCGACGTGACCGGGGCGTACGCGATCCCCAGTCTCGACGCCGGGTCGTATCTGTTGCAATTCTCCGATTGCCGGCCGGCGCAGGCCTTTGTAACGCAGTGGTACCTCGGCCAGCTCGACAGTTCGTCGGCCAGTTCGGTCACGGTGCTCGACGGTGTGGACACGCCGCTTGCCGATGTGATCATGGAACTCGGTGTCTCGGTGACCGGCACGGTCAGGGATGGCGGTGGCAACCCAATCAGTGGTGTCAACGTCAACGTCAATCCGACAGCAGGTTCGGGAGCATCGGCGGGCGCGCAGACGGCTCAGGACGGCACGTACGTGACAACACCACTGCCATCAGGCGACTATCGCGTCCAGTTCTCCGATCCGAGCATGGTCTGGGCGACGCAGTACTGGAACCAGCAGTTCACGCCGGCGACCGCCCAGAGCTTGTCGCTCTCGGTGCTGAACGGACCGGTTGCATCCGGCGTCGACGGAATGCTCGCGGCGGCGGCGACCGTGTCGGGAACCGTCACTGACGACGGCGGGCAACCACTTGCGGGGATCTGCGTGTCGGCGAACATCCCACGCAACGGAGGCGCCGACAACGTCGGCCAGGTGACCACGGCCGGCGATGGCACCTTCACGATCCCGGGACTTCCCCCGACCGATCTACGGATCCAATACCGCGATTGCACACCCACGCCGCGTTACCTCGACCAATGGTACGGCGGTGCATCCGATCCATCGAGCTCCCCCGCCGTACTCGTCGCTCCGGGAGAGCAACGCACGGGAATCGACGCCGTGCTGCTGAGCGGAACCTCGGTTAGCGGAACGGTCACCGATGGCGTTGGGGCACCGGTCTCGGGCATCAACGTCAACGTCAACCCGACATCGTCGGGACCATCCGGATGGGCACAGACATCTGCCGACGGCACGTACACCACCGGGCCGTTGGCGCCAGGCGACTATCGAGTGCAGTTCTCGTCACCCGGTCCATCGCCAACTTGGGCTACGCAGTTCTGGCATCAGAAGCCGTCGTGGAACACCGCCGACGTGCTCACCATCTCCGCCGCGGGCCCACCGATTCGCACAGGGGTCGACGCCTCGTTGACCACAGCCGCGACGGTGACCGGCACGGTGACCGGCCCGACCGGGCAGCCGGTAGCCGGCATCTGCGTCAACGCGATCATCAACACGCCCAACGGGCTCGACGGGTTGGCGAACACCTCGACCGCCACCGATGGCACGTACACCCTCGGCGGGTTGCCCCCGATGGATGTTCGGGTCGTCTTCGAGGACTGCAACCGGGTCGGTCCGTACGCCCGTCAGGTATGGCAGGCGAGTGGCAACCTCGACGGCGCCACCGTGATCAGCCTCACCGAAGGTGTCACGGTCGCCCATGTCGACGCCGAGCTCGCCGCCGCCGGCTCGATCACCGGTACGGTCCGCGACATCGCCCACGCTCCGCTGACCGGAATTTGCGTACAGGCGTCGACCGACAGCTTCGTGGGCGGGTTGACCAGAACCGACGGCAACGGCGACTACCTGTTGGTCCTCGATCGACCGGGCGACTATCACGTCCAGTTCGTCGACTGTGGTGACTCACCTGCATTTGCCGGCCAGTGGTGGAACATCCCCGGCGGCACCACCAGGGGCACGATCACGCTCGCTGCCGGCACGGTCCAATCGGGAATCGATGCCGAGCTGACCCCAGGGGCGGTCGCGACCATCAGCGGCACAGTGCGAAACGCACATGGCGAGGCGATGACCCCGGCCTGTGTCGTTGCCTACCTCCCCAACCAGTACGCGCTGTTCGCAGCAGTCGCCGCCGACGGCACCTACACCCTGCACGACGTCCCGTCAGGCACGTTCGCGCTCGCCTTCCTCGGATGCGACCACGGCAACCCGGGGCCGCTCGTGGCCGACCCGACGGACTCCAACGTGAACTACCCGGCGGTCTGGTGGTCGCACACGCCGCTGTCCCTCGACATCAGCCTGGACGGCGGCCCGGACCCGATCGCCCAGGGCGCGACTCTCGTGACGATCGCCCCCGGTGCTCAACTCACCGGCTTCGATCAGTGCTTCGGCTGCACGCCTCCGGCCACCACGATCACCATCACGAACATCACGACCGAGAACGACTCGATCACGGTCGCCTTCGCCACATCAACGCCACACACTCAGGCGTTGACAGAATCGGCTCCTCTCCCCAACTACACGCTGAGCTGTTCATCGAACACGGGCGTCACCCGGTCGGCGAGCTCGGCCTTCTCTCCGATCACCGTCACGAGCGTCACCGAGGGCGCGACCTACACGTGCGACGTGAGCGCCAGCGATGGTTCGGCCACCATCGCGTCGTCAGCGATCTTCATCGTCGAGGTCCCAACGGTCTCGCTGCAACCGTCGAATGCCACTGCGCCCGCCGCGGCAATGCTGCCCGTCACCGGGATCGATCCCATGCGCATCGTCGAAGCAGCCATGGCGTTGTTGGCACTTGGCATCGCCGCGCGCCGTTGCTCCAGACGGTCGGTACGAGCTCCCACTTGACAAATCGAGCCGTTCGACGCACAATCTCGAACAGTGTTAGATATACCGAACCGTGATCGACGAACCGAACGCCGTAAGGCAACGCGGGAGGAGATCCTCGATGCGGCGTGGGAGCTGGTGCGCTCGAATGGCTTGGCGGCGCTCTCGCTGCGCGACCTGGCCCACGTGGTGGGGTTGAAAGCGCCGTCGCTGTACTCGTACTTCGACTCCAAGAACGCGATCTTCGACGCCATGTTCGCCCAAGGCGGCCGCGCCTACCTCGAACAAGAGGCACTGGTCGAGAGCACCGGCGATCCCCTCACCGACCTGAAGGCCGGGATGCGGTTCTTCATCGAGTTCTGCACGAGTGACCCTGCCAGGTATCAGCTGATGTTCCAGCGCACCATTCCGGGCTTCGAGCCGTCGCCGGCGACCTTCGCGATCGCGATCGAAGGGCTCGATCGGCTGCGAGCTCGGCTCGCCAGAATCGGATTGACGGATCAGCGTTCGCTCGATCTGCTCACTGCCATCGGCACCGGCATCACCGATCAGCAGATCTCCAACGATCCCGGCAGCGACCGCTGGACCCGCCTCGTCGACGAAGCAATGGAGATGTACTTCGCCCACGCTTCCGAGACCACCATTCGAACGAACAGAGGAACGACATGAACACCACGACGACATCGGTGCACGACATCCGTCCCATCGAGCGAGCCGAGGCCCTCGGCCTGGCCGCTGAGGAGAATCAGCGCATGTTGGCGCTGCTCGCCTCGTTCAACGAAGACGACTGGATCAAGCCGACTGATTGCACCGGCTGGGACGTTCGGGCGCTGGCCGGTCACGTGCTCGGTGGGGCGGAGGGCTTCAGCTCGTTCGGCAACCTCGTGCATCTGATGCGCGCTGCGAAGAAGGAGGCCGGCAAGGGCTCGTTCGTCGACGGAATGACCGCCGTGCAAGTCCGCGAGCGTGCCGAACTGCTCACGCCGCAGTTGCTCCAGAGGATGGCCAAGGCCGGCCCG
>JANYKU010000048.1 GCA_025358075.1 Ilumatobacteraceae bacterium
GCTCGAGCAATCTGACGCCACGTCGTGGATGGCGATGTACTGCCTCGACCTCTTGGAGATGTCGCTGACTCTTGCGCGCCACGATCGAACGTACGAAGACCTGGCGACCAAGTTCTTCGAACACTTCGCGCTGATCGCCGAGGCGATGTACAGCCGCGGCCTGTGGGACGACGTGGACGGCTTCTACTACGACGTGTTGGCGACGACGGCTGGTGATCGCATACCGCTGAAGGTGCGCTCGATGGTCGGGCTGCTGCCGCTGGCGGCAACCATCACGCTCGGCCGCCAAACCCTCGACAAGCTCACCGGGTTCGCCGAGCGGATGGAGTGGTTCATGAAACATCGCCCCGACTATTCGGAGCTGTTCCACATCCACGAACGCGACGGCGGCGAGGGCCGACTGCTGTCGATCGTCTCGCCCGATCGGTTGCGACGTGTGTTGGCCTGGCTGCTCGACGAGAACGAGTTCCTGTCTCCGCACGGAGTCCGCGCCCTGTCGGCCGCGCATCGCGATCATCCGTTCTCGGTCGACCTCGGTGGCATGGTGTACACGGTCGGCTACTCCCCCGGTGAGTCGACGACGGGGTTGTTCGGTGGCAACTCCAACTGGCGCGGGCCGGTGTGGTTCCCCGTGAACTACATCGTGATCGAAGCCATCGGGCGGTTCGCCAGGTTTTTCGGCGACGACTTCAGCGTCGAGTACCCCACCGGGTCGGGGTCGGAGCTCACCCTCGGGCAGATCGCCGACCAGCTCGGGCAGCGGTTGATCGACATCTTCCTGCCGGACCACGACGGCCGTCGGCCGGTGTTCGGCACCGACGAGAAGTTCCAGAAGGATCCCCTCTGGAATCGGATGATCATGTTCAACGAGTACTTCCACGGTGACAACGGGCGCGGCCTCGGCGCCTCGCACCAGACGGGATGGACCGGGCTCGTTGCCGACTTGATCATCCGCCGCGGTCAGCCTCGGTGAGGTTCGGCTCGATCCGGCTCGAACTGTGAAGCCACAGAACGATACGTACGGTTCTGTGGCTTCACAGTTCGACGCGGCCCGCCACCATCTCGGCAAAATCTGGGCGCCGGACGATCTCAACTGTTGTCGAGCGAGGACCGCTCGGTTGATCTGGCGCGGGGACAACGTCGAACCCTGGCTAGTCATCGATTCATCCTGGCAGCTGAGTGGTCGACCCGTTCAGGCGTTGAGGGTCCGGTAGAGGACGAGTGCTACGGCAACGCTGAGCACCCCCCATGCAGTCGCTTTGAGGGCGGCCTCGAGCGGGGCCAGCAGCACCGGTCGTGTCAGCTGCGAGGTGCGGCCGTCGCGGTAGGTGATGGTTCCGTCGACCGAGTCGACTCGGCGGCGCAACGTGCGAGCCGGTGCGCTGAGCGATCGCTGCGCGGTCGACAGCCAGTAGGCGGCGGCCGCTGCCGCGAATGCGGGCAGTCGTAGCGTCGCGGCTTGCGCGTAGTACGCAGTGAGCACCGGGAACGCGCCCCACGCCGCAGCGAACGTGACGTCGTTGTGGAGATGACCGCCGAGTAGTTCGAGGTTGTAGCCGCAATTGAGGGCGACGCCGACAACGATGAACACGGCGAGTCCCGACCCGACGCGCTCGAGCCCGAGAATGCCGATCGTGACAGCGCCGGCCAAACTCACAACCGCCGCACTGACGAGGAGCCACGCCGGAATCGCAGTACCCAGCGGTCGGCCGTGAAGCTCGTCGAGCGCGTGGGCGCCGACCCCGACAGCGAGGAGAAATGCGAGCAGCGTCGCAATGAGCCTGCCGCCGTCAAAGCGTGGCGCGATCGTGGCACCGATCGCGACGTACGAGAGGTGCCACAGCGTGTACGGAGGATGGAGCAACACCCACCAATCGGCCCACGCCCGCCGAGATCGGCTCGGCGGCGCGGCGTAGAACGCCGGTGGAAGTGGGTGAGCATCGTCGATCACGGCACGGCGCGCGTCGTGCCTCATTGATCGTCCAGACGTCGGCCCCACATGACGATGCCGCCGCCGAGACTCATGCGACGTGTGCCCACATCAGCGAACCCCGAGGCCTGCCACGCCGCGACCGTGGCCTCGACCGAGAAGCGTCGGTAGTGATTGGAGATGTTCGGCCCGAGGAAGCGACCGACGTCGAACCACGATCGACCACCCAGCGCCGCACCGGCGATGGGAAGCACGGCCCGGGTGTAGAGCACCCACCACGCTCGCCAGAACCGACTGGAGGGCACGGCAAACTCCAGGCTGGCCATCGTGCCGCCGGGTCGCACCACCCTCGCCAGCTCGGCGATTGTCGCTGCCGGATCGGCGACGTAGCGCAACAGGTACGTGAACGTGAGCGCGTCGAAGGTCGCGTCGGCGAAGGGCAGGCGTTCACCCTGACCCAGCACGAGTGCGATCCGGTCTGCCCGACCGGCGGCAGCGACGTTGCGTCGGCCTCGGCCGAGCATGTCCGCGCTGACGTCGATGCCGGTGATCGTTGCCTGGGTGCGGTCGGCCAGAGCAAGCGCGACACCCGCCGGGCCAGTGGCGACGTCGAGCACGGTGGCCGGGTGGCACGTGGCGATGTGGTCGATCATCTCGCGCCGCCATCGCCCATCCTGGCCGAGCGAGAGCACCGCAGCGAGGCGGTCGTAGCGGGCGGGAAGGCCGGCGAAGAGCGCCTGAGCGAAGCTCGTCGGCGATCCACGAGCAGGATCAGCGCGCATCCGTTGTCCTTTCGGTATGTGACACTGTACGGGTTTCCGCTCCCCCGGAGGTGTCGTGACCCGACCGATCGTCGACGCCGTGGTTGTAGGGGCGGGTCCGGCCGGCAGCACGGCTGCACTCGTGCTGGCGCGGGGCGGCGCGCGAGTGGCATTGATCGACAAGGCGACGTTCCCGCGCGACAAAGCCTGCGGCGATCTCATCGGTCCCCGGGCACTCGCCTTGCTCGCATCGCTCGGTCTCGCGCCGCCCGCCGGCCGCGAAGTTGGCGAGATGGTCGTGGTCGGCCCGACCGGGCGTCGGGTGCTCCTACCGGCGCGAGCCGGGCGCACGTACCCGAACCATGCGCTTGCCATCACCCGCCTTCGGTTCGACTCGTGGTTGCGCGACGCAGCGATCGCGGCCGGGGCGGAGCCGGTGACCGGTCGGGTTGCCAGCGTCCGCGCCGAGCACAACGGCGCAACCGTGGAACTCGACGATGGACGATGCCTTGTTGCCGACGTGGTGATCGGCGCCGACGGGGCCACCAGTGGAGTCGGATCAGCTGCCGGCCTCGTCAACGCGAAAGCCGTGTTGTGGGGATTCGCCCAACGCGGCTACATCACCCAAGAGGTCGACCGACCGATCATCGCCCTGTGGGACGAGGCTCCGTGGCGCGGCTTTCCCGGCTACGGATGGCTGTTCCCCGGCGAAGACGCGGCCGCCAACGTTGGGTTGGGGCTTGGCATGCGAGCCGATCGCACCTCGGCCTCGCGCGCCGTGGCGAGGTTCGATGCCTTCTGCGACCACCTTCGCCGGCTCGGCCTGCTCGCCTCGGCGGTCGAGGGCCACCGCCTCGGTGGCTGGTTGAAGATGGGGATGGTCGGCACCGTCGCCGCCCGCGGTCCGATCTTTCTCGTCGGCGATGCGGCCGGGCTCGTGAACCCGCTGCAGGGCGAGGGCATCGCCTCGGCGATGACAAGCGCCGCCGCCGCTTCCGAAGCGATCTTGGCCGGTCCCGGGTCAGCCGCCGTTCGCTACCGCCAGTACCTCACCGATGGGCTTGGTCGATACGCGTCGGTCGCTGCACCAGTTCACGCCGCAGCGATCACCGGGTCGCCCCGACGAGTGGCCGTTCTGGGACGGGTGCTCACGTTGCCAGGCGTCGGTTCGGCGATTGCAGCCCCGTGGGCGGTCACCTGGAACGACTTGATCGACGGCGCGCCGCGCGATCCGGTCACTGCTGCCTCCCGGCTCATCATGGGCGTCGGCCGAGTCGCAACGAGCCGGTCCCGCATCCGACGACAGCTGTCACGCGACCTGGCCGATGCCGATGAGGCGACGCTGTCGTGATCGTTCACCGCACCGAGCAGTGCCAACGCCATTTCACTTGGCGGGCTCGGTCGGGCAGAGCTGATCGGCCAGTGCACCAGAGCAACACCTCGCTCGGATCGCCGCCGGGCGCGTCGGGGAACAGACGGTCCAACACGGGCGCGCACAGATCGGCGGGCGGGCGCCAGTCGATCCCGAGACCCGTGGCGATGTCCCACGTATGCACCAAACCTTCGACGACGCCCATCGCGATCGACCCGATCGGGTCGGCAATGCCCCACGGATGCCACGACCGGTTGGCCGGGTCGGCCAGTGTTGCCGCGCAGGTCAACATGCCGGCGCACGTCTTGATGATGGTCAGCAACTGCGCCGGACTCGCGGCGGCGTCGACGGTCACCTCCGCCGGCAGAAATCCATCCGACGGTTGGGCGAGTACCTGCGAGGCATGCGCGAAGTAACCGTCCGCCATGTGCACGCCGGTCTGCCAGCACGACCATTCCAGGTTCGGTACCGGCACCGACCAATCAGCATCGATCATCGGCTCGAGCGTGTGTTGCGTCTCTTCGGTGGTCTGTTCGAGGAGGGCGGGCGTCACCAACACGGCCTCGAACCTACCGTGCGAGACTGACGACATGCTGAGCGTCGGAACCGTCGTGATTGGCGCTGGAGAGGGTGGCGAACACACCTTGCAATTGGGACCCTTCCGCGTGTCTGTGCGAGCACACAGACGATCCGCGTCTCTGTCTGCTCGCACAGAGGCGCGGATCCATCGGTCGACGGCCGTGGAACCAGCGCTCGGAGCGTGGGGTCAACCAAGATGTGAACGCAGGTGATGAGACCGCGATCGTTGCGCAGATCCCCGTCGAGCGCGCGAAGACAGTTCTCGATTTCGACGCGTTCTATCGCGCCCAGTACGCCAAGACCGTGCGCCTGGCGCTGCTCTTGGCCGGCTCGGCGGCCGCGGCGGAGGACCTGGCACAAGAGGCCTTCATCCGCGTTCACCGCAACGCGGCGAGGATCGACAACCCTGGAGGTTTCCTCCGCACGCGCGCTCGCCAGGCTTCGGAAGGAACTCTCGCAATGACCACAGAACTCGACACACGGCTCCGGGAACTCTTCACCGAGCTCGCCGATGGCACGCCGGTCGAGGCTCCGTCGCGCTTTCGTCCGGAAGAACTGGCGGCGATCCGCGGTGCCGACGATCCGGCGCCTCGTTCGAGGTGGGTCATCGTCGCCGGCCTCGCCGCCGCGACCCTCTTGATCGTCGGCCTTGTCGTGATCGGCCGTGGCGATCACGACAAGGTGCTCGGCCCATCCGGCCCGAGCACGACAACGAGGCAGATACCCGCGACCGATCCGGTTCTGTAGTTGCCGGACACATCGTCGGGCTCAGTCCACGTCACCGAGCATCAACAGGCCGACGCTGCAATCGCCTACGGGGCTGCCGTCATCTCTCCCGACGGGACGGTCTTCGGGATCAACGTCAACCTCGATTACGGGAACGCGACCAGGGTAGGGACTGACGAGCGAATCGTTGGAGGGTTCACCGTCAAAGCCTTTGTCGACGGCAGTTCACCGGGTGAGATCTATCGGTCCATCACGGCCGAATGCATCAACGTGGGCATCAATTCGGCCGGGGAGGACAAGTGGAGCAACGACGCAATCAACCTGATCGACAGCCTGACAATGAACGGCACGAGCATTCAATTCAACTTGCCGACCGGCTGGTCGACGCTCGGACATTCAGCTTCGCGCCCCCAGTTCGAGACGACATTCGACGTCGAGGTCAACGGAACCTCGCAGACACTGTCAATGTGGCAGATGCCGAACGCACCGGTGGGCTTCTACCTGACCGCTGAGGAGAGCAACCCGAAAGCGATCCAGGTCGGCGGAATGACCGCGTGGATCAGCGAAGGCGTGACCACTCCGGGTTATACGACGCTGGTCGCAGAGCGCGACGGCACGGCGTTTTCCATCAGTGGACGCGTTCCCACGGACCAGTTGATCGCGATCGCCAGGGAGATGGTGCGCGCGCCGCAAACCGAGTGGACTGCCCCCGTCGACCCGAACGTCACTCGCATCACGCCTGCGCCCGCTCCTGCGGGATGCCAACTCCCAGGCTTCGACATCGTTCCGAACCCCGCGAGCTGAATCAACCGAGCCGACTTCACCCCACGGCGGGCCAAGTAGCGTTCGGCGAAATGACGCGAGCGCCGTTGCCGGACCGAGCCACGTTCTCGGCACTTCTCGGTGCCAAGGTCCTCCTCGTCGGACTCATGGTGATTGGCGCCGTTGCCCCGCACGTCGGAGGGTTTGCGGGCAAGGGCATGGTCTATCGGTTCCCGTTGTACATGATTCCCACCCTCGTCGTCCCGGTTCGCTGGCTGCGCGGCAAGTTGTGGAACGCGGCACTCGACATCGGCCTGACGGCACCGTTTCTCTTCGACACGTTGGGCAATCTGTTCGGTCTCTTCGACCGGTGGGACTCGTTCGACAACGTCCTCCACTTCCTCAACTGGTTCGTGTTGGTCTGGGGCATCACCATGGCGCTCAACGGCAGGCCAACTCGCCGAAACGATTCCGGTCTGGTGTGGATCGCCGGAACCGGCATCGGTGCGCTGGCAGCCATCGGTTGGGAGCTCGCCGAGTACAGCATCATGCGAGCCGGCGTCGGCAACCTTCATCTCACGTACGCCGACACGCTCGGCGATCTCGCCGCCGGATCCCTTGGTGGCGCCGTCGGAGCCTGGTTGGCGGTGTCGCTGACCTCAAGATGGTGGTTTCTTCAAATTTCTGACCCAATCAAAATCTCCTGAGCGGTCGACTCACGTAGTACTCACGGTGCGAACGACGCGCCTGGTCCGAAATGAGGAGGCACAAGTATGGAAGCCGCGAATCTCACAGGTCTCCGACGACGCAAGGGGTACCGCACAGCCGGCGCCGCCGTGCTCGTCAGCGCGGTGCTCGGCGTCTCCGCAGTTCCGGCTCACGCCGAGGATGGGCGTTCGAACGTCACCGTCTCGCAGACCAATCTCGTTGCCAACCGCGACGGCTTCGGAGCGGCAATCGTCGATCCGAGCCTCGTCAACGCATGGGGCCTGTCGAAGCGGCCGACCTCGCCGGTCTGGGTGTCGAACAACCACAGCGACACGTCGACGCTGTACAAGGGTGGCACGGCCGCCACGCCATCCGACGTCGCCAAGCAAGGCCTGACCGTCTCGATGACCGGTGACCCGACAGGTCAGGTTGCCAACCTCACGACGGGGTTCCCCCTCAACGAGTCACCTGCGCTGTTCATCTTCGCCACCGAGCAGGGGCAGATCTTCGCTTGGAACCAGTCGGTCGGCACCACCGCCATGTCGATGGTGACCGTTCCCAACGGCAACTTCAAGGGACTGGCCGAGGGAGCCGTTGGCAGCGACGAATTCTTATACGCCGCCGACTTCGCCAACGGTCAGATCCAAGTTTGGGATAGCTCATGGAACCAGGTCAACTGGCCCGGCGCCTTCCAGGTTCGGCACTTGCCCGATGGGTTCGCGCCGTTCAACGCACAGGTGCTCAGCGACTCCTCAGGCACTCAGCACGTCTTTGTCGCCTATGCCAAGCGTGACCCGGCCACCGGGGACGAGATCGCCGGCAAGGGTCTCGGCCTCGTCGCCGAGTTCAACACCGATGGCACCTTCGTGCGCCGCTTCCGCGGCACCGACATGAACGCCCCATGGGGTCTGGCCTACGCGCCGGCGAGTTGGGGCAAGGCAGCGGGCGATCTGCTCGTTGGCCAGTTCGGTGACGGTCGGATCGAGATGTACGACCCGTGGTCTGGCAAGCACGATGGAACCGTCCGCGGCGCAGATGGCCACAAGCTGGTGATCGACGGTCTGTGGGGATTGATGGCCGGCGATGCCACGAGTGGCGGACCCGACACGATCTTGTTCACCGCCGGACCGAACGGAGAAGTCGACGGCCTGTACGGCGTGTTGACGCACGTCGATCGGTCTCACCACCATGATGACTGACCCGGAGCGATCCGCCACAACCTGACAGGGCCAACCCGCCCGGACGTTCGACGCAGAACCCCGTCTCTGCACGACGTCCGGGCGGTGTTGGTTTTCAGAGCCCCGACGCGAATCGCTGGCGTTCGAGGCCGATCTCCCGCGAGTCGAGTTCACGACCTGCGATCGAACGACGGGCACCGGCTGCACGCTCATCCCGACCACTGACGATGGCGTGGCCGCCGACTTCTATCCGTACTTCTCGATGCTGCAGCGACTAGCAACACGGGCGTATCACTCTCTAGCGTTGAGTGCTGCTCACCGAGTTAGCGCATCATGGAGATCCGTATGCCCATCAATGTTTGCATCGCCGGCGCAACAGGCTGGACGGGCAGCGTGGTCGCCCGCCACATGATCCTGTCCGACGAATTCGAGGTGGTCGGGGCACTCGCCCGGCAGCACGCCGACGAAGACCTCGGCCGAGCCGTGGGCCTTCCCGCCAACGGCATGACGATCGTTCGCACCCTCGCCGAGGTTCTGGCGACGGGTGCAAAGCCCGACGTGCTCGTCGACTACACGGACCCCGGCTCGGTGAAAGCCAGAACCTTCGAGGCGCTCGCTCATGGGATCAGGGTCGTCATCGGCACGTCCGGGCTCACCGCTGCGGACTACGTCGAGATCGATCAAGCTGCAACCACCGCCGGCCTCGGCGTGATCGCTGCCGGGAACTTCTCGATCACCGCTGCGCTCGCCAAGCACTTCTCCCTGCTGGCCGCCCGCCACCTTCCGTCGTGGGAGATCATCGACTACGCCAGCGCCTCGAAGGCCGACGCTCCGAGTGGAACCGCGCAGGAGCTGGCCGAGAGCATGGGTGAAGTCGCCCAGTCGGCAATTGCCCTGGCGATCGACCAGACCCACGGACCGAAAGAGGTGCGTGGCGCGACGATCGGCGGCGCCCAGGTCCATTCCGTTCGCCTGCCCAGCTTCATCATCGCCTTCGAGACCATCTTCGGGCTCCCTGACGAACGCCTGACGATCCGCCACGATGCCGGTTCGGGAGCCGAGCCCTACGCCGCCGGCACGCTGCTCGCCACCAGAAAGGTCATGCACAGCACCGGGTTGACTCGCGGGCTCGACCAGCTCCTGTTCAGCGAGTGACGAGGTCACGCCAACGTCGAGTGGCAACGTCTACGACTCGCCCACGTCGGCCCGGGTCAAGCCGGCCATCGCAACCACATCACCGTTGCCGGCAACGACCCGAACGACGCTGATGTGGTCAGGGTTCACCTCGAGCGGGCCGTTCCACGATCCACTTCCGGCGGCAACTGTGAGGTTGCCGAGTGTGACGGTGGCGTTGCTGGTGAGGAGCACCTCACAGCGATACGTGCCGTCGGCCAGCGATGCCCCGTCGACGTTCATGGAGATCCACGGGTCGGCGCCAGTGTCGACCTTCACGGAACCGACGTGCCCGTTCGACGGTGAGACGAGTGATCCGACCTCGGCCTGCGGGTTGTAGTGGGTGTTCGATGTCGCTCGCAGCCCGACCAGCACGACGGTGAGGGCCACGAGGATGACAGCCACCGCGCCGAGCAACGGCTTGGCGTACGAGCGTCGACTGCGAGGTACCGACGGCACAGCCGATCGAAGCCGGGTCGACAGCTCTTCGGGCACATCCGCTTGTGGCAGGGAGACGAGCAGAGCGTCTGCGGCGCGCACGTAGCTCTCCACCAGGCGCAGGCACGCAGCGCAGTGCTCGAGGTGTTCGAACACGAGTGCGCGTTCATCCCCCGGAAGCACGTCGAGCGCGGCCTCTGCGGCGAGATCGCTCACCGCTGAACACGAGAGCTCGTTCATCGAAGCTCCTCATCGGCATGCGACTCGTTCAAGCTGAGGCGAAGCTTCTCGAGACCGAGACGAATGCGCGTCTTCGCGGTTCCGAGAGGAATGTGATCGAGCTCGCTGATCATCTGCGCGTTGTAGCCGTACATGGCAGCCAATAGAACCGTTCTGGCCTGTTCGGGTGGCAGGGTGCGGAGGGCGGCGCGCACCGGGGCGAGGGCGTGCATGTCGCGCGCCGGATCGTGCTCGCCATCGGTGAGATCGAGCAATGTCGCCGGATCCACGGCGAGCGGGCGGCGAACCCGCAACGCGTCGACGCAGAGGTTGTGGGTGATGCGCATCAACCATGTGTTCACCGAGCGACGACGCGGGTCGTAGGTGTCGGCGTGACGCCACACTCGTAGAAACGCGTCTTGGGCGACCTCCTGAGCCAGCGATCGATCGCGCACGATCGCTAACGCGGCCCCGTACACCCGACGCTCGTATCTCGAGATGAACTCCTCGATGGCGTCGGGCTGGCCCAGCGCGACGCCTCCGAGAAGTGCCTCGTCGGTGATCGACATAGCAAGGCGAGGTACGGATCGCAGGTGTCGCCCACGAGCTCCTCTCCTCATGCGATCACTTTGCCTCAGCCGAGCCGCCGGCAGGCGTCACCGGATACCAGCCGTCGATGGTGACACCGTTCATGTCTCCCGCCGCGACGTCCCCTGAGAAGTAGTACAGCAAGTGGCCATTGTACGTGACCTGGCCATGAGCACTGCTGAGTTTGGTGGCGTCGACGCCCGTGCAACCAGCACCGATTCACCGTCATCGAATCTCTCCTCGTTCAATTTGCGTGCACAGACATACGTCCGAATCACGAAAAGGGATCTCGGCCATGACTCGATTGACGTCGCTGATCGTCAACTCGGCGCGAGGAGGGCTCGTCCTGCGCGCAGGAATCGCGCTGCGGTCTCGGACGGATCGACTGTGGCAACAAGGCTGGAGAGGGGAAGGACTGCGCCGTTGAAATGTGTCGCGTTCCAGAACTCGTTGCTCGGTGCAGCTCCCCACGGTCCGACATAGAGATACGGCTCCCGATGACCTTCATCGCCGGGTGAGGCTCCGTAGTTGGCGCGGCGCGACTCCTCCTCGTCCTCGGTGAAGAACGCCTGATCGAAGTGCTCCGGCCACAGGATCAACGGCGACGGGTGAGCCTCGACGATCTCCGTGGCGAACTCGGCGAGCACCTCTGCACTGAAGCCGTACCACGTGCCCAGCACACGCGCCGCGTCACGATCGACGTTCAGCGGCTGGTCGGCACGAAGCTGCGTCGCCGACGCGTACAGCTCATCGGGAAATCCGGGCTCGATGCCGACGAAGTCGGCAGCCTGTTCAACCGTGGTGAGCCCAGTACGTCGCGAGCCGGCGGGACCGTCGACCACGAGGTTGTCGACATCGACGCGCACCCGCCGACCATCGGCAAGAAGTGGTGTGGCGAACCCACCGGCGAAGGCCATCAGCCTGATCTCCCGATCGTCGAGATACCGCGCCTTCGCCAGCACGTGCTCGGCAACGGTGTGCAGCGCATCCCTGGTCGAGATGAACGTGTCGAGCTCGTGAATCGGCAGCAGCGAAGTCATGCACGAAGTGTTACCGAACGGCACGGTCGTGGTGACGTCGTCAACGCGCCACGAGCATGGCGCGGCGCTGCGAGGATTCGGCCGTGCACAACCTTTCTCACCGTGACGGGAACCATCCGGGTGAGTCGTGTGTCGATGAAGATGTGAGCCCTCGTTTGATTGCATCGGAGGCGATTCCCTCGTCGTCGTCGTCGTTCGAGCAGTTCTTCGCCGACGCATGGCCGTGGGCGTTCCGGCTGGCGTGTTTCTTCACCCAGGATGTCGCCGCCGGCGAAGACATCGCCCAGGACGTGATGGCCAAGATGTACCGCACCTACGACGGCAGTCCGGGTGGTGAGTGGATCGAGATGCCGGGCAAGTACTTCACCAGCCCACTCGGCACTGCGTACCAAGGTGATCTCGACCTGCGCTCGCTGCACATCCACGGCCTGAGGCTGGAAGCCTTCCGCCGGCCCGAGGCGTGCACGAACCCGGGCAAGCCCCTGGCACTGGTCGCCAACTACGCCAAGGTCGAGGACGTTGCCGGCGGCATGTTTGGGGCATCCGTGACCCTCATCGACACCGCTACGTGCGCGCCGGCGCCCATCGACCGGGTGACCGTCTCGACCAGCATCGACAACCCCGACGTCGCCACGATTTCGAGCGACTCGCAAGTACCCGGCCTGCCGGTCGGGATGATCAGGATCAGTCTCGATCTACCGAAGCCTGGAACGACCGCCATTCATGTCGCGGTCCGCGACAAAGCAACCGGCGACCTCATCGATGAGGTGGCGATCCCGGTGATCGTGCACCCACCTACTTGATCGCCAGTGCGTTCGGCGGTGTTGCTACGCCGTGCGGAACGTTGAGCGGCGCGGAGACGAACAGGCATGCATAGCCGCCATCCTCGGCGCAGTCGGCGGCGAGGCGGCTGAGGTCGAACAACTCTCCGAGCGGGATCCCGAGCATCGGCAGCAACAGCGAGTGAGCGAAGACCTCGTGCATCCGCTCGGGATGGTTGGCCTTCACCGCGGCGACCACGTCGGGGTCGTTACCCGTTCCTTGGGGCCATACTTCGACGCCGGGATTGTCGGCTCCGATCGCAGCGATGTGCAGGTCCCAGAGGAACTCTGCCGTCCGTTCACCCGACGGCAAGCCGGGCGCCTTGAGCCTGGCGCGATCGGCAGTCTGGGCGCGCATCGCCTCATCCGTGTCCGTCTCATACCACTCGGTCCAGCCGGTGCGCATCAACAACACATCGCCAGGCTCCAGCGGTGAACCCTGCGCGTCGAGCGTGGCCATGATGTCGTCGGGTTCGATCACATCGGACTCGGCGTATTGCAGCGGTCGACCTTGCGCGGCACGCCAGCGGCCGACGTCGCACAGCACAGCCCGGCCGGCGATGCCTCGTCGGGCCCAGTGGTCGACGCCGTGCTCCTCATCGGGAACACCGTCGTAGAAACCGTTCGGCACGTTCTTCACATGGCGAAAGCCATCCCATTGCGACGACGACTGCGTGTTCCAGTTGTGCAGCACGTCGTCGTGGCCGGTCGCTCTGTCGATCACCTCGTGGACGTGCCGCAGCCGCCCGAACATCGGTGGATCGGGGAGGTCGGCCGACCAGTTCAGCGCGAACACCGCGCCGCGCGTGACCAACCTGGCCGAGGCGACCAGCTTCTCGGGGGTCATCAGGTTGAGGCAGCCGAAGTAGTCGGGCCCTCCTGCACCAAGTAGTCCCCAGCTGGCGGGCAGGCCGTTCAGCGTCGGCAGCTCGTGATACGACGGCAGCGTTGTCATGGATTCGCACCGTAGGCGCGACGACCGCTGTCCGCGACACTCGCTGTGCAACGATGGCTGCCGTGATGACCGTGGTCGCAGGCGACGACAAGCACGACCGCTGCTCGTGGGGAACATCGACCCCCGACTACGTCGCCTACCACGACACCGAGTGGGGGTTCGGGGTCGCCGACGATCACCGCTTGTTCGAGAAGCTGTGTCTCGAAGGCTTCCAGTCGGGGTTGTCGTGGCTGACCATTCTTCGCAAACGGGAGAACTTCCGCGCCGCGTTCGCCGGGTTCGACCCGCACGTCGTCGCCGCCTTCGACGAGTCCGACGTCGATCGGCTGCTCGCCGATGCCGGCATCATCCGCCACGGCGGAAAGATCCGCTCGACGATCAACAACGCGACCCGCGCGTTGGAGCTGATCGACGAGTTCGGATCGATCGCCAGCTACATGTGGCCGCACGCCACGTTCACCGACCCGCCCACCGAGATACCGGCCCTCACGGCCACCTCGACAGCGATCTCCAAAGATCTCAAGCGACGCGGCTGGTCGTTCGTCGGACCAACAACGGTCTACGCCTTCATGCAAGCCATGGGTCTGGTCAACGATCACCTCGACGGATGCTGGGTGCGCAAATCATCCGACCAGGCGCGGCGCAGGATCTATCGCGAGCACGGGAAGGGCAGGAAATGACCGAGTTCGACCGCTTCGAGGCGATGAGCTTCGATTGCTACGGGACGCTGATCGATTGGGAAACCGGCCTTGCCAACGCCCTGCGACCGTGGGCGGCGCGCAACGGTCTCGGGCTCGACGACGAGGCGCTGATCGCGGCCCACGGGCGCCACGAGACGCACGTGCAACACGACATGCCCGGCGCGCTGTACCCGATCGTACTTGGCGAAACGCTTCGCCGGGTCGGGGCAGAACTGGGTGCCGAGGTCACCGATGACGACGCCGCGGCCTACGGCCAGTCGGTGAAGGATTGGCCTGCCTTCCCCGACACAGCGGCGGCACTGAAGCGGCTGGCGACCCGGTTCAAGCTGATCATCGTCAGCAACATCGATCGAGCCTCATTTGCCGCCAGCAAACCACGTTTGGGCGTCGACTTCGATGCGATCGTGACCGCCGAGGACGTCGGTTCGTACAAGCCGCAGCTCGGGCATTTCAACCGGCTGTTCGCCGAGCTCGATCGACTTGGGGTTGCCCGCGACCGTCTCGTGCACGTCGCCGAGAGCCTCTTCCACGACCATCAACCGGCCGCCGCGCTGGGCCTTGCGTCGGTGTGGATCCACCGCCGTCACGACAAGGGCGGAGCCGGCGCCACGGCGACACCGTCGGGCGAAGTATCGCCCACGTGGCGGTTCACCTCGATGGCCGAGTTCGCCGAAGCTGCCGTGCCCGCGTAGAGGGCGACGAGCTCATCGGCGATCGCCGCCAGTCGCCGACGCACTTCCGATGGTTCGAGCACCTCGACCGACCTACCGAACCCGGCCAGCTCGTTGGCGATCGAGAACTCGTTGTGGCTGCGGATCTCGACCTCGACCCGGCCGTCGTCGACGGCCATGCCGATCCGGAGTCGCGTTCCGAATGTGAACCGAACCCACGGCATTGTCTGCGGAGCAACCAAGGCGCGAACCACGATCGGGGTACGGACGAGCTCGACCTCCGTCGTGATCATCTTCCAGGCGTCGGCCAGCTCGAAGCCGGCCGGGCGGACCACTGGCTCGTCGGTGACCTCGACCGATTGGATGCGATCGACCCGGAAGGTTCGCCGACCTGCCTCGGTCTCGGCAACGAGGTACCAGGAGCCCGACTTCGTCGCCAGTCCGAGCGGATGCACGGTGCGAGTGGTCGCCGGACCTTCGCGGGCCACGTAGCCGAGAACGATTTGCCGGCCGGCGATCACGGCGCCCTGCACGGCGTCGAGGTGCACGGGGGCGGGCCGCTCGGCGCGAGCACCGCTCCAGCTCGCTGTGTCGTGGACCACCGCAGCCGACGCGGCTTCGGCGCGTTCGCGGAACGGCTCGGGAAGGGCTCGCACCAACTTGCGCAGCGCGGCACGTAGCTCGGGGGTGGTCGCTCGAGGGCCGGCGAGCAGGAACAGCGCTTGCGTCTCGGCCGAAGTCAACCCGCTGAGGTCGGTGCGACCGCCCCCGGCCAGCCGCCAGCCGCCGTTGCGCCCCTGCATCGAGTAGACCGGCAGCCCGGCGACGCCCAGCGCATCAAGGTCACGCCGCGCCGTGCGCTCGGAGATCTCCAGCTCCGTGGCGACCTGGGCCGCGGTGACGTGACCGCGTGTCTGCAAAAGCAGCAGGATGGCCACAAGGCGATCAGCGCGCACAGCGAGATCTTCTCACCTGAACAGGTCACACTGTGGCCTGTTTGGAAGCGCATGCTCAACTCATGACAACACAGACAGTTCACACCTCCGGTACCACCACCGACCCACGGCCGCAGTTCGCTACGGCGGTGCGCATCGCCGAGCCAGTGATCGCCGGCGTCCGACCCGACCAGCTCGTGCTGCCGTCACCGTGTGTCGAGTTCACGGTGAAGGGCCTCGTCGATCACCTCGTGTTCGTGCTGCACCGCGTCGACAAGCTCTGCCGCGGCGACGAAGCGTTCGCCCCAGGCAGCCTGGCCGACGATGTGGTCGAGCACACCGACTGGGCTGCTGATTGGTTGGCCGCCGCTGCCGATGTCGAAGCGGCATGCGCCGACGACGCCGTTCTCGAGCGCACCGTCGTGTTGCCGTGGGCGACGATGACGGGCGCCGAGATGCTCGCCACCTACGTCTCCGAGATCACCACGCATACGTGGGACCTCGCAACCGCGACCGGGCAGCACGCGGCGTGGGACGACGGGGTCTGCCAACTCTCGCTCGACACCATGCACCGCGAGCTGCCGATGGCCGATCGAGGGCCGATCTGGGAAGCGTTCCGTGCCACCGCGCCGGCCAACCTGCACTTCGATGCGCCGTTCGCCAACGCAGTTGCCATCGGCACCGATGCACCGCTGATCGATCAACTCGTTGCCTGGACGGGCCGTCAGCCCTGACGGTTACTGGGCGACGGAAGTCGACGTACCCCACGTGTCGGACAGTACGTAGCCGCTCGGCCATGGATCATCGGAATCCACGAAGTAGTGGTGCAACCCGGTGATCCAGGCCCTGCCGCGGATGGTCGCCTCGATCGCCGGAAACGAGCCGACCACAGTCTCGCCGACGATCGTGCCGTGGAACTCCGACCCGATGATCGACGAGTGAGTCAGCCCACCACCGACCCGCAACACACCCCGGGCGTGCAGCACCGCCATGCGCGCCGTTGTGCCGGTGCCGGTCGGCGACCGATCCGAGCGACCGGGCGACACGATGCAGGTGTTGCGCGCGCTGACTCGATTGCCATCGCGAACCAACGGACCGGCGAACTGCACGATCGAAACGTTCTTGATGTCAGCGAGCTCGGGATGCACGACTGGGTGCTGATCTCGCGCTGCCACTCGGATCTGCTCCCCCAACACGGCCAGGTCGCGAGCCTCGTCGGGCACGATCTCGAAGCCGAGCGCGGCGGCATCGACGATGGCGTAGATCATGCCGCCGTAGGCGATGTCGATGGTGATCGAACCGTGACCCACCAACTCGAGCACCGCGTCGAGGGCAAAGGCGAACGCCGGCACGTTCTTCAGCGTGACCGACACGCACTTCCCGGCGTGGCATGCGGCGACGATGTCGACCGGACCGGCAGGCATGTCGAGCCGGAACCTGGTCTCGGGCTCGACCATCGGGATCATACCGGTCTCGAGCAGCACGGTGGCGATGCACATCGTGTTCGAACCCGACATTGGCGGGTATTCGGTGGGCTCCATGATGATCGCTCCGGCGGCGCAGTCATCGCGGGTCGACGGCACGATCAGGTTGACGTGGCGAGCGACCGACCCGCGCGGTTCGCAGATCAACATCCGCCGAATGTCGTCGTGATCGCGCTCGAAGTTGAGCTTCTTGCGCATCATCGAGTCACCCGGCGGTGGGAGCACCCCACCGGTGATCACGTCGCCCTGCTCACCCTCGGCGTGGCAGCCAACGACCGTGACGATCCGTCTTCCCGCCATCACTTGCGCCATCACCCCTCGGGCACGCGGTCAGTGGCTCTGACCGAGCGCCGCCTTCAGTCCTTCGAGGTCCTTCGAGCCGAACACCACCCGGTTGTTCGTGGCGACGTACACCAAGTCGATGTCGACCCCGGCCTCGGCAACCTTTCGGGCAAGGTCGGCCAATGCGCCGGGCTGATCCTCGACCCCGACCACGACGACCTCGCGCTCGCGGGTGATGACGGCCTGGTGGGTGATGGCCAAGGCGTGTCTGGCGGCTTCGGCGAAGGGCACGAGGATGTGTAGCTCGGCGCGGTCGCCCATGCCGACGCACGTCGCCGCGGCGAGGTTGACGCCGGCATCACTGATGGCAGCCGCGATCTGGGCAAGCGTGCCCGGACGGTTGTCGACCTCGATGACCAAATCCATCGCCATGAAGTACCCCCTGTGGTGAGGTCCTGATTCTGCCACTCCCCAAGGGTTCTGTCTCCACCCGGTTCGACAACAGCGGTGGCCGCCCCGCCCGGCAC